>CAYNQF010000076.1:5927-12080 GCA_964399265.1 uncultured bacterium | reverse complement strand
TGGAGGACTACATGAACGAGCAGAAGCTGCGGATACTGAAGATGCTGGAGGAGGGCAAGGTCACTGCCGATGAGGCCGCCCGGCTCATGGAGGCCATGGACAAGACGGAGCCACACTCCAGGCAGAACGACATCAAGAGGAAGTGGCTCCACATCCGCGTCCAGGAGAACGGCCGGGACACGGTCAACATGAAGGTTCCGCTTGCGCTGCTCAAGTTCGGGTTCAAGCTGGCTCCCAAGGCGGCTCGGCACCACATCCGCAGCGCCCAGCGGAACGCCGAGAGCGCGCGCGAGCGCGCCGAGCGGGCCAGGGAGCGCGCGGAGCGCCACCGCGAGCAGGCTGCGCGGCGGGCCGAGAAGGCCGCAGAGAGGATGAGGCGCGAACTCGGTGGCAGGCTCGGAGAGCGCGGCGGAAAGGACATCGACGAGGTCGTGAGCAAGGCCGTGCGGGAGAGCATGGAGGAGGTAGAGCAGACGATCCAGGAGGAGCTGCGCGAGGCCGAGGAGGCCATCGAGAAGCACTCGTCAGAGGGTCTCGGCTTCCTCGCATCCAAGGACTTCGACCTCGACCTGGACCAGATCCTTGAGATGGCGCAGTCCGAGGGATTCGACGGGAAGATCATCGACATTCACGATGAGGAAGACGATGAGCACGTGACCATCACGCTGGAGTAAGATGGTCGGCGGCGCCGGGTAGCGGTGTCCACGGCGCCCGGCAGTGATGTCCACGGCGTTCGGGGGCGACATTCACAGCGCCAAGATAAGAGGGCCCGCAGCTTATCTGCCACGGGCCCTCTCTCTTCGTCCGACCGGGTCTCGCCCACCTGGGCAAGCTACTAGCCTCAAGTGAACCCGCCCGAACCACAGCTCGACGAGGAACTGGAACTCCCGCCCACCTTGGCGGCGAACACCGACACGACCCTCTCAACGCGCTTGCTACCGCACTCAGGGCAGTTCCGGGCCTTGTCTCTGTCCGCAACGGACTCGAGTTCCTCGAACTCGCAACCGCACTTGCCACACCTGTACTCGAAGATCGGCATCTGTTCCTCTAGCTGCTGTCGTGCCTCTGAGGGGGATGAGCTTTCCTCGACATCTTATGATGCGAAGAGCGGCCGGAGGATTCCGGCCGTTCGGGAGACGGACGGTTGGGACGACCCGGGCGGATCGCCCGTGCTCGCGGGGCGATGCCCCCTAGCTCTTCCTTCGCAGGAGCGCTCGTCTGGGAACGGAAGTGTCCCCTCCCTCCCATTCAAGCAGTTCCCACTCCTCCTCGAAAAGTGAACTGATTTCACTATTCGTGTAGGGCCTGAACAGCATCCCCGCCCTGCGGCCCTCCACGTACCTGTGGGTCCCGTCCCCCAGGAGAACGGCCTCCGAGTCGGGATCGTCGCTCCTGTCCTCGTCGAACGAGACGAGCAGCAGGGCCCCTGGCCGCGCGACGCGCGACAGCTCGTCGGCCAGCTCACGGGCCCAGTCCAGCGTGACGTGATCCAGACAGCTCCAGGCCAGGATTCCGTCTACCGAGTGGTTGGCGAGTTCGATGTCGTGTCCGTCGTAGCCGACGGAGCGCAGCGTCAGATCGTCGACCGCGGCCTTCTCCTCGCAGTACCTGACGCCGGCGTCAGCGACGTCGCACACGCATACGTCATACCCTCTCGCGGCGAGAGCGAGCGCGTTCCTGCCGAGACCGCAACCGAAGTCAAGGACGGCGGCGCCCGCCCGGAGACCATTCAGGAACGCGTCGGCGAGCGGGTGCCCGGTGTCGAACACCGACTCCCTCCACTTGGTCGGCGTCTCTCCCTCGAGCGTCTCCGCGATGCAGCGCTTCCAGAACTCGCCTGAGTCGAGCCTCTTGTCTGTCACTCGCCCCTCCGCGGTTTGTCGGCCACGACGAAGTCGCCGATGCCCGGGCCCGCGCTTCTCACCGCCTCCGCGCCAAACTCCCAGCTCACTTCCTCGAACGCCGAGGCCAGCTCGTCCAGCCGCCCCTCCTCGGCCGCGGCGTCGAACAGCTTCCGCAGGTCGAGCATTCTGTGGTCGAGGTGCCTCACGTTCTCGAACCCTATCACCCCTAGAATCTCGTCGAGACTCCTGCTCGTGAAGTGGCTGAGTTCGAAGTAGCGCGCGCCAGTCACGAAGGGTCGCACGCTTTCGAGGAACCGGACCCCCAGCACCTCGGGCTCGAGCTGCGAGTCCTCGCCCTGGTCGAGGCTCTTGAGCCGCGACGCCCTGAGCTCCAGCGAGCGCAGCGTGCACCCCGGCTCACTCCCCTCTTCCAGCCTGTGGCCGTCCAGGAAGAGCCCGTACTTCGTCTCCCGCGCCGGGTCCTTGCTGCGAGCCTGATAGAAGAGAACGGGACTGCCCTCGTCGAACTCGGCCCACATCTCCTCGTCGCCGTCAGCGTCGGGGAAGTACGAGCCGTAGTCCTCGAACACCATCGCCAGCGACCCGCCCGGCTCCAGCACCCGGAACACCTCGCGCAGAGCCCGCTCCGGGTGTGCCGTCTGCTCGATGGATGATGCCGCCGTGACCCCGCCGAAGCTCCCGTCGCCGAAGCTCATCGCCTCGGCGCCCTCCTGGACGAACTCGACGTTGTGGATGTTGAGCCGGTGTGCGTTGTCGCGCTGGGTATGGACCCGCCGGGGGGACGGATCGATGCCGACGATGCGCCCGAAGTGCGCGGCCATGCGGAGGCTCGGCCATCCGTCGCCGGGACCGACATCCAGCACGGTCCCCGCTCCGCGCATCGCCTCGCAGAACGCGCCGATGAGCGCGGTGTCGATCCAGTGCCCGCGCTTCGTATAGTCCAGGGGTTCGTAGAGGACGGGCAGTCTGTGGTCAGACTGCGACTCCATCCTCTCGTAGGTGAGTTCCGCCGTCGTCGACCGCTCGGGCCACAGGTAGCTCAGGATCCAGCGCTCGATCTCGGTGCGTGGTGGCTCCGTGTGAGTCTCCCGCGTTCTACTTCAGAAGCACGGCCTTCCGTGTGGCCGTGACGCCGTCTGACTCAAGCAACACGAAGTATACGCCGCTCGCGACGCGGCCGCCAGCGTCGGTCGTGCCGTCCCAGGTCATCTGATCGGAGCCGGGACCCACCTCGGCGTCCAGCAGAGTGGCAACAATCCTCCCCGATGCGTCAACGACGCGGATCGTCGCGTGCGCTCTCGTGTCGAGCGTGTACTCGATCGTAGCGGACGGGTTGAAGGGATTCGGGCGGATGCTCAGCGCGCGCTGAGCCGCCACATCGTCGGGCACGCCGGTGTCGAGCGGGATGCCTACGCGCACGCGGTTCAGGAAGAGCCCAGCCATGTGATGGCCCCCCGGTTCCGGCTCATCGCCGAAGGTGGCCCAGGCCACCTTCAGCCAGTCGTTACCGGCGAAGTTGCTCCAGTCGTCAGCAATGGTGGTCCACTCCGGTCCCATCGGCAGCGGATTGGGGTTGAAGGAGTGGAAGTCGATGCACTCGGGGACGTTCCCGCTGGCCAGACGCAGCTCCCACGCGTCGTTCGCATCGTCCGGGAAGTCGACCCAACATTCGAACTCCCCCACCAGAACGAGAGCATCTGCTATGTCAATGGGCGGGCTGACAAGTCGCGAGTTCTGCCCATCGACCATGCGACTGGCCCCACCAACTGCCGCGAACATCCAGGTTCCGTCCGCGGGCTGTCCGGAGTACGGCGGACGTCCTGTTGAGAAATCGACTCCCAGTTGGCCGCGGAAGAACGTGACGCCCGTCTGACCGCTGGCGGGAATGTCCGTGTGCTCCCATCCGTTGTCTCCGGGCGACTCGCAGTCGTCGAACCACGACACGGACTCGTTCACCCGGACAGCGAGGTTGTCGACCTGCCACGCGCCGTCCTTGACCGAGTGGTGTATGTTGTCCGTCTGGTCCTGAGCCGAATAGGCGGCGTCGGACTCGAATCGGAATCTCACCGACACGTCGGTGCCCGCGTATGTTGAGAGGTAGATGGTCCGGTGCCCGTTCGTGACGCTGTCCCAGTCGATCGGGGTCCCCGCACCGGTGAACCCCGGATTGCAGAAGGCCGTTAGCGTGCTCCAGCTCAGCCCGCCGTCATCAGACACCTCTACGTAGCCATAGTCGTAGTTGCGCTCCATCGCGTACCGCTGGTCCCACTCGAGCGTCACGAGGTCGTCCGCTGTGCTCCACTCCGACAGAGCTAGGTCCCTTACGAGGCAGCAGTACCAGTTGTTGCCGTAGCCGCGAGGCTGCGCCCAGCACGGGTCGTAGGTCCCGCACCACCAGGACCACTCGCCGGGACCGCTCTCCGGCCGCGGGCACGGCCGCAGCGTGTCCCGGTGCCAGTAGTTCTCAACGCCGAGCGTGCCGCTCAGGTCCACCGACGTCCAGCCAGCGTTGTCGCCGACGAGGTCGGAGAAGTCCGCGTCGAAGATCCAGAGCGTGTCGCCTCGCGTGCCACCGGGTGGCGCCGCGGCTCCTGCGACCGGAGAGATGACGGCAAGACACGCGAGCACCGCGACGACATGGAGGTCGAGTCCGGCTCTTCTCATTGCACTCGTCCTGCGCATGGCTACTCCCTCCCGACTAGGCAGGGGTGAGCTAAGTCGCTTTCGCTGAATTATACCACACATGGCGGTGCCCATCAAGGTCGAGCCGGCCGCCGGCCCGCCAACAGCTCGTCAGGCCGCGGTGGCGCCGGTCGCCGCCGGCACATCACTGGGTTCCGGAGCCACGCGCGCTCATGCCGGAACATCCCTGCCACAAAGCACTTGTGGGGCATTTTCGCTTGACACCCCTCGCGCCCGCTCTCTACCATGCAGCGAATCGCATCGTGAGGGGCGGTGTGCCCCTCGCTCCCACCTGTAACGGAGAGAACATGCTCACGATCACAGACGCATTCGCCCGCGAGATACTGGACTCCCGCGGCAACCCGACCATAGAGGTCGACGTCATCCTCGACTCGGGGATCATGGGGCGGGCGGCCGTGCCGTCGGGCGCCTCTACGGGCACCCACGAGGCCGTCGAGCTTCGTGACGGCGACGAAAGCAGATACGGCGGCAAGGGCGTCCTGAACGCCGTCCGCAACGTCAACGAGATCATCGCTCCCGAGATCATCGGGTTCGAGGCAGACGACCAGGCGATCATAGACGAGTTTCTGATCGCCCTCGACGGTACCGAGAACAAGAGCAGCCTGGGCGCCAACGCGATCCTGGGCGTCTCTCTGGCATGCGCAAAGGCCGCCGCCGACGCGCTCGACATTCCGCTCTACAGGCACATCGGCGGAATGGGAGCCAGACTCCTCCCCGTTCCCCTCATGAACGTCATCAACGGGGGCAAGCACGCCGACAACAACATCGACATACAGGAGTTCATGATCGTCCCAGCCGGCGCCGACTGCTTCACCGACTCGATCCGCATGGGCGCGGAGGTCTTCCACTCGCTCAAGAAAGTGCTGAAGTCCCAAGGGCACTCGGTCGGAGTCGGCGACGAGGGAGGATTCGCCCCGAACCTGAAGTCCAACGAAGAGGCCATCGCCGTCATCGTTCAGGCCATCGACCAGGCCGGGTACGTACCCGGACACGACGTGTTCATTGCTCTCGACCCGGCCTCGACCGAATTCTACAAGGACGGCAAGTACGTCTTCGCCGCCGAGGGCAAGTCGCGCACGAGCGAGGAGATGGTCGACTTCTACGAGGAGCTGGTCGACAAGTACCCGATCGTTTCGATCGAGGACGGACACGCCGAGGACGACTGGGCCGGTTGGACGAAGATGACCGAGAGGCTCGGCGGCCGCATCCAGATCGTGGGCGACGACCTGTTCGTGACGAACCCCGAGCGTCTGGCCCGCGGCATCGAGACCGGCGCTGCCAACTCGATCCTCATCAAGCTGAACCAGATAGGCACGCTCACCGAGACGCTCGAGACGGTCGGCATGGCCCAGACGAGCGGCATGAGTGCGATCATCTCGCACCGTTCAGGTGAGACGGAGGACACGACGATCGCACACGTGGCGGTGGCCACTGGCACCGGCCAGATCAAGTCGGGCTCGGCGTCGCGCACGGACCGCCTGTGCAAGTACAACGAGCTCATCCGCATCGAGGAGGAGCTCGGAGAGGTGGCACTCTTCGGAGGGGCCGCCGAGTTCGGCATCGAGGACCTGGGCGACGAGCTGGT
>CAYNQF010000076.1:0-5827 GCA_964399265.1 uncultured bacterium | reverse complement strand
GCGTGCCCAACCCATCCGGGGTCAACAAGAGGAAGAGCCCGCCCAGGAAGAAGGAGGAGCCCAGGTTCCTCCGCAAGGCGTTCACGGGCTATGGGCGCGGCACCTCCACCAAGGTGCTCAGAATACTCGGGTGGACGGTAGGCCTCTGGTTCGCCTACGCCGTTCTCTTCGGAGACACCGGGCTCGTGTCGATCGTGCGCATGCACTCGATGCGCGACGACCTCGCGGCCGAGGTCAAGGACCTGGAGGCCGAGCGGGAGACCACGAAGGCGCTTCGCTATGACCTCGAGAACGACCCGGCGACCATCGAGCGGGTCGCCCGCGAGGAATACGGGATGATCAGGGACGGCGAGATCTGCTACAGGGTCGAGCCGGGCACCGAGGGAGAGTAGGCGTCCGCATCACCTCACGAAGCGGGAGTACGTGTGAACGCTGACATGCTTCTGGCCAGAGACGCCGCCAGGCTGGCGATGGAGACGAAGATTCTCTGGGCCGCCCTTTGGGCATACGGGGCGGCTTTCGTCTTCTACATACTCCACTTCACGACGCCGCAGGCGAAGGCGTTCCGGATCGGATCGACAACGGCGCTCGTCGCCGCGGCCGTGCTCCAGACCATCGTCATCATCATCCGCACGATCCTCAAGGGCGCGGCTCCGTTCCAGAGCCTCTACGAGAGCCTCGCCTGGTTCGCATGGTCGACGGTCGTCGCCTATCTGGTCATAGAGTGGCGACGGAGCGTGCGCATACCCGGTTTCTTCGTCTCGCTGGTCGCGGGAGGCGCATGCCTCTACGCGCTCCTCGGACAGAGTCCCGAGATCAAACCGCTCTTCCCGGCGCTTCAGACCCTCTGGTTCTTCTGGCACGTTGCGATAGCGTTCGCCTCGTACGCCGTCCTCGTGGTGGCGTTCGCGGTCGAGATCTCGTACCTCATCCAGATACTCCTTTGGAAGCTGGGTGCCCGGGAGTTCCCGCCGTTTCTGTGGTGGGTGTTCCGTATCGTCGTGTGGCCGTTCCGGGTGGACGGCGACTACGGCCTGACGCGCGACAACCTGAGTCGCTTCCACCGGTCGGTTCACCAGCTGGTCATCTTCGCGTTCCCGCTGCTGACGTTCGGGATCATGTCGGGCGCCGCGTGGGCCAACGAGGCGTGGGGCGTGTACTGGCAGTGGGACCCGAAAGAGACGTGGTCGCTCATCACGTGGTTTGCGTTCGCTCTCTATCTCCACACGAGAGTGCGGCCGACGTGGCGAGGCGCGCCCTCTACCATTATCGTGATCATCGCGTTCCTCTGCATGGTTACAACGTTCCTGGGCGTGACGTGGCTGGCGAGGCTGTTCGGCATCCCGAGTCTTCACCTGTACGGCTAGAGCGCCGGCGCGGGCCCGGGGCCGAGCGACGTCCGTACGGGACCGGGCGGATCACGAACTGAGAGGACCTCCGTGGCAGGCAAGGCAGACAGAACGCCGACAAGATCGGTCGGGCCGTTCCGCTGGATCTCGCGGCAGCTGTCGCGCATCCGGCTGACGGTCTGGCTGCTCATCATCATGGGCGTAACGATGGTGGTCGGCTCCATCTTCCCGCAGGGCTACGACGCGGACACCTACATCTCGTCGTGGGGCGCCGAGCGCTACGAGGCGTTCTCGCGGTTCGGCCTCCTGAACCTCTTCCACACGAAGTACTTCCTGATCCTGGGCCTCATCCTCCTTCTGAATCTCGTGTTCTGCAGCATCCTTCGCTGGGTTCAGCGCAGCGGCGCCGGGCTCGCCACGTCTGATGCACCCGACTACGCCCGCATCGTGAACATCAACGGCACCGACGCGGCGGGACGAGCGAAGGAGGTGCTCGAGGGGCGCGGGTTCAAGATACTGGGTATGTCGGGCGGCGTCATCACGGCGCGGCGTGGCCCCTGGCCCGAGGGAGTGAGCCTCCTCTATCACCTCGCGATGGCCGTGGCAATCATCGGCTTCATCATGTCGGCGCTCTTCTCGTTCGAGGGCGACGTTACGCTCTATCCGGGCGAACCGCTCACGGTACCCACAGTGAGCGCCGAGACCGGCTTCCACACGATGTTCCCATCGACAGTCGACACGCTCGCCTGGACCGACAGGTACGTCGAGCTCACGCTCAACGAGTTCATCACAGAGTGGGAACTCTACGAGGGCAAGTACTACCCGAAGGACTGGCTGAGCGACGTCGACGTCTCGACGCCCGGGTATCCAGAACCGCGCAACCGCATGGTCGAGGTGAACAGGCCTCTCCGTGTCGCCGGGCTCACCTTCTACCAGATGGCGTACGAGCAGGAGTTCGACATCGTCGTCTGGAAGGACGGAGCGGAGGTCGAACGCGCACACACGCAGGCCTACGTGCCGTTCACGCTTGAGTCCATCGGAGGGATGTTCTTCCCGTCGAACCTTCGCGTGGGGACCCTGTACGAGAAGTACCGCGAGACCAGACCTGTGGTCCCCCACACCGCGCTCAAGTGGCAGCCGCCGGCGCCGGCGGACACGGTTGCCGTCGAGTCGGCAAGGCCCGACGCCTCGGAAGACGACTCCGCGACCGGGACTGAGATCGTGATCGACACGCTCGCGCTCAGCGGCGGTGACGTGCTCACGGCAGTAGTAGACACGATGACCATCGCCGAAGTGGACTCCCTTTCGGCAGGGGCGGACACACTCGCCGCCGCGGCCCACGGGATGGCTGCGATTAGCGCTCCGCCCGAGCGCGTGGAGCTTGGCGACCTGTCGGCCGAGGAGCCGCTCGAGGTCGAGGGATACGAACTAACACTGGAGAACCCGTACGAGGGCAGCGTCCTCTCTTACCGTCACGACCCGGGCGTGCCGCTCCTCTACATCGCCATCGTAGCGTTCATACTCGGCCTCTCGATCCGCACGTACTGGCCCAGCTACCGCGTGAGCCTGTGGATCGAGGATGCGCCGGGAGGAGGCGTCGGTCGCCTCACCTTCCGCGCGACGGGCATGTTGGGCGAACCCGAGGAGATCGAAGACCGGATCGCGGAGGAGTTGTCGTCGTAGGCCCGTTCGACCACCCACAGATAGAAGACCCAAGGCAAGAGATATAGTCGACACCTTTTGGCCAAGGAGGATCCTTGAACCGCACAGCGCTATTCATTGTTCTCGCTCTCGCGATCGCGGTCCCGGCATTCGCCGACCATCACTACGTCGACCTGAGCGGCATGGGGGACCACACCAACATCAAGGAAGCCGTGCTGTGGGCGGGCGAGGGCGATACCGTCTTCGTCATGCCCGGGACATATTCGGGTGAGTCCAACAGGAACATGAGCTTCGGCTACAAGAACTTCACGCTCATCTCGACGGACGGCCCCGACGTGACGATCATCGACTGTGAGGGCGCTGACGAAGCGTTCACGATCAACGGCGGCCAGACGTCCGATGCGATCCTGTCGGGGTTCACGATCAGAAACGGCACTGGGCCCGTGGGCGGAGGCCTTGTCATGTCCGGAGCGAGTCCGACGATCGAGAACTGCCGGTTCGTGGAGTGCGCCTCCACCGCGTACACGTGGGGAGGCGGGGGCGTCGCATGCCTCTCATCGTCGAACCCGACCTTCAGAGACGTCGAGTTCTCAGGGTGCACCGGCTACTACGGAGGCGCCCTGCTGTCGAACGGCGGTTCGATGCCCACCCTCGAGAACGTGCGTTTCATGAACAACGTCGCCGTCGAGCGAGGGGGCGGCGCCTACCTCGAATTGCCGTCCGCTCCGTTCGACATCACGGGCTGCGTATTCTTCGGCAACGAGGTGACGGAGGGCACAGGCCTGGGCGGCGGCCTGTGCCTCTACGGCGCCTCGCCCGATATCAGTGGAACGACCTTCGCCATGAACGCCGCAGTCACGGGCGGGTGCATCGCGCTCTTGACGACCTCGTCGCCTAACATCGAGAACAGCATCCTGGCCCTGAGCGAGGTCGGCGACGCGCTCCACGCCTTCGGCTCGAACCCAGCACCGGTGACGACCCAGTGCTGCGTGTTCGGGAACGCCGGCGGCGACACGCTGCCGGGCACGCATTCAGACTGCTCGTTTGACGACCCGCTCTTCTGCGACGTCTTCACGGCGGACCTGCACCTCTGCGCCAACTCCCCCTGCGCTCCCGGCGTGAACCCATGGAGCGTCATCGTGGGCGCGTACGACGTCGGCTGCGCGGACTGCGGCTCGCCCGTCGAGGAGCGGTCGTGGGGAGCGATCAAGGCCCTCTATCGCTGACCCACGGCAGCAAGCCAAGCCCGGCCGTTCCACGTGGCCTGGTGAGCCGGCAGGTGCGAAGTGGCAGCGGGCGTGGGACCCAATCCCCCGCCCGCTGTTCGCATTCCGTCCCCCGTTTCGTGTTGACGCCCCGCTCGTCTGGACAGAACATTGAGTCACCATTCACCGCGAGGGGATCGATAACTTCGCCGAGACGGTTTCCGCTAGGACCCGCCGGACCGGGTCGGGAGAGTCACGACATGCCTGCGAGATCAAAGCTCGCGCTGGTCGCTGCAGCGGTGTTGTCCTGTACACTCATCTCGTCATGTGGGGAGTCCAACCCGAGCGACAACAACCCTCCGCCCGGCGATAACACGCCGCCCACGATCCTGTCGGTCACGCCGTCGGAGGGTGCGACAGACGCGAACCTCATCGGCCGGTTCCAGGTCGCCTTCTCCGAGTCACTCGACCCGGCGACGCTCGGGAATTCGGCCATACAGGTCGCCTCCCGCAACGTGAGCGGATACGTCGAATATGATGCAGCTACCATGACCGCCACGTTCACGCCGGACACGACGTACGCTGCCAACGAGGACCTCGAGCTGGTCGTGTCGTCGAGCGTGACCGATCTCGCGGGCAACCCGCTCTCCGGCGACCGAACGACGGGATTCACGACCGGCCCGCTTGACGAGGAGCACATCCGCGACCCGTTCTGGCCGAACCAGTCGATCGCCGAGGCGCAGCCCATCCAGAACCTCCGCTACTACCGCACGCTCTCGCTCTGGGGGGACGACCGCGACATCTTCGAGTTCACGATCACCGACACGTACAAGGTCCGAGCGTCCACGCCTATCCTCTACGCCGACCACTCGCCGTGGCTTATGAAGTTCCTGCGTGCCGACGGTGCCGCGTACACGCGAGCATCCTGGGTCGGAATCAACTCGAACAACTACGGCGACATGATGTACACGTTCCCGCCGGGCACGTACTACGTGTGCATCGGGGACACGACTGTGAACGAGTACGTCATCTACACGCTCAAGCTCTACACCGACCCGAAGTGCGTGGACGACCCGTACGAGGAGAACGACTTCATCGAAGAGGCAGCACCGCTCGCGCCGGGAACGTACACCGACATGAGGTGCTGCTACCTCGACAGGGACTTCTATGCGATCGACGTCGAGGCAGGCCAGACACTCTCTGTGGATCTGTCCTGGGGGTGGACGGCCGGAGGCTGGTTCAGGCTGTACGACCCGAGCGGGATGTCCCTACAGGACTTCTCCCCCGGCTGGCAGCCGATGCATCTCGAGACAGTCGCGGCACAGACTGGAACATACTATGTCTCCACGAGATTCACGGTCGAAGGCGAGTACGATATGACGGTGACGGTGGAGTAGCGGCGGCGATGTGCGCTGGTATCACCACGCTGGACCGCATTGAGGCCCGAACGGCCTCAGGCGGCGCAGTTCGAGGGACCTCCCGATTCGCCTTGACGCGCATGTCGCGCAGTGTTATACATGTAGTTAGTACATGACGCGGGGTGGAGCAGTCCGGTAGCTCGTTGGGCTCATAACCCAAAGGTCGCAGGTTCGAATCCTGCCCCCGCTACCA
>CAYNQF010000075.1:0-12084 GCA_964399265.1 uncultured bacterium | reverse complement strand
GCTCAGAAGCATGACCGGCTACGGTGGGTCCGAGAGGACCGACGGCGACCGCGTGATCAGAGTGGACGTGCGCTCCGTCAACCAGCGCTTCCTCGACGTGCAGATCAAGGCTCCGAGGATCCTGCTCTCGGTGGAGGACCGCATGCGGAAGGCGGTCGAGGCGCGACTGGCGCGCGGACGCGTGACCGTTTTCGTGGACTGGCGGGGCGGGGGAGCTTCCTCCGTGTCGCTGAACGTACCGGCGGCGCGCGCACTGGTCGCCGAGCTGCGCGAACTCGGACGCGAGCTGTCACTGCCGGGCGACCTGGACCTCAAGACGCTCGCGTCGTTCCCTCAGATCTTCGAGTCGTCGGAGGCGGGAGACGGCGCGGACGAGCTGTGGGCCTTCGTGGAGCCGGCTGTGTCACAGGCCCTGGATGACATCGTGGCGATGCGCGAGGCTGAGGGAAGAGAGCTTGAGTCGGAGCTGCGGGCGCGCCTCGACTCGATCTCGGGCATCGTGTCGACCGTCGAGGATGCCGCCCCGCGGATCACCGAAGAGCTGCGCGACAAGGTCATCACGAGGGTGCAGGAGCTGATGGACGGCGTGGCGCCGCTGGACGAGACGAGGCTCGTGCAGGAAGCGGCGATCGCCGCCGAGCGCTCCGACTTCACCGAGGAGGTCGTGCGGCTCAGGTCGCACGAGACCCAGGCGTCCGAGTGCTTCGACAGCGATGAGCCGATGGGCAAGCGCCTGAACTTTCTTGTGCAGGAGATGCACCGCGAGGCCAACACGATAGGGTCGAAGACGGCCGACACGGACGTGTCGAGCGCCGTCATACTTCTGAAGGAAGAGATCGAGAAGTTCCGGGAACAGGTCCAGAACGTGGAGTAGCCGGGACGGGAGGTGGAGTTTGAGTGGAGTCCTCTTGAACATTGGATTCGGCAACGTAGTGGCCAGCAACAGGGTGGTCGCCGTTGTGACGCCGGGGTCGGCGCCGGTCAAGAGACTCAAGGACCACGCACGCGAGACGGGGAAGCTCGTCGACGCGACTCAGGGCAGAAGGACGCGCGCCGTCATCGTGACGGACAGCGACCACGTCGTCCTCTCCGCGATCGCCGCGGAGACCATCACGCAGAGGCTGGAAGGCAAGGACAACGGCGACTCGTAGAGGGTGGCCTGCGGAGCGAGCATTGAGCCGGAGAGGTTTCCCGATCGTTGTGTCCGGACCCTCGGGGGCCGGCAAGACAAGCGTCACGCAGCGCATTCTGGCACTCGACCCGGTCCTCGCGTACTCGGTCTCGGTGACCACGAGGCCGCCGCGGCCGGGGGAGACGAACCGCCGCCACTACGAGTTCGTCGACGACGCGCGGTTCGACACGCTCGTGGAAGAGGGCGCGCTGGCGGAGTGGGCGGTGGTTCATGGCCACAGATACGGCACCAGGCGGTCTGTGATCGATGAACTCCTGGCGGCCGGCCGCGACGTCGTCATGGACCTCGACGTCCAGGGCGGCGAGTCGATGCGCAAGGCTTATCCCGACAGTTTCCTGGTCTTCATCCTGCCCCCGTCCAGGGATGCGCTGGAGGAGCGGCTGCGCGGCAGGGCGACCGATCATGATGACGTCATAGCGACGCGTCTCAAGAACGCCGTGGGGGAACTCGCGTGCGCGTCGTGGTACGACCGCAGCGTCGTCAACGAGGATCTGGACCGCGCGGTCGCGGAGGTGCTCCGCGTGATCGAGTCGGAGAGGAAGAAAAGAGACAGCAGGTGACCCGGCCGTTACGGCCACGAGCAAGGGGTGACAATGAAGCAGCTGGACAAGAGGAAGCTTCTGAAGCATGCGCAGAACGAGTACCTGGGTGCCGTCCTGGCGGCGAAGGTCGCAAGAAGGCTGCACAACATGCCGCCGGAGGACAGGCAGGACCCGGACGAGAAGGTCACGTCCCTGGCACTCCAGATGATCACGCAGGGCGACGTCGAGTACGAGCTTGAGTCCTACGAGAGCACGCGGCACGCGGAGGACCCGGACAAGTGATGCAGTTCCCGTCGAGGCCGCTCTCCGGGAAGACCGTGGTCCTGGGAGTGACCGGGAGCATAGCCGCCTTCAAGGCGCCGCACATCGCCTCGCGACTGAGGTCGCTCGGGGCAACGGTCGTCGTGGTGATGACGGAGAACGCGACAAGGTTCGTGACGCCACTCACGTTCGAGACGCTCACGGGCACCGAGGTCGTCGTCAGCATGTTCCCGCAAGAACGGAAGCGCGGAGTGCAGGAGGTGAGGGAGGCCGCTCGAGCGGGCTCTGCTGCTCAGGCCGGAGCGGCAAAGGAAGGCAACTCCGCGCAGACCGGAGCCGCGAAGAGCGGCGACCACCTCGAGCATGTTCATCTGGCCGAGGCGGCCGACCTTGCCATCGTGGCGCCGGCCACGGCGAACGTGATAGGGAAGCTGGCGGGCGGCATTGCGGACGACTTCCTATCGACGGAACTCATGGCGATGACGTGCCCCATCTTGCTCGCGCCGGCCATGAACGTCCACATGATGGAGTCGCAGGCGGTCACGACCAACCTCGACGTGCTTCGCTCCCGAGGCGTCATCATCGCTGAGGCCGAGACCGGCAGGCTTGCGAGCGGCGCCGTCGGGAAGGGGAGGCTCGCGGACCCCGACCGCATCGTCGAGGTCGCGCTCGACCTGCTCCTACCCGAGCAGGACCTCGCTGGAAGGCGCGTCGTCGTGACCGCGGGCCCGACGTGGGAACGCATCGACCCAGTCAGGCACATCGCGAATCCGTCGACTGGAACAATGGGATTCGCGGTCGCCGAGCGCGCCATGAGGAGAGGGGCCGACGTCGTCCTGATATCCGGGCCCACCGCGTTGACCCCGCCCGAAGGCGTCACGTACGTGAGCGTGACGAGCACCTCTGACATGCGGGAGGCCGTGATGAGGGAGCTCGACGGCCTCGACATGCTCGTGATGGCCGCGGCTCCTGCAGACTACCGGCCGGTGACCACGTCCGATAGCAAGCTCCGGAAGGGGACCGAGCGCATATCGCTCGAACTCGAGCCGACGGAGGATATCCTGCTCGAGGTATGCGCGGCCAGGCGGCCTGACCAGTGTGTCGTAGGGTTCGCGCTCGAGACCGAGAACGAAGCGAACAACGCGCGCGCCAAGCTCGAGAAGAAGAACCTCGACCTCATCGTGGTGAACAACCCCAAGGTCAAAGGTGCTGCGTTCGGGACGGGCACGAACATGGTGACGATGATCGGACGCTCGGGCCGGGAGGAATCGCCCGGCTTGATGGGCAAGGTAGAACTGGCTGACGTGATACTGACCGCGGCGCTTGAGGAGATGGGGACACGCGGCGATGGCAGGTGACGGTGGCTCCGAGGCCAGGAAGGTCCTGATCAGCTACCTGCGGCAGGTGCAGGAACTCGGCGAGGACGAGGTCTACCTGTCCGAGGAAGTGCGGGAGATGCTTGCGGGCGGGGGAGCAGCTAGGCCGGCGCCGGTGCAGGAGCAGGCCGCACCGAGCGCACCGAGTCAGCCGCAGAAGCCTTCAGCAGCCCGCGAGCCGCACCGTGAATCGAGGCCAGCCGCACCCAAGGCGACCCGCTCAGACGCTTCGAGACTGGCCGCATCTATCCCCGAACCTGAGGTCGTCGAGATCAGGCTCGCCGTGAGCGGCGCGTCCGGAACCGGCGACATGTTTGCGGGGACCAGCGAAGTAGACTGCTGCAGCTCTCTGGCGGAAGTGGAGCAACTGGCGCTCTCGTGCGAGAAGTGTGAACTCGCCGGGGGGCGGACGAAGGTCGTCTTCGGCACGGGGAACCCGGACGCCACGCTCATGTTCATCGGCGAGGCGCCCGGCCGCGACGAGGATCTCTCCGGCGTGCCCTTCGTGGGGCGCGCGGGACAGCTCCTCGACAAGATACTCGCCGCCGCCGACATCGCCCGCGACCAGGTCTACATCGGCAACATCATCAAGTGCCGGCCCCCGAACAACAGGACGCCATTCACGAGTGAGATCGACGCGTGCATGCCGTATCTCGCGAAGCAGCTCGCGTTCATCAGGCCCAGGATCATCTGTACGCTGGGACTGCCGGCGACGCAGACCCTGCTCGGGCTCAAGGGCTCGATGGCCAGCATGCGCGGCAAGATGTACAAGGCCGAAGGCATCGTCGTCGTGCCGACGTACCACCCCGCGGCGGCCCTGCGCGACCCACGATACAAGAAGCCGATCTGGGAGGACTTCCTGCTGCTCAAGCGGGAGTACGACCGGGCGGCGTGAGAGATAGTGTGCGGAGAGGTTGCTTTGCATGCAGCCGACGCCACCGTCAGATCCGAGAGACGCGCGATGGACAAGAGCCAGCGCAGGGAACTCAATCGCGAGTACAAGAACACGCCTCGCCCTGCCGGCATCTATAGGGTCCGCAATACAGTGGCGGGGAAGTCGCTCGTGGGATCGACCACGGACCTGCCCAGCATGCTGAACCGGCAGCGATTCCAGTTGGAGGCCGGCGGGCATCCGGACAAGGAGCTTCAGAAAGACTGGGCAGAGTTGGGCGCAGACGCGTTCGAGTTCGAGGCCCTGGATCAGCTCGAACCGAAGGAGGAGCCGGACTACGATCCGACCGACGATCTCGCCGCTCTCAAGGAGATGTGGATCGAGGAACTCACGAAGTCCGGAGAGACGCTGTACCCGCGGTCCAAGAAGGAAGCCAGATAGACGCGACAGGCGCGCGGCCGACACGGATGACACACGAGTCGCCGGGCGATGCGAGCGCAGCACCAGGTTGTCATCATCCCCAACACGATCTCACACGAGGACACCTTGAAACTTCTCTACGTCACTGACCTTCACGGCGACGCCGACAAGTACGAGGCGGCGCTCGAGACGGCCCTGGACGAGCGGGTCGATGTCGTGATCAACGGCGGGGACCTCCTGCCGAAGGGGTCGGGGCGGGCCGCGCAGGAGTCGTTTCTGCGGAACTACATCGACCCGCATCTCAGTAAGTACGACCACGCCGGTGTCCATTACCTTGCGTGCCTCGGCAACGACGACCTTCGCATCTACGACGAGGTGTTCGACGAGGTGTGCGGCAGGCACCCGTGCGCCGAGAACCTGGCGCAGAGGCGGTGGGAGCACGACGACATCGAGTTCATAGGCATGAACTGGGTGGTCGATTACCCGTTCCGCCTCAAGGACCGGTGCAGAATGGACCACGAGAAGTACGAGTTTCAGGAGCAGTTCGGGACGGGGCTCATGTCCGACCGGAACGGCTTCCTTGAAATCGAGGACTGGTTCTCGTACGCTCGAACACTGCCCACGATAGAGGACGAACTCGATCAGCTGGTTAGGCCGACGGACATGGATCGGGCCGTCTACGTCATCCACATGCCGCCCGTCGATCTCGGGCTGGACGAGTGCGGCGACGGCCGGCAGGTCGGCTCCGAGTCGGTGTACGTCTTCGTCGAGCGGGAGCAGCCGCTCATGACGCTCCACGGTCACATCCACGAGTCTCCGGACGTGACCAGCCAGTGGTGCTCGCCCATAGGCGACACCGTATGCGTGCAGCCGGGGCAGTCCGAGGAAGGCGGGCCCTTGTCACTGGTGATCGTCGACCTGAACGAGGAGAGCAGGACCTTCGAACGCAGGATCGTTGGCGACTAGGTGTCGGAGGCACGATGGCAACGACCGAGAAGACCACTGAGAGAACGCAGCGGACTCCGACGCCGGAGATCCCCGCCGGGCGCGTGCCGCCGCAGGCCGTCGAGGTCGAGGTCGCCGTCCTGGGCGCCATGATGCTCGACAAGATGGCGGTGGGCGTCGTGACGGAACTCCTGGACGAGACCGCCTTCTACCGCACGGCGCACAGGAAGATCTTCGCGGCCATCATGAGGCTGTTCGCGCAGGACGAGGCGGTCGACCTCGTTACCGTGACGCAGGAACTCAAGAAGTCGAAGGACCTGGACGACGTGGGCGGGGCGGCGTACCTCACGACCATCCTGGGCAGCGTCGCGACGACGGCCAACGTGCGGTTCCACGCCAAGATCGTCCTCGAGAAGGCCGTCCTCCGGAAGCTCATCACAGTCGCCACCGAGATCGCTCAGGAGGCGTACGACACGGGCGGCGACGCGAGCGACATCCTGGACAGGGCCGAGCACATGATCTTCGAGATCGCACAGGCCCGTGTGCACCGCGACTTCATTCCCATGAGGGAGATCCTGAAGCACAGCTTCGAGGTCATCGAGGAGCTGTACCGCCGCAAGGAGCACATCACAGGCATACCGTCCGGGTTCATCGACCTCGACACGATGACCTCCGGCTTCCAGCGTTCCGACCTCATCATCATCGCCGGCAGGCCGTCGATGGGGAAGACCGCGTTCGCGCTCAACGTGGCCGCTCACGCGTCCATCCAGAAGGGACTTGGCACGGCGATCTTCAGCCTCGAGATGTCGCGCGCGCAGCTCGTCCAGCGCATGCTGTGCAGCGAGGCGCGCGTCGACGCGCATCAGCTTCGTACCGGACACCTTGCCGACAGACACTGGTCGAGCCTGACGACGGCGGCCGGAATGCTCTCCGAGGCGCCCATCTGGATCGACGACACCCCGGCCATGACGGTGCTCGAGATGCGGTCGAAGGCCCGGCGCCTCAAGACCGAGGCGGACATCGGCGTCATCATCGTCGACTACCTGCAGCTCATGCACGGTCTGGGCAGGCAGGAGAACAGGCAGCAGGAGATCTCCGAGATCTCAAGGTCTTTGAAGGGGCTCGCGAAGGAGCTCGAGGTCCCGGTGCTCGCGCTCTCGCAGCTGTCGCGAGCCGTCGAGACGCGCGGCGGGGACCGTCGCCCGATCCTCTCAGACCTTCGAGAGTCGGGCGCGATCGAGCAGGACGCCGACGTGGTCGCCTTCATCTACAGGCCGGAGGTCTACGACAAGAGCCCCGAGAACATCGGTATCGCCGAGGTCATCATCGGCAAGCAGCGAAACGGTCCGACCGGCACGGTGAGACTCGCCTTTTCCTCGGAGTGCACGCGCTTCGACAACCTGAGTTCGAGGCCCGACGATGGATTCGATATCGGCGACCTCTAGGTCGAGGCGGGGAGGGTTCTTCACCGCCCTGGGCGCGACCGCTCTCGAGTTCGTGAGAGAGGCCGGCGCCGCCGGCATCCTCTTCTGGCGCGGCCTGATGGTCCTGCGCAAGCTGCCGCGCTCGATGCCGCTCGTGTTCGAGCAGGCCCGCCGCATCGGCGTCGGGTCCCTGCCCCTCGTCATCATCACATCGATCTTCACCGGCGCCGTAACGGCGGTCCAGGCGGCCTACCAGCTTCGCGAGTTCGTGCCTGAGGCGTACATCGGCACGGCCATATACAAGTCGGTCGTCATCGAACTGGGGCCCGTGCTCACGGCGCTCGTCGTCGGAGGACGCGTGAGCGCGTCGATAGCCGCGGAACTGGGCACGATGCGCGTGACCGAGCAGGTCGACGCCCTGGAGGCGATGGCACTCGACCCTGTCCGCTACCTCGCGATGCCCAGGATCGTAGCAGCGCTCATCATGCTGCCGGTGCTCACGGTGTTCGCCGACGCGCTCGCCATCGGCGGAGGGTTCGTCATCTCGAACGCCTCGCTCGGCGTCCTGCCCAGCTCGTTCGTCGGCGGCGTGAAGATGTTCTTCTTCGAGGGCGACATCTTCGGCGGGCTCATCAAGTCGTTCGTGTTCGGTGGGATCATCGCCCTGATGGGGTGCCTCGCCGGGCTACGCGCGAGCGGCGGGGCGGTGGGCGTCGGCCAGGCGGCCACGCGTGCGGTCGTCGCGAGCTGCGTGCTCATCCTGGTCTCGGACTACGTTCTGGCGACTCTGCTGTTCAAGGTCATCTTCGGCTAGGCGGTGTGATGGTCGGGTCGGTCGTCGTCGAGATAAGGGGTCTCAGGAAGTCGTTCGGGGAGAACGAGGTCCTGAGCGGTGTCGACCTCACGCTCAGCGACGGGGAGACGCTGGTCGTTCTCGGGCCGTCGGGCTGCGGGAAGAGCGTGCTTCTCAAGCACGTCATCGGCCTTCTGTCACCGGACGGCGGCTCGGTCATCGTCTACGGCAAGGACATCACGAAGATGGGCAGGAAGGGCCTGGACGAGGTCCGCAAGTCGTTCGGAATGGTCTTCCAGGGGGCGGCCCTCTTCGACTCGATGACCGTCGGCGAGAATGTCGGGCTGCCGCTGCGCGAGCACAGACGGATGAAGGGTCCGGAGCTTGCCGACATCGTCGACGAGAAGCTCTCGCTGGTGGGGCTCGAGGGCATCAGCGCGCTCATGCCGTCCGAGATCTCCGGGGGCATGAAGAAGCGCGTTGCGCTCGCGAGGGCGATCGCGCTCGATCCGGACATCATCCTGTACGACGAGCCGACGACGGGGCTCGACCCCGTAATGGCCGAGCAGATAAACGAACTCATCAGGACCACCCAGAGGAAGCTCAACGCCTCGTCGATCGTCGTCACTCACGACCTGCACAGCGCGTCGTTCACCGGTGACAGGGTCGCCCTGATGCATGAGGGCAGGATCGCGTTCGTGGGCACGACCGACGAGCTGTCGACGACCGACAACGAGGCCGTCAGGAACTTCATCGCGAGAGGACGGCCGAGCGTCAATCGCGGTCCGTCGCGCGGGTACGACCCGTTCTCGTGAGACCGTTCGCGGGCCGCTCGAGCGGCCCCGAGGCGCCGGTTTCCCGCAGTGTGATGCCGGGCGGCACGATTCGGAGGGTTTCAAGATGAGCGAACGAGGCAACGAACTCAGGGTCGGCATCACGCTGACGGTCGCCGGTCTGGTGCTGATACTGGGCATACTGTGGCTGGGCGGCGTCAAGTTCGGCGACAGCACCTACAAGTTCAGCGTCGTCTTCCCGGAGGTGGCGGGCCTCGGCGTGGGCGACCGTGTAACGGTCGCCGGCATCTCCTCTGGCGAGATACTCGACCTGCAGCTGGTGGACGGGAAGGTGGTGGCGGATGTGTCGCTCGACCGCGGCATCCGGATTCCCGTCGACTCGCGGATCAGCGTGTCGACGTACGGCCTGATCGGCGCGAAGGTCATAGCCATCCGGCCCGGCGAGAGCGACGAGATCATCAAGGAAGGCGACACGGTCTTCGGCTACTACGACAAGGGTCTCGGCGACGTCGTGGCGGAGATGGGCGAGGCGCTGACCGAGATCCGAAGCGTTCTCGGCGCGGCCGACCGCGCGCTGTCGGACACCGAGAGCCGCAAGCGGGTCGGGGAGACCCTCGAGAACGCGAGCATCGCCTCGGTCGGTCTGAGGGACGCGGTCGGGGACTTCCGCGAGACCGCGGCGAGCCTCAAGGACTTCGTCGAGCAGAACAAGGCAGGCGCATCGGCCACCGTCGACTCGCTCTCCGTGGCATCCGCCAGGTTCGCGCAGCTCACCACGGAGCTGCAGAACATCTCCGCGTCGCTCGATTCCCTGGTGACGAGGGTCGAGAAGGGAAAGGGGTCGCTTGGCAAGGTCCTGAGCGACGACACCGCCCACGACGAGTTTGTGGCCGCGGTGAGAGAGGTACGTGAGCTTGTCGCGCAGATACGCGAGAACCCGAAGAGCTTTGTGAGGTTCTCGATCTTCTAGGGAGTGCGGCCGTCCCAGTCGAGGATCTCCGCAACCTCCATGCGCATCCCCTCCTCGAACGAGAGGGCGAAGTAGCCGAGGTCGCGCTCAATCTCCTCTGTCGAGAACGCCTTGTCCTCGTTCAGCCTGAGGACCTGTTCGCCGTGGATCAGCGGGCGTCTGGACAGCCTGTGGTAGAACTTCACCAGTGCCAGCGACGTCCGCAGCGGTATGTGGACCCTCATCACGCGCCGTCCGAGAAGTCTCGCGGTAGTGTCGATGACCTCGTTGTACGTCACGGCGTTTCCGCCCGCCACGTCGTAGGCCTTGCCAATGGCGGCGGGGCTCTCGAGGGCCAGCACGAACGCCATCGCGAGGTCCTCTACGTAGACCGGCTGCTGGAGGCTTGTTCCCGGTCCGAACACCGGGATCATCCGGTGCGACTTCAAGTACCGGACCAGCTTGCACATGTTCCGGTCCTCGTGCGTGCCGTAGATCATGGTAGGGCGCAGGACCGTGTAGTCGAGACCGCTCTCGCGGACGATCCTCTCGGCCTCAGTCTTCTGGGACTTGCTCTTGGCGTTCAGATTCGTGAAGATGCTCGTCGTACCGATCACGAGCACCCTCGTGACGCCCGCCCGCTTCGCCGCGTTCACGATCGCGGTCGCTATGTCGGGGGTGAGAGGGCCGGCGCTCGCAAGCGCCTCGTGTCCGGCCGCCGCTTCGGCCAGCGCGACCTCATCCTCGAGTTCGCCCCGCATGACGGGCACGCCGAGCGCGTACATCTCGGCAGTGTCGCTCTCGGCTCTGGCGTAGCAGGTGACGGAATGCCCACGATCGACCAGGAGCCTGAGCGCTCTCCTGCCCGTGAAGCCGGTTCCTCCCGCAAGCAGCACCTTCATGCATCCTCCGGTCCAAGTCTCACGGGAGAAGGTAGCAGATTGCGGCCGCGCACGCCAGCGCGCGCGGCGTCCGGCTGGGAGGCGGACGCTCCGGCGCGCTGGCAGAGGTGCACGTCGCAGCGGGCGGACAGAGGGCGACGCCCCGGCGCTTGTGGGCCGTCCCGCGTCTGTGCTAATGTCGTTTCACTCCTGTCCGGCCGGATGGCCGGCCCAGTTCCCCGGGAACACCGCCGTCAGGGCGGATTCGACACCCTTACGCGGAGGATGCAGCATTGCGCCGAGGAATCGCGGCAGTCGTCTGTGCCGTGGTCGTCGTCGCGGCGGCCGCCGCGCTGTTCGTCTGGTGGGCGCCCGTCGAAGAGCGCGCGTTCCGCCCGTTCGGGGCTTCACACCGGTGCGTCGTCGCGGTGACCGACGACACGGACTTCTTCCAGTTCGAGACGACCGCCCCCGTCTACACCTTCATGGACAGCCTGGGCGTGCGCGTCACGAAGACGGTCTGGGCGTTCGAGCACCCCGACCATCCGCCCGAGCACTCGGGCCTGACGCTGCAGGACCCGGAGTACCGCCGGTGGGTGCTGGCGGAGGCGGCGCGCGGGCACGAGATAGTGCTTCACTCCGCCACGGCCGGCCACGACGAGCGGGAGACCACCATCGCGGCGTTCGACACGCTCCGGAACCTCGTGGGCGGCGAGCCTCGGCTCATGGTGTTCCACAGCGTGAACCGCGAAGCCTTCTACTGGGGTAGTCGTAGACTTCCCTTCCCATTGCTCCAATGGGTCTACAGGATGAGGACAGGGCTCAACCGGTTCGACGGCGACGACCCGTCGAGCCCGTTCTACTGGGTGGACGTGTCACGGAGCCTGGTCACGTACGTGCGCGGCTACACGACCGACGAGATCAACACGCTCGCGGTCGACCCGTCGATGCCGTACGAGGACCCGCTGACGCCCGACGCGCCGCTCTGGTGTGCAAGCAGCAACGGCAAGCTCGTCGGTGAGTTCGTGAGACTCCTTTCGAAGAGCAACGTCGACAAGCTCAAGCGGCAGGAGGGCGTCAGCATCGTCTACACCCACTTCGCGAGCGGGTTCGCAGAGCCCTCCGCGACGGGCCGATGGTCCGCTACTCCGGAGGCGAGGGAGGTGTTCACTCGCTGCGTGCGCGACCCGGAGGTTGAGTTCGCGCCGGCGGGAGAGTTGCTGGACCGGCTGCGCGCCGTGCAGTATCTGGAGGACGCTGCGCGCTCGCGCGACGCGGGCTCGGGTGATCTTGTCGTCCTGATGCCCCCGAGGCTCTTAGGCGTCCTGGACGACATATCGGTCGCGCCCTCGAGGATTCCCGACGCGCCCGCTGGCGCACCGGCCGACTCTCGCGTCCCGCTACAGGAATGGATGCGGGGTGCGGGGTGGGAAGTGCGCGCGGCCGACATGACCATGTTTGACGGAGCACGCGTGCTGGGTGCGAGGGAGCGCTTGCGAATGGTTCTTCGCTGGTTGTGGATGTCGATCGTGTCGCCGTCGACGGACTACGAATCCGGTGCCTGGATGGAGGTTACGGGGACATGACGAAGAAACGAAGCGTCTTCGTGTGCACG
>CAYNQF010000074.1:0-12107 GCA_964399265.1 uncultured bacterium | reverse complement strand
GACAGAGGATTCGCGTCTCAACTTGGTCAAGCCTCCCTGTGACGACGCGACGGCCGGGCGTGATCGCCTTGGCCGCATCGTCGACCTAGAACGAGATGACGGCCATCACGCCGATCGTACGGGCATCCTGCAGGGCCTGCTCGGCGTTCAGGACGGTGTAGTCACTGTGGTCCCAGAGGTACTGAGAGCGCCAGCGCTCGCGGCCGTCGGGCCTGCCCTTGACCGGGGTGTCGATGTAGCTCATCGGATCGATGCCGTATCCCAGACGCACCTCGACGTTGGGCCTGGGGCTGTACACCAGCGCGATGTACGGAGCGAAGTAGCTCTTGTTCTCGTAACTGATGGAGTCGCGCGCCGCGGTGGCCACCGGGACGTCCCTGTACGTGATGTGCCTGACGTTGGCGAGGACGCTCCAGTCATCGTGTATCGCGACTCGGCCGGAGAGGATCGCCTCAAAGGTGTCGATGGGCTCGGTCCAGCCTATGGCGCTCTCCAGAACGTCTCCCATGTTCAGGTCGTGCGTCAGCGATTCGAAGTCGAATCCGACCTCCAGCCTCTCGGGAAGCACCTCCGCCGAGGTAATGCCGGCGATGCGCGTGGTCGACCCGTCGAAGTCGCCGGGGGCCATCAGCCAGTCGAGCGTGTCTATGAACGAGCCCTCGAAGGTGTAGTAGTCGTACTCCATGCGAACATCGAAGATGCCCAACCCGAACCCCGCCTCGAACTCGTAGTCCCAGCTCTTGAACTCGGGCAGCGGCCCGTAGACGTTCACGACGAGCGGCGAGTCGGCGGACGTGACCTGCGTGTACTGCCTGATCGCCCTGCCGGGGAACTGCTCGGACTGCACGGTGGGACCGAAATCCTGCCACCAGATCGGGCCCGAGAACGACACGAACTCCTCGTCGGCGGACATCCCGTCCAGCGAGAATCTCGTAACCTCAAGTTCGAGGTCCAGAGGCTTCAGTGAGAACACGTCGACGACTCCGCGGGCGACCCAGCCGTCGGTGTCGCCGAACGGCACGTCGATGGCGCCGTTGGAGTAGCTCTCTCCCTCGACCTTCTCGCGGTTGCCCATGTCCCACAGGCCGTTGTAGCTGTAGAGACCGTACTCGGCCTTGAGATCGACCTTGCCGGACATCACAGGAAGGTCGACGTCCGCGCTCACGAGTCTCTCGGTGTTGGAGAGCTCGAACCAGTCGCTCGTGGAGCCGCTCTCCGCGATGTACTCGGAAAGCTGCGGACTCTCGTTCGTGCCCTGGAAGCTGGTCCACCATCCGTCCATGTACGCCGCGTAGGTTACGCCGAGCGTCGTCGGACCGACGGGCCGCTTGAGCCTGCCGGCCAGCAGGTCGGTGCCCGTGTTGTCGTAGATGGCCGGGTTGTTGTAGATGCTCATGTCGTAGATGTTCGAATAGGTCCCCTTGAGGTCGAAGCCCCACAGGTGCGTATTCAGGTTGACGCCCTGAGCGCCCCGTCCGAACGGGATGTTCTCCTCCGGTATGGTCCCCACCAGGTCGTAGTGACCCACGTACTCGAGGGGATTGTCGAACTGCACGTCCTCCTCGTTGTCCCAACCCATCACGCTGAAGGGACCGCCGTCGAACTTGAGGTGCCCGCTGTAGAGATCGGCGTGGATCAGGGTAATGTCGCCGGAACCTGTCGACACGTGCAGCATGGCCGCCCCGGAGACCTGCTTGTTCACAGTCGGGTCTACCGAAATGTAGAACTCGTGGGTGGGACGATTCAGCCTCCACCTTGGGTCGCTCGGAACGTCCGACTGAGTGTCGTAGGTGGCGCGATACCAGCCGGTGAGCTTCACGCGCGAGTTGACGGTCGTGTTCGAAATAGCCTCCGTACCCGCGCTGGCTGCTATCTTACCGTCCGCGTTCACGGTCACTCCGGAATTGCCGTAGTCACCAACGACCACCGGATTGCCGGGGTCCGCGACCCACTCCGAGCCGTTGACGACGAACTTGTACTCATAGGAACCGGGAGCAAGGTCCTTCACCACCCTCCACACACCGTCCTCGCCCAGCGTGAGCGCGTCCGCGTTCATGCTCCAGTTGTTGAAGTTGCCCGCGAGGTTGACGCTCGCCGCGTAAGGGTCGTCGTAGCTGAACTCGATCCCTCCGTCGACGACCGCCACGTCGGACAGGGCGACTCCCGCGCCCAGCAAGAGCAGTGCCGTGGTGGCCATCGCGAGTACCGAACAGCGTCCGTGCTTCATGGTCTCTTCTCCGTCCTAGTAGTAGATCTTCAGATAGGCCTTGAAGACCTGTTCCGTCGTCGCGCCGCTACCGTGCTCTACGAAGTCGCCGTCGTTGACCAGATCGTTGCTCTGGTCCGGATTCCCGAACTCCACATAGAACTCGGCTCCGCCCCATCCCAGATACCTGAGCTGGGCGTATGCCGTCTGTCTCGATTCGGTCTTCTCATCGACGTTCAGAACTCTCGCGTAGAACTTCCAGCTGTCGGAGAGGTTCACGTTGGCCTCGAAACCGTAGGCCTTGAGCTGATAGACGGAGTCGATGTCCTTGATGCGGTATTGAGTGCGCAGCTTGACCAACCGGTTCTCACCGGTGACCTCCACGAACAGGTTGGGCCACGTGCCGTTGTTGTCCTCGTAGATCTTGTACTCCGTCCGTCCCGTGAACCCGTTGACGAACTCGACGTACGCCTCCGTTCCCCATTCGTTGATCGTGCCGACGGAGTTGGAGTAACTCGTCACCCCAGGATGGTTGGGCGCCGCGTGACGCCTCCAACCCTTCAGGTTGATGGCCTTGGTGGGAACGCGGTAGTGCGCCTCGCCGTAGTATTGCGTGTAGTCGTTCAGGTTGTTCTTGTCGCCCGAGGACAGCCCGACCGTGTAGAAGTCCTTCCCGTACTCCTCGAAGTTGCCCAGCACCCTGAACGGCCCGACTCTCACGTCGCGAACCTCGGTCTTGAACCCGTACCGTGCCGGGTCCGGGCTGTCCCACAGGTGCCCGGACGTGTTGGCTCCGACCTCGGTCACCCACGTCACACGCCCGAACTGCTGCAGGACCGGAACCAGCTCGCCCATGGCGAATTCGGCATCGACGGCCGACATCTCGTCGAAGTCCTGTCTCTCTCCGATGTACGGTGTCGTGTTGTAGTCCTTGCGCGCGTACGTCCCGCCTAGGTAGACGTGGTCACTCACCATGCTCCTGGTGACGCGCACCGCCCTGTAATCGTCGGTGCTGCTGGTGATCGTGTCACCCGGGGCCGAGCCTGGATAAACGGCCTGCTCGGCCGCGCTCAGCGCCTCCCAGTTGCTAGACAGGTAGTCGCTGCGCTCGCTCACGAACGCCGCGCCGGTGAAACCCTTGAGACCCCAGAAGTCCACGCGTATGCCCTGCGCCCTCGGACCGTAGTTGTCGTTCTTCACAACGCCCGAGTTCACTATCTCGAGCAGCGGCTCGTTCAGCCAGAACCTGTCCTGACCGCTGAACAGATAGGTCTCGAAGTTCGTCGCCCGGTAGTGCATGTGCGCCTCGCGGAAGAAGAACTTCGTGTCCTTCATGTAGTCGTCGAGGCGATTCGACTCGGCCGAGATCTTGAGGAAGCTGTCCACGCCCTGCCACGGGCTGGTCTTGAGCCGCAGCTCCGCGTACAGCTTCGGATTGCTGAGCTCCCAACTCGGGTCTCCTCCGCCGCTCGAGCGGAGCTCCGACATGAGCTCGGAGTAGCCCTCGAGCGTGGTGACGGCCGCGGCGTCGCCCACGACCGCCGTCAGCAGAAGGACGGCAAGGAAGACCGCTCCCCTCCTGATCGACCACTCCCTGCTCGTTCGGATCACTTAATGCTCCTTGTCTTGAGGGCTCCTGCGCCTCGAGCGCCGCCCGGGTTCGGCTCCGCTACCACGTGAGGATCGCGGACAGCCTGTAGAGGCTTCCGATCCTGCGCTCTGAGAGAAGCGCGACGTCTATCCTGACGGGGTCGGCCTTGAGGCCCAAGCCCGCGGTGATCCTGTCCCTGTTCATCCCCGCCCTCAAGGCGAAGACATCGTAGAACCACACCTCGGTCCCGAGGTTGAGACTGCTCCTGTTGTCGTAGTAGGACGGCACTTCTCTTGACGCGCGCCACTCGACGGTCATGGTCATGACCTCTCGGAAGACGTACGAGCCTCCCAACCTGAGTTCGCTCACTATGCGGTCGGGATCGGTGGTGCTCGAGATGAGCTGCAGTTCGGGCTCGCCGATGTTCCTGTAGGTAGCGCCGGCGGACCATTGGCCGCGCCTGTAGAGGACGCCAACGTCGCCCGAGAACGCGGCGTCGCCCGACGAGTCGTAGCCGGGGTCGTTGTAGTACTCGTAGCCCGGGGCGTCGATGGAGTAACGCTTCACCGACAGGCCCGCCGAGAGCCCGTCCAGAGGCGTCTTCATCCCGTAGCCGGCCACCAGCGTGTCCTCACTGTACAGGTCCGTAGCGGCCGTCCGGAGCCACCCCACCGCGAATCCCCGCCTTCCCATCCCGTAGCCCGCCATGGCCGAGTCCTCGGAGAGGCCTTCGACGCTGTACACGCTCGTCCTCATTCCGAAGACCTGCACGCCGTCGAGGTCGGCGAGTCCGGCGGGATTCCAGTGAAGCGCCGTCACGTCGTCGGCGATGGCGACGAACGCCCCTCCCATCCCCATCGGCCGGGCTCCGACCTCAACCTCGAGGAAGTTGGCGCCGGCCGTCCCGACAAGCAGGACAACGACGCTTGCAGCAAGAATGGCTCTCTTCATAGTGTCCGTCCTCTGCTACTTGATGATCGCGACGGGCCTGTTGACACGCTCGAAAAGCGGCTCCGTCTTGAACCTCGCCTCGACGCGCATGACATAGATGCCGTACGGCACGACGTTGCCGTTCATGTCGGTCCCATCCCATACGACCTGCGCCGGGGTGCGTCCCGTGTAGTTGGTCGGGTCCTGGAAGACGAGCCGCCTCGCCAGAACGCCCGCGAGATCGTAGAACTCTATGTTCACGTAGTCGGCGTCCCTGCCGAGATAGAACGTTACGACCATGTCGTCGTACAGGCCGTCGCCGTTGGGAGAGAACGGGTTGGGCTCGGCCAGCACTCCCGTCAGACCGCTGCTTCCGCCGGCGTCGAGCGCGTCCCACTCGAACAGACCGAAGAAGCCGAGCCGCTCCAGCCCGACGCACGTCACCGTGTTGTTCCTTCGGCTCTGGCCTCCGCCCCTCGCGATCCATCTCTCCGTGCTGTCGTTCCACTCGAAGATACCGAAGGCGTTCTCGTTCAGTCCGCCCACATCGTACTGCGGGTAGTGCATGACAAGCCACGCAGGGACCGTGAGAGCGACATCGCTTCTGTCGGACGACTGAAGTGTGATGTCCCTCGCGACGCCGACGAACGACATGTCGCTCCGGATGTTGCTGAGATCGACCAGGCTCTCGGCGACGGGGATCAGGAGCGCGTCCAGACCGTCCTCTGGAACGGATTGACCGGGCTCGAGAACGAGCACCGTTCCGTCCTGAAAGACCCCGGTGTAATCCTGGCCCGCGACGAACATGGTGTCGATGCGGGCGATACGCTGCTCCGCGGCCCATGGCTCCGGCAGCGCGATCTCCTTGAAGACCGTCTTGATGGCGTTGTGGTTGGGAGACCCGTCGACGGCCCTCATGGCGCCCAGGATGACGCGGCTAGGCCCCGTCTTGACCTGGTCGACGACGTTCGTATGCGCGACGATGTCCTCTCGCGAGACGTCGCCCCCCCATATGTCGCCCGTGAGGTTCACCATCCGGACCGAGTCGAGCGACGCCGGCAGGCCCACGGGATACCAGTAGAACATCGCCTCATCGACGTTGTTCACGTCCGTGATCGTCGTCCAGAAGACCGCGGGCGCTCCGTCGAGAGCCACCCACGGAATGTGTTCGACGTCCGGGTCCGACTTCAGGGCCCTGATGACGGGCGGAGACGTGTCGACCGCGAAGCTGGCCTCGACGACGCAGGCGACCTTGTTCTCGTCGAAACGCAGCCGCGCCTCCTCGGTCGTGTAGTCGAGCATCTCCTGCTGCGTTCTGCCCGGCTCGTGTCCCTCACCGGGTGACATGGCGAGGTCCATGATGTTCGCGTCGCGGTCGCGTCCTCCCTGGCTGTCCAGCCCGCCGCCGATCTGCCACTCGCTGGTGTTGGCGTTCACCCAGCGGATGGAGCCGAGGTTGTCGTCGTTCGAGTCGCCGTCGTGGGACGACATGGCGACGATGATGTCCCAGTACGCCAGGTTCTCGTTCTGGTCGTCGAGATCGTCGCCGAAGAGAGCCCTGTCGACTCGAATGTCGACGTAGTTCACCTCGTAGTCGTCGCACATGCTGATCTCGCTGTCGTTCTTGTAGAGCGTCCAGCTGGCGATCGAGTTCTCACCGTTCGACTTGACGAACCACTTGCCCCATCCCTCTACGGCGATGCCGTAGTCCCAGGCGTCGACGGTGGCTATGTCCATGTACCGGTTCGGGAACCCGCTGGTCGCGCCCTCGCCCTCCTTGGCGTCGATGTAGATGTCGATCTTCTGGAGGTTCAGGTCGGTCCGGTACGGGTTATCGCACGTCTGCTCGCTCGGCTGGGGCGCTCCCCAGTCGGCAGAGCCGGGGTCGTCCGCGTTCGCCAGATCGTCGATGGAGACGCGGAAGACGATCTGGTCCCCGTCGGCGAACAGCTCGACCTTCGTGAGGTCGAACGAACCGGGCAGGAACACGTAGTTGGTCGGGTAGAAGTAGTAGAGCCCCGCGACAGGGGTGCCGTCACCCGAGGTCTGGTCCGGTCCGTGGTCGTCGCCGACCGGATCGTCGAACTGACGAAGCGGCACGGGCGGATTGTCCACGTTGACCGTGATGTCCAGAGTCGACTCGGAGACGTTCGAGGCATCCCTGGCCGTGACGGTCACCGTGTGGTCGCCGTTCGCGGCGCCGGCCCTGAGCGTGTCGGCGGCCGAGTACACGCCGTCGGCGGCGCGTCCGTCGGGCGCGCGTCCGTCGTCCATCATACGGAGGAAGGACGGCCCGCCGATGCTCGAGAGATTGATGAAGACGTCTCCGATACCGGCGCCGGCGTCGGCGACGTCCACGCTGTACGTGACCAGGTCGCCGGGCTGCGCGGTCGACGGGTCCGCCGTGCCGCCAGTGAGTTCGGGCGGCTCACCGGGCACGAGTATCTCGTGCACGGCCCAGTTGACCAGAGTCACGGGGTTCGTGGCGTTCTCCCACCACTCGCCCGTCGCGGGATCCATGTCGAGCGTGTTGTCCTGCGGCACGGAGTCGAGGGCGGTGCGCTTCTGTCCCTCGGTCTCCTGAGTGACGTAAGCCTCGAGGCGAACCGTGTCGCCGAAGGCGGTTTCCAGCGCCGAGAACGGCGTGCGGAAGATGACCTTCTCCTGATCGCGGACGATGTAGCCGTACGCTACTGCGTTGACCTCGGGCGTGTAACCGATCTGCCACGTCTTGGTGACGAAGTTGTAGTGCTCCCACTGGCCGGCATTGAAGCGTCTCAGGTCGGCGTAGTCCCCGGCCGCGTACTTGTACGTGAACACGTAGTCGGGCAGCAGTGGCTGGCCGTAGTTGACCGGGAACCCGAAGGGGTCCGACGTGCCGCCCGCGGCATCGTGGTGAGACTCCAGCTCGAGCATCAGGTGCACGCCGTCCCAGTCGGATACGAAGTCCAGAGTGACCTGGAGCGTCTCCGCATCCGACGTCGCTCGCATTATCGTGAGGTCGACTCCCGCGTCGCTGTTGTGAGCCGGGTCGGACTCGGGCGCGGTCTCGTCGACCGCCACAATGGTCGCATCGATCGGGACGAAGATCGTCCCAACGGCGAGTGATCCCGCGGCGCCGCTCACCTCCACCACGCCGTAGGTCGATCCGGCCGTAACGGACGAACTCGCGGTTCCGTCGGCGCCCGTGACTACCGGCGTCTCGAACGAGGTGAACAGACCGTCCGGATAGGCCGTGAGGGCTATCGAGAGTCCGGACATCGCGACCGGATTGCCGTAGGCGTCCACTACCGCCGCCTCGATCTCGCCGCTCTCACCGGCGCGCAGGGCGGCGGGGTTGGCCTTGAGCGTCACCGAGGACGCCGAGCCTGCCATGAGCACGATCGTGATCTGGTCAATATCGATCGCGGAGTAGGGGGAGGCCTGGTCGATCGTGGCGGAGACGTACGTCGTACCCGCCACTGTCCCCGTGAACTCGAGTTCGAACCTGCCGTTCGCGTCGGTCTCGACGGTGCTCGGCCGGAACTGACCCCCGGCTCCCGTACGCAGCATGGAGACCAGAACACCCGCGATCCTCGTGTCGTTGTCCGCCGCGTCCTTGAGCTGTCCCGTGATGCGCGCCACGCCCGTACCGACGTCTATCACGTCGGCGTCGGTTGTGAGTTCGAGCTTCGTGGGCGCGGGCGGTGCTATCCCCACCTCGAGCAGGCCGCTCAGGCCGCTTCCGGCGGCCAGCACTCGCAGTACCTCTATCTCGTCCCCCGCCACGAGGAACGGCGCCCGGCCGTCGTCGAACATGGCCGATGTGATCACGGAGCCCGGGATCGCGACGCTGTCGGTCCCGGCGAACACGATGTCGCCACTCGGCGGATAGGACGGATCGAGCTTCGTCGCCGAGAGGTGGACGCTGTCCTGAGCCGCATGGTCCCAGTAGGCAACGCGATCGTCATCGTCACGCGGCTGGACCCATGCCTCGGCGTAATAATACACGGAGCTGTCGGGAATGCTGACGGTGGTACCGACGCCGAGGACCGTGGAACCTTCCAGGTCGACGAACGAGTACTTCGTCGCGACGACCGAAGGCAGCGTAAGCGCTCCGACGTCGGCGGTGTCCTCGTCGGCCACGGTGGCCCGGGCCATCTGCTCGACGTACCCTTTGCCGGTGGCCTCCACGCGGTAGGTCCCATCCAGCACGGTGCTGATGCGGAAGGACCCGCTGCCTCCCGTGACGGTCTGTGGACCGTCGCCAGCGACACCCCCCGTCGTCGCATCGTACGCCGTGATGGTGACGTCGGTCGGCGGTCCGCCCGTGACGGCCACCTGACCCTCGATTGCCCCGTTCACTCGCTGCAGCGTGAAGTCCAGGCCCGTCACATCGGACTCGTTCTCGATCGCCGCGTACAGCGTGGAATCCAGATACGTGTGCGCGGTGGCCACGACCTCATAGTCGCCGTCGGGCAACCGGCCAATCGTGTAGTCCCCGCCGCCCGCGGCGGTCTCGTCGGACCCCTGAAGTTCACCGTTCAGGTAAGCGGAGACCGTGACCCTGGTCTGGTCGTCTGTGGGATCGTCGAGCGTCACCGTGCCGGAGAACGACCCGCCGGACGGAAAACCCTGATCGGGAACGCCGTCGCCGTCGGCATCGACCGTGACCTCGTAGTAGTTGTCCAGGTTGGTGTAGGCGTCCCACACGGTGGCGGGGTTCGACTCGATGCCGGTGCTCGACGTCGGCAGGGCGTCGTAGGCGCCCGAGTTGTCTCCGCCGACCACGACAACGATGAACCGCATCTTCGTGCCCGCGGGGACGACGCCGTCCCCCAGCTCGTAGAGCTGGTTCCACGGAATCCCGAACTCCATCTGCAGAAACCCGGGATTGCCCGCCGACGTCGCACCCGTCAGGTCGGTCGGATGAGTAGGGTCGTCGCAGTGCTTGAATTCCATCGTGGTGGGGAACGAATTCTGGCTGCCCCACGCCCCGCCCACGACGTCGGCCCCCATCGTGCTGAATGTGATGTGACGCGGATAGAAGGTGGAGTTCGTGAAGTCGGTGGCGCCCGTCATCCCATTCTGCCCATCCGTGTCGATAAAGACGACGTAACCGTTGCCGTACTGACCGGGCTGGCGCACCGTCTTGATGCCGACATAGACATTGTCGGCATCCCAGGTCACGTAGAGGTCGTCCACCTCCGGGTCACTCGGATACCGACCGTCATTGGAAGGGTCGTCCACCCCAAGCTCGTCCGCGTCCCAGTCGCTGGCGCTGATCTGCACGTGGCCGTCTATCGTGGGCGTGTTGTATGTCTTGGAGGAAGCGCCGCTCACAAGAACCAGGATAGCGAGCAGCGTCAGAACAGGCAGGTATCTTCGCATCGGGCCTTCCTGGAGAGGCGCGGGACCCCCTGTGGGGGCCACCTGCGCAATACATGAACGGTCGCCCGCAGGGGCCTCTCGCCCGAACGGTTGCGCCGTCCTCGGTTTAGTCTGAAGTTCTGCCGAGAATCATACACGAAGCTATCAGAGGGCGTGAATCCGGTCAAGCTCCTGCATGCGCGGCCCGGCGGGGGCCCGGACACTACCGGACATGCACCCGGCTCGGCGCCCTGGCGGCTCCGGTCGCTCCCAGTGCCAGGACGCGGTCCGCCAGTTCGGGCAGGATGTCTCCGGCCCTGCCCAGGAGCGTGGCGTCGATGAGAGCGGAGATGGGCGTGAAACTGACGTTGATCTCCACCACCATGGCCCCGTTGTGCTTGGCCACGAGAGGCAACGACGCCGCGGGACGAACCATTGCGGATGTCCCGACCACGAGCATCGCGTCGCAGTTCCTGGCCGCCTCGTACGCGCGCTCGTACTCGTCCGGCGGGAGCGGTTCCCCGAACCACACCACGTCCGGCCGGAGCAACGCGCCGCACTTCTCGCAGCGCGGAGGGAGTTCCCTGAGCGGGCAGTCGAGCAGGTCGGTCGTGGTGTGCTCTCGGGTGCACCGCGCTCTCCATATGTTGCCGTGCAGCTCGAGAGGATCGGTGCTTCCCGCGCGCCTGTGGAGGCCGTCCACGTTCTGCGTGATGAGGACGAACGCATCGAACGCCGGCTCGAGCCGCGCGATGGCGAAGTGCGCCCCGTTCGGCTGCGCCTCCGCCACGCCCCTGCGGCGGTAGTCGTACCACCTCCACACGAGTTCGGGATGCGCCTCGAAGGCCTGCCATGTAGCGAGTTCCTCGACGCGATGCTTCTCCCAGAATGCATCCTTGCCGCGGAAGGTCGGAACGCCGCTCTCGTGCGACACCCCCGAGCCCGTGAGGATGGTCAGTCCCCTGGACCGGCCCAGGCGCTCCACCAGCCAATCGGTCATGTCGGTGGCGGGTTCCATCTGTTGCCCCCTTGGGCTGACGTTCTGAGACTCAGGCGTGCGCCCGAGGCTCTGCTGCCGCGTCTCCCTTTGATGTCGGCGCGGCCGCCTTGTTGCCGGTCCCGTTGCGGGCGGGTCCGAGTCGGAACCTCCACAGGACCGAGCCGTCCCTCGTGCAGTTCATGCAGCGTATGCAGTCAACGCTCCCCCGTTGCTCCGGCACCTTGAGATCCATGGGGCAGTCGCGAGAGCAGTGCTTGCAGGTCACGCAGTTCTCGATGTTCGAGCCTCTCGCGGACGCTATCCTGCAACCACTGAGGTCGTAGTCCAGCTGAAGAAGGCTCACCTTGTTCATCGCGCCCAGGAACGCGCCCAGGGGACAGACGAATCTGCAGAATGGCCGGCGCATCATGATCGCGAACACGACAAAGGCCCCCAGGAGCACCATCTTCAGACCGAATGTCCCGGTCGTGAAGTTCATCCCGTCGGCGAACACGGAACCCCTTGCGTGCCACCAGAGCCATGGCAGTCCCGCCTCCAGCGTCCCAGCGGGGCACATCTTGCAGAACCACGGCTCGTACGTAAGCCAGGCGACGAGCCCCACGACGAGGAACAGAAAGACGTACTTGGCGTGCCTGAGCCAATCCGGCGCTGTGAACTTCGGAGAGGGGATCTTGTGCAGGAGTTCCTGCAGCCATCCGAACGGGCACAGCCACCCGCATGGCCAGCGTCCGACGAAGATCCCGATGACGCCGAGCACGCCGATGAGGTAGAACGGCAGCGCCCGGACGATGATGAAGTGCTGCAGAGTTCCTATCGGACACGAGCCCCAGGCCAAAGGACACGCGTAGCAGTTGAGAACCGGAACGCAGACGCCCTTCAGATTGCCCTGATAGAAGCTCGCGGTGGGAATCGACTTGACGTACGAGTTCGTGGCGATCAGGGCAATGAACTGGACGATGCGCCTTCTCAAAGTGAGGTACCGCCTCCCGTCACGCCACCCCGATGCATGTCATGCAGATCATGGCGCCGTT
>CAYNQF010000073.1:0-12234 GCA_964399265.1 uncultured bacterium | reverse complement strand
GGGCTTCCCGGGGCTCCGAGGCAGCGTGCGGGCCAAGACCGGGCTCCTGGACGGAGTGACGGCCATCTCGGGCGTACTTCGTGCGGTCGCGGGTGACCAGGTCATCTTCTCAATCATTACGAACGGCTACTCCTGCGAGGCCTGGCGCCTTCACGACGTCGAGCACGAGATCCTCGCCCAAGTGGCGCGCACGCTGCCGAGGATAGAATGATGCCACCCGCCGAGGACGCCGCAGAAAAGACGCTGCGTGTCCGCGAGACCGTGCGCGACCTCGTGGCATGGGTCGTGGTGAACAGCCTCGGCGGCGGGCTGGTCGGAGCGGTCGTCGCGCTGTTCTCAGGCGAGCCCGGCGCCATGCAGCGCTTCGCGCCGATGGGGGCTCTGCTGGGCAACGCGATTGGGTTCGCCGGGCTTCTCTCCGCGCGCTTCGTGCTGCCGAAGTACGGCTCTCTTCCCTCGTACGTCAGGATCCCACTGGCCGGACTCACGCTCTTGGCCGGAGGCGCGTTCGGGTCCGCGCTCGTGATGCTGTTCTATCCTCTGATGGTCTTCTACCAGGTGCGCCTGATCGCGCTGCTCGTCATCGTCGACGGCGTCATAGCTCTCATAGTCGGATTCATCGTCTACAACTACGAGCGTATGCGGGAGCAGGTCGAGGCGGGCTATCGGGCGGTCGCGGAGACGCGCGTCCGGGAGGAGAGGTTGAGGGAACTCGCCGCCAGGTCGGAACTGAAGGCGCTCAAGGCACAGATCAACCCCCACTTCCTCTTCAACGCGCTGAACTCGATCTCCGCGCTCATCGGGTCCGACCCCGACGCGGCCGAGCGCACGCTCGAGCGGCTGGCGGGCATCTTCCGGCGAACACTCCTTGCCTCCGAGAAGGAGAACGTAACGCTCGGCAAGGAGCTGGAGCTGGTCGACGCGTACCTCGACATAGAGCGGGCGAGGTTCGGGGACCGCCTCCGCGTCACTCAGTCCGTCTCCGAGGCGGCCTCCGGAGTCCTGGTGCCGCCGCTCATCCTGCAGCCGATCGTCGAGAACGCCGTGCGTCATGGCATCTCGCCCCGCGTGGAGGGAGGCCGAGTGTCGATAGACGCCTCCGTGCACGACGGGAGGCTCGTCCTCGTCGTGGAGGACGACGGGCCGGGCATGGGGGACGGCGATCCCGAGCGTGCCATGTCGAGGGGATACGGTCTCCGGAACGTGCGTGACCGGCTCTACACGCGCTACGGGCCCGACGCATCTTTCTCGTTCGGCGGGGACGGGGGCGCGAGAGTGGAGATCGTGATCCCGGTCGAGACGTCCACCGGAGGGTGAAGCTGAACCGCGGGGAGCTGCCGATGGCCGATAACATCACAGTGCTCATCGTCGACGACGAACAGCTGGCGCGGCAACGGCTGGCCAAACTGCTCGAGACGATGGACGACGTCTCGGTGGTGGGTGAGGCACGGAACGGGATGGAGGCAGTCGAGAAGATCTCCGAACTCGCCCCGGATGTCGTGCTCCTCGACATACAGATGCCGGGCATGAACGGTTTCGAGGTGATCGATGCTCTCGAGACGCCTCCGCTCATAGTGTTCGCCACGGCCTACGACGAGTATGCCATCAAGGCATTCGAGGTGAACTCGATCGACTACCTGTTGAAGCCCGTCAGCCGCGAGCGTCTGGAGGAAGCGATCGGCAGGGCGCGCGCGCTGCTTACCGACTCGCCCGGACTGGGGCGTGAGAGAGAAAAGCTCCAGACGTTCACACGCTCGCGACGGATCGAGCGCCTGCCCGCCGCCCACGGCAAGCGCATCGTGCTGCTCGACCTGGACGACGTCATCTGGCTGGCGTCGGAAGACGGCCTCACCTTCGCGCATACCTCTGAGGCCAGGTTTCTGGTCAATATGACGATGGCGGAATTGGAGGAACGCCTGGACGAACGCAGCTTCTTCCGCATTCACCGGTCGACGATCGTCAACCTAGGCCACGTGCGCGAACTCGTGCCTTGGTTCAGCGGCAAGTACCAGGTGATAATGGACGATCCGGCCTCGACTGAACTCACGCTGTCGCGCTCCAGGGCGAAGGCGCTTCGCGAAATACTCCCCTGGTAGGATTCGCACTTCGGCCCCCTCTCAGTGCATCTCGACGTCCCCGGACGACGATTCACCGGCTTTGACTAGGGTCTCCCGGCCCCCTAGCCCTACACTTGCATTGTGGGCCACTGAAACGGCCATGCGTTACGGACCTCGGGCAGCCACTCGAAACAGGGCAATGGCACGAGGAGTCAGAGAAGGGGGAGGACAATGGCAAGCCGGAACCTCATAGGATTGGGCCTGCTGGGGCTGGCGGTCGCGCTGGTCGCGGTCGCCGCTCCGGCGCCGGCCCTCGCAATGCAGATGAACGCGCCCATAGGCGCATCTCTGGTCGGGGTGCCCGACCTCAAGGTCGATATGACCGGCATGGATCCCGGCGAGGGAGCGCTCTGCCTCGGCGGCGGCGACATGTGCATCGCGCAGACCTCGAACTACCTCGTTCCGACGGGCGAAACGCAGAAGCGCGATCTCTACCTCTGGTCCCAGATGCTTGAGATAGACGGCACTCTGGACGGCGACCTGATCGCCTGGGTGCAGAACGGCATGATCTCGGGCACCGTCACGGAGGACGTGACCGCCTTCGCCCAGGACCTCCGGATCACCGGAGAGGTCGACGACGACGTCCGCGCCTTCTGCCAGAACCTGTACATCGACGGAACGGTGAAAGGCGACGTCCTGGTCCTGGCCGCCAACATCACGGTGGGCGAGGGGGCAGTTATCGAGGGCAATCTGGTCGCGGCCGGTGGCGTCATCCACATGAACGGAACCGTGATGCAGGACGCCAGACTCGCCGGAGGCACCACGACGCTCAACGGCACCGTCGGCGGCAATGCCAGCATCATGACCGACGGCGGTCTGACGCTTGGCGATTCGGCTTCAATAGGTGGTGACCTGAGCTACAAGGGGCCATCCGAGATCGACATTGCTCCCGGGGTCGTCAAGGGCAGCGTCAATTTCGTGCACCCGATACCCAAGGTCAGGACGGGTTTCCACCTCCCAAGGGGCTTCAGGACCCTCCTTCGGATCTTCGAGTTCATAGCCGCCATCATCGCCGGCAGCATCATCGTGGCACTGACCAAGGACCATGCGAAGAGGACCGCGGAGACCATCAGGCGCAAGCCTCTCAAGAGCCTCGGCATCGGCTTCATAGCATTCATCTGCGTGCCCATCATAGCGATCATCGCGCTCGTCCTGATCATCACGGCGCCGCTGTCGATCATCATGGTCCTCGCGTACCTGATCGCCCTGTACATAGCCAAGTTCTACGTGGCGCTGTGGCTCGGTAACCTGCTCGTGGGACGGAACCGCCGTCCGGATGCGTCACCGGTGCCTCCGATGTTGCTCGGTCTTCTCATAGTCTATCTCGTGACCGCGATACCGGTGGCCGGAACTCTGATCGGAATCGTCGTCATCTTCCTCGGACTCGGTGCGCTCTTGCAGCGCAAGGAAACCCGTCTCAACGGTGTCTTCGAGGCGCCACCTCTGCCCACACTGGGTCTGCCGGACGCATTCCCGGGCACTCCGGCGCCGCCGGGGCCCACGACCACGGAGGGTTGAGCGAATGAGTTCGGTCGCGCGCGGCGACAGCTCAACGATGACGCCTGCGAGGCTCAGCGGTCGTACCATCGGCCTGTGGGCGGTGGGGAATACGGTTGCGGGCCTCGTCATCGGTGCGGGGATCCTCATCTTCGCCAGCGGTGAGGCCCTAAACGGCTCGCTGGTCGCCATGAGCGTGGTCTTCGCGAACGTGGTGGGATTCTCAGCGTTCGTGACGGTGAGGTTCGTGCTTCCCAGGTACAGCGGCATGCCGGCGTACGTTCGGTTTCCGCTTGCGTTCGCGACGCTCCTGGGAGGGGCGATGCTGGGCAGCGGGCTCGCGATGCTCGTGAATCCCCTCATCATCTTCTATCAGGTCAGACTGACCCTCATGGTCATAACGATCAACGGGACCCTGGCGTTGGTCGTCGGCGCGCTCGTCTATGCCTACGAACATCTCCGCGGGCAGATAGAGATGGAGTCGACGGCCCGCGCCCGACTGGAGCGGGAGATGGAGGTAGCGAGGACGATCCAGCTGGAGCTGCTTCCGAAGATCTTCCCCGACATCCCGGGCATCGACATCTTCGCGTTCAGCGTTCCGGCGAGGCACGTCGGAGGCGACTGCTACGACATTATCGACGTGGGCGACGGGCACCTTGCCATCACCATAGGCGACGTCGCCGGGAAGGGAACCCCCGCCGCGATACTCATGGCCAACGTGCAGGCGGCCGTCAGAGCTCTCTCCGAGAGCGGCATCCCCGCCGTCAGGCTCATGGAGAAGGTGAACAGCCTGGTGCACAGGTCGACCGAGGACAGCGGGTTCATAACGTTCTTCTACTGCGTGCTCGATACGCGGACAGGCAACCTCCGGTACGTGAACGCCGGGCACAACCCGCCGTGCATACTTCGAGGCTCGGGGGGCAAGGAGTACCTCGACGTCGGCGGAGTCGTCATAGGCGTCATGCCCGGGATGACGTACGAGGAAGGCGAGACCGTTCTCGCTCCAGGGGACGGCCTGGTCCTCTACACCGACGGCATCACCGAGGCCACGAACCCGTACGACGAGATGTACGGCGAGGACAGGCTGGAGCTCGTCCTGGATGCACACCGCGGCGCCACGGCCCGCGAGATCGAGGAACGCGTCTACACCAACGTCAAGGACTTCACAGCCGGCGCGGCGCAGGCCGACGACCTGACCATGGTCGTCGTGAAGGTCGACGGGCAACGGGCGGACGGGGAATCGCTGCGCGGTGACGGAACGACACTACAGGCTGACGGCGGGTCCTCCGCCGCGCGAGGTGCGCCCTCTACGGGTGACCTGCGAGGACCCGCCGCGGCCGACTGGAGGCTCCATGAATGACCAGAGGTGGGCCGAGAAGCACGTGATGCTGCTTGGCGTGTTTCACATCGTCTACCACTCGATCGCCTTCGCCGTCGGCATCGGCATCCTCGTTCTCTTCTCGGCGATCGGCACCATCACCGGGGACCCTCAGGCGAATGCCATACTCGCGACGGTCGGAGCGGTGATAGGCACCGTCCTGGTTCTGATCGCCATCCCAGGCATCATCGGGGGCATCGGCCTGCTGCGGCGTCACTCGTGGGCAAGGGTCGTCGCGATGATCGTGGGGGCGTTCGACCTGTTCGACATACCCATCGGCACCGCGCTCGGCATCTATACTTTCTGGGTGCTCATGCGCGATGAGGTAGTTTCACATCTCAAGTCCTGAGGAGGATTGATGCGTCACGCGCTGAACCTGCTGCTGACGCTGGCGCTGGCGGCGTCGGCACTGTACGGAGGCTCCGCCGCTGCGACAGAGCTTCTGACCGATCCCTACGACGTACTGGCCAAGCACTATGACGCCATAGGCGGCATCGACCGCGTGGCCGACCAGTGGCCTTTCGCCCTCGAGGGGACCATCGCCGTCGCCGGTTTGAACGGAACACTCTCTTACTGGAGCGCCGCCCCCGGCGTACGTCGAACCGAGGTCGACCTCGGCATCATCAGGCAGACCGAGGGCGACAACGGCTCCGCGGCGTGGCAGGTCGACGCGAATGGGAAGCTATCGATAGTGCGCGACGAAGCGGCCTTGAGGCAGCGTGAACTGGAGCTGCGCTTCGAGAGGTTGGAATACCTGGATCCCGACTCCTCCGTGTTCGACGTCTCACTCGATGGCACCGAGGATGTGGACGGACGGAACTGCTACGTGATCAGGGTTTCGAACACGCTGGACGACGGCTACCGGTTGATGTACGTGGACACGGACGATTTCCTCGAACTCAAGACCAGCGACATTCGGAATACACAGGAACGCAACACACTGCACTACGACTTCCGGGGCGAGGGGGGCGTAGTGATGGCCCACAGGGACGTCACGACGACGCTCCCGACCGGGCAGACGCAGACTGTGGAGATCGTGTCGTTCGATTCGGACCCGACGTTCCCGCCGTCGTTCTTTGACCCTCCGAACGATGGTCCCAAAGACTTCGCGTTCATAGATGGAGCGAGGTCCGTCGAGGTGCCAGTGAGGTTCATAGAGAGACACCTGTTCGTGCCGGTCACTCTCGACGGAACGGAGAGGCTGTGGGTTCTCGACACGGGAGCCAGCATGAGCGTCATCGACGCCGGCTACGCTTCCGAACTCGGTCTGGAGCCGGTGGGCGAGATGAAGGGGATAGGGGCCGGTTCCACGGTGGAGGTGGCGTTCGTCGGGTTGCCTCCGTTCTCCATTCCCGGAGTTGAGTTCTACGAGCAGAAGGTCGCATCCATACCGATAAGTTCGTTGTTTGAGCAGACGACCGGCCTCACGGTCGGCGGGATACTCGGCTATGACTTTCTTTCGAGGTTCGTGACGCGCGTCGACTACGCCAACGAGACCATGGGCCTGTACTTGCCCGAGTCGTTCGAGTACGAGGGTCAGGGTGTCGTGCTGAACGCGCCGCTCTCCGGGAACGTGTTCGGCGTGCGAGCGTCGGTCGACGGGGAGTATGCCGGGTGGTGGACGTTGGACCTGGGCGCGTCGGGGTTGTCATTTCACTACCCGTACGCCGTCGAGCAGGGCTTCCTTTCGAGGGACGGGGTCTCGGTCGTGTGCTTCGGCGCCGGCGGCAGCATGGAGAACAGGCTGCTCAAGTTCGATCGTATCGAGCTCGGCGGGTACGAGGTGCGCGACCCCATCATATCGTGTCCCGCGGGTGAGGTGACCGGAGCGTTTGGGGGCACCGACAGGATCGGCAACATCGGCAACACGCTCCTTCGGCACTTCGTGCTCTATCTCGACTACGACCGGCAGCAGGTGATCGTCGAGAAGGGCGACGACTTCGATGTCGTCTTCCCCGTCGACCGGAGCGGGCTGCAGGTGTGGCAGCCCGACGGAGGTCCGATGGTCGTGCTGAACGCGGCGGATGGCACTCCCGCCGGTGACGCCGGACTCATGCCCGGCGACGTTGTCGCCTCTATCGACGGAGCGGACGCGAACCAGATCGGCCTGCTGCGGGTCAGAGAGATGATGCGGGCGGAGCCCGGTACTGAGTACTCGCTCGGGATAGTGCGTGATGGAGTCCCCATGGACCTTACCATCACCCTCAGGAACCTTCTGTAGGCGAAGCCGGACCGGCCGTGTAACCCATCGGCCCCTCCCGTTGTCTCATTGTGTGAACCCGCCGCGTGCTCTTGCCGAACACGACACTACGGTCGTAGTATGAGAATGTCACCCGATCATTGCCCGACACGGCGAGGTGACGCGATGACGATGGGCTTCAAGCGAACTGCCGTGGGCGCGGCCGCGCTCATCTGCATCCTCGCGCAGGCCGCCGTCGCCGCCTCAGATCACTCATCGGAGGCCGTGGACCGCGCCGTCATCAGACTGCAGGCCGTGAGGGAGCTGGACGACCTCAGCCGCGACCTGTGGCCCGGCTGGAAGATCTCCGACACGGCGTTCGCGCTCTATGACGACGATGACTTCTGCGTTCTTGTCAACCACCCGGATCCGCCCGACGGATTCGACGGAGAGCGCACCTCCGGCCGGCCGCGCGTGCGATACGACCTCGGCAGGTTGCAGCATGCGGCTCCGGAGGCCGGGGTCCTGAACGAGGTCACCACCGCCTATCTGCCCTGGGCAACGTTCGCGGCTGACGCCGTTCCCTGCGCGTTCGAGGAAGCCTTCGAAGCACACCTGAGGGACGAGTGCGATGACTTGAGGCGACTCTCTCCGCCCATCGACGGATACCCCCTGACCCCGGAGAACCTCGCCCTCTCCGACATCGAGTGTGATCTCCTGATGCTGGCCTCCGTTGCTCCCACGGACTCCCTCGAGAAGTGCGTGCTGGAGTTCGTGACGGTCAGGAACTACCGCAGGCTCAGACTGAGCAGCCCCGCCGCGGAAGCGTACGAGGCCAAGCTCGAGCGTCTCGAGGGCATGTCGGCATACATCGCGGAACGCGCCCGGGAGCACGCCGAGGGCCACGTCGATGAGAGGGGCGCCGCAATTGTCGGCCTCAGTGGAGGTGCGCCGTTCGACGCCGTCGCCTGCATGGCCCGCGCGCGCGATCTCGAGTGGTACCGCAGAGACAGGTACCGTGCGACGGGCGCCGTCCTGTGCGGGCTTCTGGACAGGTTCGACCCGGGATGGCGCGAGACGGCCGGCCCGTGTCCCGACCCGAACGCGCTCCTGCTCGACCTCACGCGCACCAGGCTTCCGCGGACGTTCGAGATACTGATGCACCACGGTCTCAAGGACCGCATCGACGAACGCCGCGAGTTCATAGAGGCGCTGAAGACCGACGCGGAGAGGCTGTTCGACCGGATCGCGAACGGGGAAGGCCGCAAGATCGTCATCAATACCGGGCTCCTGGCCAGCGCCTCGGTGAGCTACGACCCTGAGAACATCGTACAGGTCGACGACCACAGGTTCGTGCACACCCGCATACTCAAGATAGAGTTCTCGGGCGGTACCCGCGTCCATGTCACGGGGCTCCCCGTGGCGGCCAACGTTGGAGAGGGCGAGTTCGACATCGAGCAGCTGACGCTGGTGTCACCCGAGGAGTACGTCGTCCATGTCGGAGGCAGTCCGGTCGAGCTGGGGCCCGGGGTGAACCAGTTCGACGAGCCCCTGTCGGTGCAAGCCGAGGGGCTGCTGATCGAGGCAAGGTCCGGGGTCATAATGGTCGCCGAGGACAAGGTGACCTTCATGCTGCATCGCTAGACCGCTTTTGCAGTACGTGAGACGGCTCGCGTTGGCTGGGCGAAAGAGAAGGCAGGTCTCGATCGAGACCTGCCTTCGTCGTTGCCGGATTCCTTGAGGGGGGCCGGCTTGCGGGCCGTGTGAGCCCGCCTGTAGACTCGGTTAACGTCTGTACATGTTCTTGATGGTCGTCCACGTCGTGTTCCCGACCGGAGACGAACCTATGCACTCCATTGTTGCGTAGATCGAGAGGTTCCCGGGGAACGAGTACGCACACAGCTCGTCCCAGCCGATGCCCCAGTCGTTCCACGACATGCAGCCGGAGCACGGGCCGGCGTCGTTGACCAGCTGCGGCAGGTCTTCGCAGCAGTCCTCGAACACGACCGCGGCGAAGAACGGGTCCGTGAATCCCGGGCAGTCTTCGGGCATTGGTATCGTTATCGCCCACAGCCCCGCGGGACTGAAGGGGCCCGCGATCATCGGGACGGACGTCGAGGCCACAGTCGAACCGGGAGTCGGGCACTCGGGGTCGCTCATGTCGGCCTCGATGATCTCGGCGTGAACGGTCAGCGCGCAGCTGTTCTCCTCTTCCCAATAGAGGTAGATCGTGACCGAGAGCGGCTTCCAACTGCCGCTGCACTCCGCGCATCCGGTCGGGTCGCAGTAGACCGCGTACGACTCGTTGCCGGTGAACCACCCGTTCACGGTCCAGTAGTAGTCGCTGTAGCCGCCGTCGCATTGGTCTCCCGGCTCGCGCTCAAACGCGTACTGGTGGACGTCCTGCAGGGCCAGCGGCTGGGCCGCAACCTCCCTGGCAGGCGCTGGACAGGCCACAACGAGCACCAGCGCCAGGGCCGACATGACCGCCATAGCTGTAACCCTTGTCGTCACGAGACCTCCTTACCGGTTGCTTCCGGGTCCGCGCGGTGGTATTCCTGACATCATCTCGATATTGTTGATGCATGAACCGTTCCGCTTTGCAGGAACGCGGCCAGGCCGCCTTGCGCGGCATTCAGGGGAGGCACAGGTGGCTCAGGCCACGCCGGTAGTGCGACTGAAGCGCGGGGAGGACAGGCGGATAAGAGCCGGCCACCTCTGGGTCTTCAGCAACGAGATAGACAAGATCGAGGGCTCGCCGGAGCCTGGGGATGCAGTCGTAGTCCAAGACGCCGCCGGCCGCGAACTTGGAGCCGGTTACATCAATCCGCACTCGCTCATCGCCGTCCGCCTGATGTCGCGCGAGGCCGTGAGGATCGACCGCGACTTCCTGGCCTCACGCGTCCACGAAGCCGTCGGCCTCCGCGAACGCCTGTGGCCTGGGGAGACCACCTGGCGTGCGGTCTACGGCGAGGCGGACCTGCTGCCCGGGCTCATCGTCGACAGATACGCTGATACGCTCGTGGTTCAATCGATGACGGCCGGGATCGAGAGACGCCTGGACACCGTGATCGAGATCCTGATGGAGCGGCTTGGACCGTCCGCGGTCGTCCTGCGCAACGACTCATCGATGAGACGCTACGAGGAACTGCCGGAGGAGAAGCGGGTCGCGGTCGGCAGCGTGGACGGACCCGTCGAGGTCGAACAGGACGGCAACCGGTTCCTGGTCGACGTAATGGAAGGACAGAAGACGGGCTTCTTTCTGGACCAGAGGGAGAACCGCGCGGCCACGGCGCCTCTGGCCTCCGGATTGGACATCCTCGACTGCTGCTGCTATACGGGAGCCTGGTCGCTCAGCGCGCTCTCTGGGGGCGCCACGTCGGCGATCGGGATCGACTCGTCCGCCTCGGCGATCGAGATGGCCGGACGCAACGTGGCAATGAACCGGCCCGGAGCGGACGTCCGATTCATGAAGGGCGACGTCTTCGGCGTACTGGCGAACCTCCGGGACAGCCGGCGCTCGTTCGGAATGGTCATCGCGGACCCGCCGGCCTTCGCCAGGAGCAGGAAGAAGGTCCGGGAGGCGCTCAAGGCCTACCGCGGCCTCAACCGGCTCGCGATGTCCCTGGTGAAGCCGGGCGGGTACCTTGTCACGTGCACCTGTTCACATCTGGTCGAGCGCGAGGCGTTCGAGCATGCGCTCGTCGGCGCTGCGATGGAGGCCGGCAGAACCGCCCGGGTTCTGGAGGTGCGGGGCCAGTGCCGCGATCATCCGGTGCGGCTGGGGCTGCCGGAGACGTCCTACCTCACCTGCTTCGTTCTAGAGATGCTGTGAGGGGCCGGCCCACGGCGATGCGTATCGAAGTGTGCCGATAGACCGACGGTCGGCGGGACGCCCGCGAGGCTGGGACTCATGGTTGAACCCGGATACGTCAGGCTGGCGCGGACCGGCGAGCTGGCACGTAGGGTGGAGTCGGCGCGCCGCCATCTCTCCGACTGCGGGCTGTGCCCACGCGCGTGCGGCGTCGACCGGTCGTCGGGGGAGACAGGATACTGCGGTGCGGGCCCGGACGCCGTCGTGTACAGCCACATGGCGCACCCCGGCGAGGAGCCGCCGATATCCGGCACGAGGGGATCGGGCACGATCTTCTTCAGCCACTGCACGCTCTCCTGCGTCTACTGCCAAAACTGCGCGTTCAGCCAGCTTGGCGCGGGCAGGGAGCGGACCGTACTCGAACTCAGCGAGATCATGTCGACGCTCGCCCGCTCCGGATGTCACAACCTTAACCTGGTCAGCCCGACGCACTTTCTTCCTGCGGTGTTGCAGGCTCTACTCCTGGCGCAGGAGGACGGCGTGGCGCTGCCGCTCGTGTGGAACACGTCGTCCTACGAGGCGCTGGAGACGCTGGCTCTGCTGGACGGTGTGGTCGACGTCTACCTCGCGGACCTGCGTTACTGGTCGAGCGAGTCGGCCGCGGCCTACTCCGATGCTCCGGACTACCCCGAGGTCAGCCGGGAGGCTCTCGTGGAGATGAAGAGACAGGTCGGCGTCCTCGAACTCGGCGAGGACGGCACGGCCGGGCGCGGGCTCATCGTGAGACATCTCGTTCTTCCCGAAGGCGCGTCCGGGACCGGCCCGGCCATGCGGTTCGTGGCCGACGCCCTGGGCCGCGACACGCACGTGAGCCTCATGTCGCAGTACTACCCGGCGCACCTGGCGACAGGCCACGACCTCCTCGGCCGGCGCCTGAACAGGGCGGAGTGGAAGGCCGCCGTGCGTTCGCTGGAGGATGCGGGACTGGAGAACGGCTGGGTGCAGGATTACCCGGAGGACCTGTATCCGGTTGCCGGGACGAGGCTCGTGCCGGACGAGTGAGCCGGGTGGGCGTGCGATGCTCCGGTCATGCGCCGCGCGCGGCCGGCGGTTTCGAGCTCCCGGAGCCGCATCTGGCGCCCGACGCGATACTCTACCTGAAGGGTCAAGATTGGCCTCAGAACGTGCGCGGCCTCAGGAATGCGATAGCGCGAGCCTGTGCGCTGGGGGTTGCCGGGGGGGGGGCCCG
>CAYNQF010000072.1:0-13540 GCA_964399265.1 uncultured bacterium | reverse complement strand
CGCTCTCGATATCGTATGTGAAGTCCGAGTAGAATTCCATCGCTTTCACCGTGAGGTTGGTGCCGGGTATCGGCGTCTCCTCACGATACGGGACCTCGAGTTCGAACGGCTCGGACGGATCGTCCGGGTCGTTCAGCACGACGCCCAGCAACACCGCGTCGACCGAGTCGGGAGACGGGAGCATCTCGTACTGGTAGACGCCCACGCCGTTGACCGTCAGAGGGTGATTGACCTCTATGCGGCGCGTTTCCACGTCGCGGCCGTCCTCGACCACGGTCACCACCGATACGTACTCCGATACCATCCCGGAGTCGGTGTACTCCGTTCGGGCCTCGTCGACACGGAGGGAGAAGCCGCCCTCAGGAACCTCCGTGGAGTCGCCGGCCCGAAGGAACCGCGGATCGGCCCTGCGGAACCCGACGGTCGCCATGAGGACGCCGCCCGCCAGCACGACGACGAGCGACAGGTGCGTAGCGAGCGACCCGACCGCGACGAGCTTGCGCTCCCCGCCCCGCACGAGTCTCAGAATCCTCCGAAACGAACAGCTCAGGACCGACAGTGTCAGGATCCACACGGCAAGGAGGAAGTACCACGAACGGAAGACCGAGGTCAGCCCGGAGTTCACGAGGAACGCGCCCCACACTTCGCCGAATCTCTCGACGTACGCACCCGCCGGCAGGTCCTGGCCTATGAGGACGCCGGCAACCGCGAGCGCCGACACGAGCGCCAGCAGAACGACCCCCGTCTTCATCGACGAGAGCCGCTCCCGCACCGGCGGCAGGGCCAGGGCCGCGACGCCCGCGGCCACGAAGATCGAGATCAACAGGATCTCAGGTGCCATCAGCGCTCCTCACGCTCAACGATCGCACTCGGCGACACGCCCGGCCACGGGCGACGCCGCGTCACTCGCCTCTCTTCTCCTCGAGCCTGCGTTCGATCCACGCGATCCAATCGTCCATCCCGTCGCCCTTGAGCGCGGAGACCCGGATGATGTCGCATGCAGAGTTCAGCACGCGGATCTCCCTCTCGGCGCGCTCGATGTCGTAGGGCAGATACGGAAGCAGGTCCACCTTGTTGATCACCGCGACGGACGACTCGTGGAAGATCGTCGGGTACTTCATCGGCTTGTCGTCGCCCTCTGTCGTGGAGAGCATGACCACCTTGGCGTCCTCGCCGAGATCGTACGTCGACGGGCAGATCAGGTTGCCGACGTTCTCTATGAACACGACGTCGGCCGATGCCATGTCGAGATCCGCCAGCACGCCGCCGACCATCTGGGCGCTCAGATGGCAGCCCCCCGCGGTGTTGATCTGCACGCCTCCCGCACCGTGAGCCTTCACGCGCTCGATGTCGCGGTCGGTGCTCACGTCGCCCTCTATCACAAGAACGCGCAGTCTTCCGGCGAGCCGGTCCAGCGTGCCTTCGAGCAGGGTGGTCTTGCCCGAACCGGGAGAGCTTATGATGTTCAGAACGAGAACACCGGCCTCTGCGAACCTGGCCCTGTTCTCCTCCGCCAACCTGTCGTTCTCACTCAGTATCTTCTTCTGTATGTCGACCTTCGCCATGCCACCTCCGTTGGCGCCGTGCCTAGAGCCAGCGCTTCCTCTTGAAGTACGCGATCATGCCCAGGCCCACCGCGAGCATGATGAGCAGAACGGCCGGGTAGCCCCACCGCCAGCTCAGCTCGGGCATGTGATGGAAGTTCATGCCGTAGACGCCGGCTACGAACGTGACCGGTATGAAGATGGTCGCGATTATCGTGAGGACCTTCATGACCTCGTTCATCCTGTTGCTCACGCTCGACAGGTACGTGTCGAACATGCCCGACACCATGTCCCTGTACGACTCGACCGTCTCGACCACCTGGATCGTGTGGTCGTACACGTCGCGCAGATAGACGTCGGTCGACTCATGGATGATCGGCGATTCCTCTCGCTGGAACGCGGCCACGACCTCCCGCAGAGGCCATATGGAACGTCTCACGAACCCGAGTTCCCTCTTGAGCGACTGGATCGTGGCGAGCGTGGTCGGGTCGGGATCCGCGACGACCTCCTCGCCCAGAAGCTCTAAGCCGTCCCCGAGCCTCTCCAGCACCACGAAGTAGTAATCGACCACCGCGTCGATGAGCGCGTACGCGAGATAGTCGGCGCCCATCGACCGGATGCGTCCCTTTCCGCTCCGCAGGCGCTCGCGTATGTGCTCGAACGGGTCCGCCTCGATCTCCTGGAACGAGATGACGAAGTTCTGTCCCACCACGAGGCTGACCTGCTCCGTGCTGACCTCGCGGGACGCGTCATTGTAGTGGAGCATCCTCAAGACGATGAAGATGTGTTCCCCGAAGTCCTCGTACTTCGGCCGCTGGTTCGTGCTGACGATGTCCTCCATCAGGAGAGGATGGAGGCCGAAGTGAGTGCCCAGCGTCTCGATCACTGCGACATCGTGGAGGCCCGTGACGTTCATCCAGGTCACCGTGGGTGAGTCCTTGAACGGAAAGCAGTCCTCGACGCGCTCCGGGCGCACCTCCGTCAGGTTCGACTCGTCGTAGTCGAAGACCTCGATGGTCACCTTCTCGGCGCTCCTGTCCCCCGTGTACACGATGGACCCCGGCGGAAGTCCGGTCTTGCGCGTGGTTCCTATCGAGCGTCGTCCTTTCGAAGGCTTCATTGTGGTTCACCTCCTTCGAAACGGTCCGCCTCCTCGATCTCGAGTTCCCTGATGTTGAGTTCCATCCCGGAAGCGATCTCCACGTCGATCGACTCGCACTTGGGACACCCGAGCGCGATCTCCTTGTACTCGAACTCGTTCCCGCACGACCGGCACCGTCCGATGAGCGGTATCTCGTTGACGACCAGTTCGGAGCCCTCGTACTTGCTCCCCGTGGTAGCCACGACGTACGCCTCGCTCAGGAGCGACGGCTCCACCGTCGAGCCGCGCCCCACATCGAGGTAGATGCGCTGGAGTCTGGCGCCGGGGTGCTGCGCCATCGTCTTATCGACGATCTCGAGCATGCTCTGACAGATGGAAAGCTCGTGCACGGTCTTCTCCAGCCGGCGCGCCACGCGAGCGGCCGGCCATGCGGGCCGGGCCTCCAGGCGACTCGGCCCCGGCCCGGCGTCCCCTCAGCAGATCCGCGGCAGCTGCACGCCCTCGAGCATCACGATGGGGCGAACGCCTCCGACCACGGTCCTCATGCGAACGCCGCGACGTCCGCCCACCGTTCCTATCGCGGCCGCGCGCCGTCCGAGTTCATGCGACCGCATGGCCTCCACGACACCGCCGGCCGCATCGCCGGGGACGACGGCGACGAGCTTGCCCTCGTTGGCCATGTAGATGGGGTCGAACCCCAGAATGTCGCACACCGCGGCCACTCTGCGGTCGACGGGAACGTCACGCTCCTCAATCAAAACGCCGACGCCGGCGCGCGAGGCGATCTCGCAGAGCGTCGTGCCGAGGCCTCCCCTGGTCGGATCGCGCATCACCCGTACGTCCTGGCAAGCCTCGAGCACCGTCTCAACGAGGCCGTTCAAGGGAGCGCAGTCGCTCTCGATCGTCTCGCGGACCTTGAGGTCCTCCCTCGCCAGCAGGATGGCGGTCTCGTGGTCCCCGATCGTTCCGGAGACGACGACCGCGTCGCCCTCCCGAACACGAGACGAACTGAGATGCCTGCCCTCCGGAATGTAGCCGACGCCCGCCGTGTTCAGAATGAGGCCACCCATGCTGCCGCGCTCGACGACCTTGGTGTCGCCCGACGCAACGACGACGCCGGACTCGCCCGCGGTCGCCGCGACCGAGGAGAGGACGCGCTCGAGGTCCGCGATGGGAAGCCCTTCTTCCGCCACGAGACCGAGCGTCAGGTACGCGGGCTGGGCTCCCTTCATGCTGAGATCGTTGACGGTGCCGCACACGGCCAGCCTGCCGATGTCGCCGCCCGGAAAGAAGATCGGCTGCACGACGTAGCTGTCCGTCGTGAGCGCCAGCGTCCCACCCTCGACGCGATGCCCGTGCAGACTCTCGATCTCGGCCGAGTCGTCCAGCTCGTTCAGCACCGGGTTGCCCAGCTTCTCGACCACGACGTCCCTGATGAGTTCGTGCATCAGGGTCCCGCCGCTGCCGTGCGCCAGGCGTATCCTGGTCTCGCCGCTCAATGCAGTCTCTCCAGGCCGCGCGCCGCCGCTCCCGGGGCGGACGCATCGATGCGCACCGTGTCCGTCACGCGTCGGCGCGCTCGTACTTGTAGAACGCGGCGCACGCTCCTTCCGTCGACACCATGCAGGGACCGACGGGGTCGCGCGGCACGCACCGGCCCGCGAACAGAGGGCAGTCGGTCGGGAGCTTCGTACCGAGCATGATCTCTCCGCAGATGCACCCCGACGACCGGCTCGGTTCAGGGACCGCGATCCCGAGCTTCGCCCGCGCGTCGAACCGCTCGAAGGCCGGCGAGAATCCGTAACCGCTCTTCTCTATGACGCCGATCTCGCGCCACTCGGAGTCGACGGTCTCGAAGACCTCCGAGAGGAGCGCGAGCGCGGTCAGGTTGCCCTCACGCGTGACGGCGCGGCCGTACTCGTTCTCCACGCTCGCACGCCCGCCGGACCTCACCGTCCTCGTCTGCTCGAGCAGCATCACGATGCCCGCCAGGATGTCGAGCGGCTCGAAGCCGACGACCACGCAGGGCAAGTTGTGCCGCTCGGCCACGCTCTCGTAGGCCCCCGACCCTATGATCGCGCTCACGTGGCCCGGGCAGATGAACCCGTCCAGGGTGCGGCCCGGAATGTCGGCGAGCACGTGCAGCGCGGGCGGGACGACCTTGAAGAGCGTAAGGACTGAGAAGTTCGAGATCTCCCTTGCCTCCGCGGCCTTGACGGTGGCGGCGACCGTGGGAGACGTCGTCTCGAACCCCACGCCGATGAAGACCACCTCGCGGTCCGCCTCGCCCGAGGCCAGGTCGAGCGCCTCGAGCGGGCTGTAGAGCACCCTGACGTCGGCGCCGTCCGCCTTCTCTCTCTCCAGAGTGGAGCCGGAACCCGGGACCCGCATCATGTCGCCGAACGTCGCAACGATCACGGACGGGTCGCGCGCGAGCCCGACGGCCATGTCTATGCCGGTCTGGGGCGTCACGCACACCGGGCACCCCGGACCGGAGAGGAGCCTGAGGTCCCGGGGCATGAGCGAACGCAGCCCGTATCTCGAGATGGCGACCGTGTGGGTGCCGCAGACCTCCATGAGCGCCGTCGGGCCGTCGACCAGTTCGTGTATGCGCCGCACCAGCGCGCGGGCCTCGGACTCGTTGTTGAAGTCTGCGAACTCCATCAGGGCTCTCCGCGCTCACGGGATGAACCGGACTCGTCGTCCAGGGCCCGCGCCAGGTCGCGGAACAACTCGAGCGTCTCCTCAGCTTCCCTCTCGTTCAGAACCTCTATTGCGAACCCGGCGTGCACGAGCACGTAGTCACCTACCACGGCGTCGGGAACGAGCGTAAGACTCGCGTCCCTGCTCACTCCGCCGAAGTCGACCTGCGCGGTCGTTCCCTCTATCTCAGTGATCCTGCCGGGCACAGCGAGACACATGTGAGACCTCCGCAAACGTCGAGACTATCACAGCTCGCCGCGCTGCCATCGCGCATTCGCCACCACCGCCTGCCCCAGGGAGACGCCGCCGTCGTTGACGGGGACCTCCCTCGGAAGAAGCACCTCCAGCCCGTCGGACTCGAGCATGCCCGCAAGCCTCCGAAGCAACAGCCTGTTCTGGAACACGCCGCCGCACAGCGCGATGCACGAGAGCCCGTGCCGCTTCGCGAGCCTGCCGGCCGCGTCGCGACAGAACGCGGCGACGGTGTTGTGGAACGCGGCCGCGATCTCTCTGCGGTCCACACCCTCGTCCGCGTCCTCGAGGACCGACAGCACGATGGGCGACGGATCTACGATAAGTGCCCCGTCGTCTCTTATCTCGTACGGGTAGGACCTCTCAACCGAGAGATCCGCGACCGACTCCAGCTCTATCGCCGCCTGCGCCTCGTACGTGACGTCGCGCCTGATGCCGATCAGGGCCGACACGGCGTCGAATAGCCTGCCCGCGCTCGAGGTGTCGATGGCGTTCACTCCCTTCTCGGTCTGCTGGATCACGAGGTCCAGCTCGTCCGGGTCGACGTCGCCGAACAGCTCCCGCGCGCGCCCGGCCAACCCGGGAAGTCCGGCGGCGTGGAGATGCGCGAGCGCCACTCTGTACGGGTGGCGTGTGGCGGCGTCTCCGCCCGGAAGGGGTACGTATCGCAGGTGTCCGGCCCGCTCGAACGACGTCCGGTCGCACACGAGGAACTCTCCCCCCCAGATGGCTCCGTCGGTGCCGTAGCCCGTTCCGTCGAGCGACAGCCCCAGGAGCTTCCCGGTCCGGCCGTTCTCGGCGGACACCGACACCACGTGCGCGTGATGATGCTGCACGCCTACGAGCGGCAGCTCGTTCTCTTCCGCGTAGCGCTTCGCGAAACGCGTCGCCAGATAGTCGGGATGCAGGTCGTGCGCGACGGCCCGGGGCTCGACGCCGAACCACTCGAGAAACCTGCCGACCGTCTCCTCATAGAACGCGAGCGTCTCCGCGTTCTCGAGGTCGCCGACGTGGGGCCCGACGTACGCGACGCCGCCGTGAAGCATGGCGAACGTGTTCTTGAGTTCGGTGCCGCAGGCCAGCACGTCGACTGTGTCCACGTCGAGCCGGATGGGGTAGGGCGCGTACCCACGCGAGCGCCTGGACATCATCACGCGGCCCCGTTCCACGAAGACCACCGAGTCGTCATTCCTGTTCAGGATCTCCCGGTCGTGGTCGAGGAACGTCCGCGTGATGCCGCCAAGCCTGCTCCTTGCCTCTTCGATGTCGGCCGCTATCGGCTCGCCGGCCGCGTTCGCGCTCGTCATGACGAGGCATCGAAGTTCGTCGTCGAAGAGCAGGTGGTGAAGAGGTGCGCTGGGAAGCATGATGCCGAGATACGCGTTGTCGGGCGCCACCGCCCCCGATATCAGGAGGTCCGGGTCATCGCGCTTCCGGAGGAGCACCACCGGACTCCACGGGCTCGTGAGCACGGCCTCCTCCTCGGGCGACACGACCGCGAGCCTCCGGGCGACCTCGACGGAGGCGCACATGAGCGCGAACGGCTTGGCCGGCCGCCTCTTCTTCTCGCGAAGCGCTCTGACCGAGACGTCGTCGGTCGCGCCGACGGCGACGTGAAACCCGCCGAGGCTGCGCACGCCTATGATGGCGCCCCGCTTCAGGAGCCAGCGCGCCGCCGTCGTCGGGTCGCCTCCGCATCGCTCCGCGACCTCCGCCGGCATCCTCGCGTAGCTCCTGCCCTCGACGAGTTCGGAGAGCGCGTCGCCCGGGGGGGCCGGGGTCGACAGGCGCAGCCGCGGCCCGCACACCGGGCACGCGTTCGGCTGCGCGTGGAACCTCCTGTTCAGGGGATCCTCGTATTCCCGCCTGCAGTCGTCGCACATCTCGAAAGCCCGCATCGACGTGCTGGGCCTGTCGTAGGGAGTGCTCTCAATGATCGAGTAGCGCGGTCCGCAGTTGGTGCAGTTGATGAAGGGGTAGCCGTGGCGCCTGTCGCCCGGGTCCAGGAACTCCGCCAGGCAGTCCGGGCAGATCGCCACGTCCGGGCAGATGAGGGTGGTCCCGTCGTCCTCTTCGAGGCTCGACCGTATCCCGAACCCGGAGAGACCACGCTCCGGGATCTCGGTCCGCTCCACGGACTCGACGCGCGCCAGAGGCGGCGCCTCGTTCTTCACCGAGTCGCAGAACGCGTCGACGCAGCAGTCCCGTCCCTCGGCCTCGATCACGACACCGCGGCTCGAGTTAAGGACCCATCCCGTGACGCCGTGCCTGCCGGCCATCCTGTAGACGAACGGCCGCATGCCCACGCCCTGCACGACGCCGCTCACTACCAGCCTCACCGCCGACACCTTGAGCCTCCGTCTTGTCCGTCACCCTCGTGACCGTCCACCCTGCTTCCCTCTATGCGCTGGCCCGCGGCCCCCGGAAGGGGTCTTCCCGGGTTGCTCCCGGGGTCCGCCCCGAAGGCTCCCGAACAAGGCCCCGGCTCCCCTGCGGGAGGGTCGCTTGACCCCATCATACGAAGGCCCGGGCTCTCCGGCCCCCGTGGGCGGAGGTGGCCTCCAGCCCGCGGTCGGCCTGCCCCGGCCGTTCAGATGCTATGTTACTCCCGACCGGAGGGTCAGGCAAGCCTGCCCGGTCGCCCCCCGAGACAGATGTCCATCCAACCTTGAAATTCCAGCCAAACCGTGATAGGATTCATCTGGTGTACGCGTCCCATCGTGAAGGCGAACCACGCACTCCGCAGTCGACACCTCCTTCGAAGCGACCGGACACCAATAGGAAGGGAGGCCCAATGAGATCTGTTGCTATCGCGTTCTGCGCTGCGCTCTGCGTGCTGACGAGCGCGGGGGTCGTCTCCGCCAATCCCGCCGTGCTCTGGTACGTCCGCGACAGCCCCGTCGAATCGCCCAACGGCGTCTGGGACGACCAGTGGAGCGGCGGAACCGTGCAGCCCGCCGGCGAGATCATCCTTCCGGAGGACCCGGGGTACGATCCGGGCTGCGGAGAGAACGAGTCTGAGAACTCGTTCGCGCTCATCGGGCAAGGAGAGAACGCTCTCAGGGCGTACCTCGACCTGGGCTATCTGCACACGACGCAGGTGGCCGGCACGGTCACGGCAGCGCTCTCGTTCCGGCAGACGCAGCCCGAGTTCGCTCTGATCTCCGTGGAGTTCTACAGGGTAACGAGCGCCGGAGGTGAACAGGAATTCCTGTGCGCGGATTACGCCGAGATCTCCGTCGGCGATTGGCCGCCCACCGACCAGTTCTTCGTCCTCGGGGAGATCCCTGAGATGGACATGAGCGGTCACATGTTCATGGTCCTGATATCATCAGACGGCCAGCACACCGAGCTGGTCTGGAACTGCACGTCGTGGAACGGCTGGATCCAGCTTCCGGAGGAAGACCCGTTCAACCCGGTCGAAGGCGGGAGCTGGAGCACGATCAAGGCTATGTATCGCTAGCGTCGAGCGGGCGGAGCTACGCCCTGCTTCGGCGAAAGAAGATGAGGGGCGGCTCCCGGGCCGCCCCTCGTTCTTGCCAGGCTTTGACCCCGCCGCGCCGTCGTGTATACTCCCCCCCGCGAACTTGGGACCGTTTCCGGAAGGCGGAGCATGGCACACGCTGGGCATGAGAGACAGTGGCCTGACGAGGTCAGGAAGGCCGCCCAGTTCCACACCCATCTCGGCCCGTTTCTCGTGGTGGGCCTCCGAATGGGCCACGCGATCATGAGAGAGCTGGGCTCGACACCGTTCTCGTACCGCATCGTGGCGCGGACCGGCAAGAAACCACCCTACTCCTGTCTGGTAGACGGTCTCCAGGTCGCCACGCCGTGCACCACGGGGAATGGCGGTCTCGAGGTCGCCGAGGAGAAGACGATGTCGGTCGAGGCCACCACGAGGGCCGGAGAGACCCTCGTGGTCAAGCTCAGAAGCGACGTCTACGAGAGCATCGAGAACGAGTGCACGGAGGACGGCCAGGAGGAGTTCGCGTTGAGCCTCTGGGGAATGCCCGAGGAGCAGCTGTTGGAGGTTCGACGCGCGGACGGATAGCCCGGGGAGCCGACACACGATGAGTCGAAGGGGTTTCTCAACGGCGACGCTGACGTCGACGGCGCTCCTGCTCGCGATGGGCGTCGCGCTGCCGCTCGTCTTTCACGCCTTCCCGCTGGGCGGCCGCATCTTCCTGCCCATGCACCTTCCCACGTTCGTGGCGGGGCTCGTCATGGGCCCGCTGGCGGGCCTGATCGTCGGAGTCGGCTCACCGCTCCTGAGCGCGCTCATCACCGGGCGGCCGCCTGTCTTCTATATGGTGCCGATGGTATTCGAGCTCGCCACCTACGGCGTCGTGTCGGGACTCCTGCGACCCTGGATCGAGTCATGGCTCTCGGGGGCAAGGCTGAAGGCCGGGTTCTCCACGCGCGCGAGACCCTCCACCGCCGGAGTCGTCCTGTCGCTGCTGTGCGCGATGGTCGCGGGAAGGGCCGTCTGGCTGGTTGTCGTCGTCTGGATGGCGCCGCTCATCGGGATCCAGGCCCGCAGCGCGGCCGTCGCCCTGGGGGCGCTTGGGGCCGGATGGATGGGAGCGGGCATACAGCTGGTGCTCATCCCGGCCATCGTCCGGGCGATTGAGCGACTCCGGAATCCGTGATACAATGACCTTCCGTCGACGGCTACACGCGGCGGCGGCCACCGACCGGAACCAGACATCCCGGAAGACGAAAGAAGCAGAAGATGCGCATACTCCTGATACATGCGAGCAGTTTCTCATATCACGTGACCGAGAAGACCTCCGCGGTCTCGAGCCTGGCGGAGCTGGACGACAGCCAGAAGAGCGCCCAGCTGGGAGAGTCGCTCGTCGCCTTCCTCTGCTCCGAGAAGGCCGACGAGAAGGACGTCCAGTCCGTGGCCTCTCAGGCGGCCGCGACGATACGCGACCAGGCACGACAGGTAGAGGCTGTCGATGTGATGCTCTACCCCTACGCCCACCTGTCGAGCGACCTCTCCTCGCCCAGAGTGGCCACGAAGGTGCTCGAGGCGGTCAGAGACGCGCTCGCCAACGAGAGAGAGCTGCGCATACACGAGGCTCCGTTCGGCTTCTACAAGGGGTTCAGCATCGAGTGCAAGGGGCATCCTCTCTCCGAGCTGGCTAAGACCATACTGCCCGGCGAGGGCGCGTCCGCCGAGGATGCGGCGGCCTCGACCGCGATCAAGTCGGAGAAGTCCCTCAGGTCGGACTGGCGGGTGTGGACACCGGACGGCGCGGACTCTCCCGCTGCGGATTTCGCCTTCGGCGGTCACAAGAACTTCAAGGCGATGTACGACTACGAGATCGAGGGGACCCGCGTCTCGGCGGAGCCGCCGGCCCACATCGAACTCATGCGCCGCCTGGAGCTGGTCGACTACGAGCCGGCGTCGGACCCGGGCAACTTCCGCTGGTATCCGAACGGAGAGCTGATCAAGAGGCTCTGCGAGGACAGAGTCTCGGAGCTCCTGTCCGCGTACGGGGCGATGAGGGTCGAGACGCCCATCATGTACGACTACCAGCATCCCAACCTCATGAGCTACCTGAACCGCTTCCCGGCCAGGCAGTACGTGCTCCTGTCGGACAAGAAGGAGTACTTCCTCCGGTTCGCGGCTTGTTTCGGGCAGTACCTCATGCAGCACGACATGCAGCTGTCGTACCGGATGCTGCCGGTCCGGCTGTTCGAGATCAGCCATTACTCGTTCCGTCGCGAGCAGTCGGGCGAGCTGGCCGGATTGCGCAGGCTCCGCACGTTCACCATGCCCGACCTCCACACTCTCGCTCGCGACAGAAGGGCCGCGCGCGAGGAGTTCCTTGGGCAGATGGACCTCTCGATGGATTGCATGCGGGACTTCGGCCTCGACTACGAGGTCGCGGTCAGGTTCGTGCGCGAGTTCCTCGACGAGGACCCGGACTTCGCTCGTGAGATCGTGAGAAGAGCCGGCCGGCCGGTATTGCTTGAGGTGTGGGACGAGCGCTTCTTCTACTTCGTCGCGAAGCTGGAGTTCAACTTCGTCGACGCACAGGCGAAGGCATCGTGCCTCTCGACCGTCCAGATAGACGTGGAGAACACCGAGCGGTTCGACATCACCTACGTCGACGACGACGGCCAACCGAAGTACCCGATCCTGATGCACACCTCCATCTCTGGCTCGATCGAGCGAGTCGTCTCGTCGCTCCTCGAGCAGGCGGCCGTCAAGATGAAGAACGGAGAGACCCCGTCTCTGCCACTGTGGCTCTCCCCGATCCAGGTCCGCATCATTCCCGTGGCGGACAGGCACCGTGCGTTCAGCGCGGAGCTGCTCTCTAAGATCCCGTTCCGAGCGGACCTCGACGACAGAGACATGAGCGTTGGGAAGAAGATTCGCGACGCGGAGCGGAGATGGACGCCCTACGTCCTCGTGGTCGGCGACCGCGAGGTGGAAGGTGGAGAGCTCTCGCTCAGGGTGCACGGAGGCGAACAGAGCACGCTGACGCTCGAGGCGTTCCTGTCGAGGATCGAGTCGGAACTCAAGGGCAAGCCGTTCCTTCCGATCAACGTTCCCCCGAGGCTCTCCGAGCGCCCGATCTTCGTTGGGTGAGCCGCGGGGTTCATGGCCGGCGGGCCGCCGCGCAAGACGGCGGCGCGCGGTGCTTCGTACGACAACGCATCCACACACGAGGGGGTGACGGACATGGACCGACCGGGCCTGGGATCCCCGCGCACAGTAGACTTCGAAAATGGGACGTACGCGGTTCTTGGGATGGAGACCATAGACGGCGTCCACGCCGCCAACGTTGGGCTGGTCACCACGGCCAGAACGCTGGTCTTCATAAACACGGGACAGACGCAGCCGCAGGCCGCGTACGTTTGGGACCTCGCGCAGTCGAGAGCGCAGGGCAGGGAGATGGCCTACGTCATTCTGACGCACCATCATCTCGACCACTGCTTCGCGGCCAGCTACTTCGACGACCGACACGCGCTCATCTACGCGCACAAGTCGTTCTCCGCCTGCATGGCGGAGACGCGCAAGCACCTGGGCGCCGCCGACTACCAGAGCATGCTTGAGGCTTTCCTGCAGATCGACTCCAATGTCTACCGGACGCACGTCGGCAACGTGCATCCGGTCGCTCCTCACCGGCACGTCGGCGAAGAGATGTCGTTGGCGGTCAACGGCGAAGAGATCATGATGATCCATACCCCCGGCCACGCGAGGTCCGAACTGGTCGTCTACCACCCAAGAACCAGGACGCTCTTCGCCGGTGACGCCGTCAACGAGATGTCGGGTCCGGTGACGATGTTCGGCGGGATAGACGACTGGAGGAAGTGGATAATCGGACTCGAGAGACTCAAGAAGCTTGAGATAGAGACCATCGTTCCGGGCCACGGAGAGATCTGCGGCCCCGAGGTGCTCGACTCACACATCGAGGCACTGGAGAACAGGATAGAAGAGGCGATGTAGTCTGTCGAGTCACGGACGAACGGCAAGACACGAGCCCGCGGCCCTCAGAGGCCGCGGGCTCTTTGGTCCCCCACCACCGCAATCCGCGCTCGGCGCCGCGATGCCCCAGCGGCGCCTCGATGTGCGATCATCGCCCGAAGACGGAACCGTAATCGACGAAGCAGGATATGCCAAGCCCCAGTCCGTCATCGTCTCCAAGCGCGTTCAGGTCTATGCCGAGACCCCAGAGCACGAGCCTGTAGCCGACGCCCGCCGACACCTCTCCGAGACCGTCGTAGCCGGCGGCGCAATGCCACCCGCTCTCCCACTCGTGACCCACGTAGCCGACGACTCTCTGCTTGCCCCACTCGCCCGCCTGAACCGGCATCGACGTCGTGCCGACCACCATGTCTCCGGCGAGACCCAGGTACTTGTATCCCATCGTCCACCCGTCATGCGTCAGCTCGATCGCGTAGGTCAGGTCGTTCCTCGGAA
>CAYNQF010000071.1:10169-13869 GCA_964399265.1 uncultured bacterium | reverse complement strand
TCGAGTGGGTCGACGGGACGATCATCGACTCCGTGAGGCAGCTCAGGGCGAAGTAGTCGCAGACCGATGGGAGCGCCGGGGTCGCCCTGGCGCGACTGCATGCAAGAGCGGGTGTCCCGATGATATGGGGCACCCGCTCGTCATTGCATGCCCGGAGCGAGAGGGCGACCCCGGCGCTCCGACACATCGGTCCCCGTCACCCCGAGCACACCCGGCAGTTCGGGTCCCTGGTGAGCTCCACGACCTCGAAGCTGGGGGCCACGCCCTCGACGATGAGCAGCCTGCCGGCGAGCGGATGACCGATCCCCAGAATGAGTTTGAGGACCTCCATCGCCTGCAGGGATCCCATCACGCCGGCGGTGCACCCCGGGATGGCCGGCTCGACCGAGGCCGGTTTGTGGCTCAGGAAGCACTCGAAGCAGGGAGTCCGAGGCGGGTCGAACACCGACAGGTAGCCGGTCAGTTCCGACACTGCGGCGTGGACCAGGGGAATCTCTGCCCTCATCGCCGCCCTGCTGAGGGCGACCCGCGTCTCCACGTTGTCGAGGCAGTCGACCACCACGTCCGCGCCGGTGATCAGTTCACCGGCGTTCTCGCGGTCGATCTCCAGGCTGATCGGAACGACCTCTATGGTGGGGTTCACCGCGTGGAGACGCCCCGCGGCAATGCCGGCCTTCGCATGGCCCAGGTCGGTGTCGGTGTAAAGGGACTGCCGGTTGAGGTTGGAGCGCTCGACCGCGTCCGCGTCACATACGACGAGTCTCCCTACGCCGGCGGCCGCGAGATAGACGGACGCGGGACATCCCAACCCGCCCAGTCCGGCGACGAACACGGCCGACGAGCCCAGGCGGGCCTGCCCTTCCTCTCCCCACCCCGGCATGACGAGCTGTCGGTCGTACCGTGCCGGTTCCCTGTGGTCAAGCGGCATGCAGTCCTCTGAGGGGCTAGCCTCCGGAGACCGGCGGCTGCAGCGTTATGGTCTCGCCGTCGCTCGGCCTGTAATCCAGACGACGGTATGTTCCTCCGGTGAACGCGAACGCTACGAGCGCGGCCGGGACGCCTATCTCCGCCAGTATCTCCGAGAGGGTCAGGCCGTCCTTCGTCTCCACGCGCCGGGTGTACTCGTCGACGTCTGGGTTCAAGTGCTCACGGAGCTTCCCGCCCGAGCGAAGATAGATCGTCATCGTTGACCGTTCTCCTGCGGCGGTGAGGTCCGTGCGGTGAGTTCTGCCCGGCGCGCTGCCCGGTGCGCCGCTCAGTCACCTGAGAGCTACATCGCCTTCGGCTTGAGCTTCTCGCCTCGGACCTTGGGTACCCCGCCCTCGAATGGTTCGCCGAGCAGTCCCACGGCCGCGAGGTTGTCGGCGACGTATCCGATGCCGAGGATATCCAGCACCTCGCGCGTTGGGTGGCCGTTCCTGTCCCAGCCTCTGTTGTAGTAGTAGTCGTCCAGCATGTGCTCGAAGTTCTCGCGCCCCACCTTGTGCCCCTTGGCCGGCCCGCTCGGTACTTTCTCGTCCAGGTGACGCGCTGGCGCCACGTCGAACTTCCGGCCGGGTCCTCCGTTCCTCTCGAGGTAGTGCGCCCGCGTCAGGTTCCAGATCTTCTCCGACATGAGCATGCACTCGTCCATCGTCACGTCCCAACCCGTCAGATAGCGGATCGTGTCGACGTGCTCCTCGGGAGTGATGTCGAGTTCGCCCCAGAAGAGTCGGCAACAGCACCACGTGTCGAAGAGCGGTCGGATGTGCTGGAGGTATATGACGACCGGAGCCTTGCCCTTCCACGTGTCCTGTCCGACCTGTATGTCGGCCGTGATGGCCCAGCTTCTGTTGTGATGAGCGCCGATGTCCGCCGTGCAGTAGGAGAGAAGCTGCGCCCAGTACCAGCGCGTGTCGTATCCGGAGAACTCCATTCCCTTGGCCTGCGACGCGAACGCCAGGGTTCCCCGACCGAGCCGTTCGGCGGCGCCCTTCGTGCCGTACGACAGGGCCTCTCCGATGCCGCGCCTGTCGGCGATCATCCGGACCACGTGCTCGAAGTCGTCTATGTTGCCCCATCTGAGCTCATGCCCCTCGAGATCGTCCTTCGTGATGATCCCCTTCTCATAGCACTCCATCGCGAAGCCGATCGTGTTGCCGGCGCTCATCGTGTCCACGCCGAGGTTGTCGCACAACCAGTTGGCATAGGCCACGTGGTGGATGTCCTTCATGCCGCAGCTTCCGCCGCAGAGCGCGATCGTCTCGTACTCCGGGCCCTCGACGTACGTGTCAGGCTTGCCCGGGATCTTCGCCACGGAGTACTTGCCGCAGTTCATCCAGCAGCCGAAACACGCCTTGTGAGTGATCAGGACCTCTTCCGCCAGACGTTCTCCACTGATGGACTCCCAGTCCTCGTGGAAGGTGGTCTGGAAGTTCCGGGTTGGAAAGCAGCCATGCTCGTTGGCCCAGCCGACGAATAGTGCGGTCCCGTACTTCTGCCACGGCTCCATGAGCGGGTGCTTCTTCGTCCTCTGGATGATGTCGTAGGTCGACTTGGTGAGCCCCGGCAGATCGTGCACCGGCAGCGACCTCGTACCCCTGACGGCGATGGCCTTGAGCTTCTTAGAGCCCATGACCGCGCCGACGCCGCAGCGACCGGCCTGTCGACCGAAGTCGTGGGTGATGCACGAGAAGACGACGCCGTTCTCTCCGGCGGGGCCTATCGTGGCGATCTGGAAGTCCTCGCCCAGATCCTCCTTCATCCGCTTCTCGAGGTCGAGCGAGCCCATGCCCCAGTAGTCGCCGGCCGGCCTTATCTCCACGGTGTCGTCATCGACGTACAGGTAGACCGGCTCGGGAGAGACCCTCTCGAAGATGACCATGTCGTAGCCCGCGTACTTGACCTCCGCGCCCAGCATGCCGCCCATGTTCGAGTCCGCGTGGCCGTTCGTGGCGGGAGAGATGCAGCCGAAGCCGATCTTCGACCCGCACGGCGAGAAGGAGCCGGTGATCACGCCGGGCGCCATTATGAAGAGGTTCTCGGGGCCGAGCGGGTCGGCGTCCCTGGGGACCTCGTCGTAAAGCGTCTTCGCAATGAACCCTCTTGCGCCCATCCACTCGCGGGCGAGGTCCGGCGGTGTTGGCAGACGCCTGATCTCGCCTGTCTCGAGGTTGACACGCAATATCTTCCCACCGAATCCGTACATGATGTCCCCTGTCTCTACTCGACCAGCGTCAGCGCCCCGGTGTTGCAGACCTCCGTGCACTTCTTGCAGAGGTTGCACATGATCGGGATCCGCACCTCGGCGTGTCTGAAGATCACGTCGAACGGGCAGACCTCGATGCAGACCTCGCAGTTGTCGCACTCGTCCTCGTGGATGACGTAGGCGTCGCCCTCTTTGTGGATGGCTCCCTCGGGGCAGTTCTTGAAGCAGAGGCCGCACTGCGTGCACAGCTTCGGCTCGAAGGTCCCGGGCTCGGGGAAGTGCGCGACGATCGCGATCGAAGCCTTCTTCGGGTTGATCTCTCCGAATCGCGTGATCGTGCAGATCTGCTGGCAGAGCCGGCAGCCGGTGCAGTTCTCCTTCTTGACCTTGATCCTCATCAAACCTCCGTCAGCGGGCGCGCTTCTTCACACAGCGGATCTGCATCGTGTCTGCTCCGTCCACTCCGTCCAGGGCGGAGGCCATGCCAAGCAGGCCCGACGCGAAGACGTCCTG
>CAYNQF010000071.1:0-10069 GCA_964399265.1 uncultured bacterium | reverse complement strand
CGGAACACGATCGTCGATGTGTCGCCGACCAGGACCGCTGCCACGGCTCCGGCCTCGATCAACCGCGACGTGTCCGTGTCCGACGCGTCGAGCCGAGCCTCTTCGTGCCGGTGCTTGATGTAGCAGACGGACCTCCCGCGCGACACAAGCTCGCGGGTCGCCCGCTCCAGAATAGACGTCTTACCCGTCTTCTTCGATCCGACGATCTGAATCCAGAGACGCGCCACGGTCCCTCGCTCCCGACCGGGGTAAGTTCGATGCGGACACCGCTGCCGTCGGCGGGAGTCCGCAGCCTTCAGCGGGATGCGCGCACGCGGCGCACGGCCCGCGATCAGTACTTGAACACGAACGAGGCTACGACGCCGGCGACCCCGGAGCTCACCGCGGTCAGCCAGTATGCGCGCCACTTCGCATCGCCCCATGTGGCCGCCGACCTGACGAGGGCATCTGACGCCTTCGCTCCCGCCAGCGCCGCCGGGACGGACAGGGCCGCCGCTATCGGGCCCTGCACGAACATGTATTCGCGCATTCTCAACGGATCGGCCCAGAAGGGATTGTGGAGCACGTCGCGGGCGAAATAGCTGAAGAGGACGAAGGCGGCAAAGGTCAGCACAGGAGCCAGCAGGATCGGGCCCAGCACCGGCTCCGGAGACGAGAGGCCCCTTCTCGCGGCCGTACTCGCACGCGCCGATTCGTGGATGCTGAAGCCGATATCGAAGACTGCGCCTACCATCAGCACGGCAGCTATCTTGCAGCCCCAGACCGGGTGCTGCAGGAACTTGAAGGCCGCCGCGATGGCGCCCATCGCGAACGTGCTGCCCGGTATATGCCAGGCTCTTCTGGTAAGGACCAGAAAGAAGACGCCGATGGCCGTGAGGATCGGGGCGCGGGGGATGCCCGCGGCGAGAGTCAGCTCGCCGAGACCCAGCTCCGCCAGGCCCCACAGCGACGCGAAGAGCACAATGCTCATGATAATGAGGCGCTTCGAGTTCATGAACGTCTCCTGTCGATCTCTAGTCGCTGCTGCCCGGGTCGGTCACCGGAGGGAGGGCCGCTCTCAACGAGCGCGTCGCGGGTGTGTCCGGGGCGTCTGCACCGATTCTATCAGATGGAATGGGATCAGTAAAGCAACGGGGGGCTACCTGTACATCGCCTTGATGCGTCCCCAGCTCATCTGTTCGACGGGCGAGTCGCACCCGCCGCATCCCGTGTAGTATGCGCCGATGAGGTCGTCCCACGGGCCGATGTGCGGGAGACATGGCGAGTTCGAACACAGCCTGTAGTCGCCGCCCTCCATGTTGCAGAAGCGCGGGTCTTCCCACAGAACCTGAGCCTGGTCGTAATCCCCTCCAAGAGTGTCACCGCACGCGTTTCCGTACACACAGCAGCGCGTCAGCTGCACTCTGTCGAGGTTGGTGAACACCTCATCCACCCTGTTGAACGCGAAGATGCAGTTCCTGACGAACATCGGAAAGGAGCTATCGGTGGAGATCGCCGCGCCACCTCCCTCCTGGTTCCAGTAGTACCCACCGTTGTCCACGAACGTGCAGTTCTCGACCGTGACGTTGTAGGACGATCCCAACGAGTATATGCAGCCTTCAGAACCAGCATTGCCCACGAAGAGGCATCTGCGAATGGTCGTGGCCCATGTGCCGTATACGAGCAGGGCTCCGATGCCCTCCCATTCGTCTGTGTTGTCTATGAAGATGCAATCCTCGATCTCAATGGACGAGTCTGAGATTCCGACTCCACCGCAGGCGCAGTGCGCGCGATTACCCTCGAACACACAGCCCTGTATGGCGCCCTGAGACGCGTTGAAACTGCCTACTCCGCACCAGCCCTCGGTGTGGTTCGAGCCCCACGCGTAGTTCCTGGCGAATCGGCAGTTCCGGATGATAGTGGAGGCGCCGTTGATCTCGAATGCGGGCCCCCTGTAGAACGCTGAGGCGTCGGAGACGGTGAAGCCCTCGATGAGCGAGTCGCGCGTCTCGCCCTCGTGGATATTGAAGACGACGTCCCAGCCGCTGTAGTGATCGATGAACGTGTAGTCCGGGCCGCCGGACGAGCGCAGTACGATGTCCTTTCCGCCGAACGACAGGTCGCTGTTGTCGGGACCGCTGTACGTGCCCGGCATGACCAGCACGGTGTCGCCGTGCTCCGCGGCGCTGAGTGCTTCGCCTATGGAGATGAAGTCGCCGGAGCCGCCTACGTCCGCGACGACAGTGGAGGCGGCGGCCGGTAGGGTGAGCACATAGACTAGCGTCGCTGCCAGGAAGGCTCTTCGCATTGCCCGTCCCTCTTTACGGGGAGCGTATGGGAACGAAGCATCACTGCCTGCTGACCATACCATATATGGTTAGCGAAGTCCATAAAACCGTTCCCGTGACGAAGTCTCCGCGTTCACTTCTGAGGTGCCAGAAGTCTCATCGCAGGGCGGGGAGAGGCCGGCGGGAGGGACGCCCGAGAAGACGAGCAGTCATCGCATCCTTCACCCTTGTCGCCCAGGCGGAGCCCCCAGTCGTTGCCGTCAGGCAGACACGGGGAGTCGGCACACAACGTGATGTCGTCCAGGGCGAGGTCGCAGAAGAGCGGGTCTTCGTAGATGTTGTCCGAATGCGTCCCGCAGGGCGTGTCGGTCCCGTAGTTGCCGTATAAGCATGTCTTCTGTGTGTCCGGCTCGTTCAGGCCGGCGCAGTAGACCGAGCCCTCGCCGAGGTTCAGCGCAATGATGCTCCTGCGGACGGTCGGCGACGATGAGTTCTCGCAGAAGATGCCGCCTCCGTCGATCGCCTCGTTGTTGACGATCGTGGCGTGAGTGAAGGATGGGGCGGAGTTGTTAAGCGCGGCCGCCCCACCGTTCCGTCCGGAGTTGCCGAGGAACGTGACCTCGTCTATGGCGGGCGAGGAGCCGCCGCAGTACAGACCGCCTCCGGCGAAGTCGGCGTAGTTGCGGATGAAGCCGACCTCGAAGAGGACCGGGTTCGAGAATATGCAGGCCATGCCTCCGCCGGAACTCGATTCGTTCTCTATGAACCAGCAGTTCGTGAGGCTGGGCTGGGTCCCGGAATCGCAGAAGAGACCGCCTCCGCTGAAGTAGGTGACCGTGTTCCGCTCGAACGTCACGTTCGTGAGGTCCGGCGACGCGCCGCTTCGCAGGTACATCCCGCCTCCGTCGTCATCCGCCGAGTTCTCCCTGAAGACAACGTTCCTGATGGTGGGAGACGCTCCCACCAGGTACGCGCCCGCGCCCCTGGCCGCGTGGCCGTTCGTGACGACGAAGCCGTTGATGACGGCGTTGCCGTTCTCGCCCGAGTGGAGGTAGAACCCCCGGCCGAGCCCCTCGCAGTCTATGACGACCGAGTCGCGCTCCGACGACGTCATGAGAATTATGTTCTGGCCGCCGAAGTCCAGGTCCCTGTTGGACGCGCCGGTGTACGTGCCCGGCGCAACGAGCACGGTGTCGCCGCTGCTCGCGGCGTTCAGCGCCGGCTGGATGTTCGTGTAGTCGCCGGCGCCGCTGGGATCGACCAACAGGGTGACGTTGGCCGACGGCCCCGTGGGATTCGTGCTGGAGCAACCCGCCGCCAGGACGAGCGCGGGTATGAGCAGGAAGCCGACGCGGGCGAGCGCCCGCTGACGCGAGGAGGAGTGAACCGGCATCGCATGGTCCCTTTCCGGGGGGAATGGACAGCTTTCGGGAGAATGCAAAGTAGCCTCCACATCAAACCTATCTGTGCGCCGGGCCGGTGTCAACGGCGCGTGGTCCGAGTTCACATGGGGAGACGGCCGGTGTGGCTGGGAGGGCGCGGACGCCATCGGCCCGGAGTTTCCCGCCAGCGGTTCGTTGACCGGCCGCGGAGAGGCGGCTATACTAGCAGTTCGCACACATCAAGCCGCAGTGACCGCCGGTCGCTGCGCGCTGGGAGGACTCCTTGAGGAACCTCGATGTCCGGCTTGCGGAGCGCGCGAGGGGACGAGAGCCGTCTCCCATCCGCGAGCTCCTCAAGTACATGCGTATCGACGGCATGATCTCTCTCGGGGGAGGGTATCCCAACCCCGACACGTTCGTCTTCGACCACGTCGACGTCTCGTTCCGCGACGGGACGAGCGCGGCGCTGTCCGGGGCGGACCTCACGGCCGCGTCGCAGTACGGCCCATCAGATGCTCATCCCGGCCTTCGCGATGAACTGGTGTCGTGGCACCTCTCCAAGGACGGCGTCGAACTCGACCCGTCGCAGCTGGTCGTCCTGAACGGATCGCAGGAAGGCCTCTTCATCGCAGCGTATCTGCTGACCGACCCGGGCGACACGATCGCGCTTTCGGAGCCGACGTATCCCGGGGCGTTGTCGGCGTTCAGGTCGTTCACCCGTGACTTCGTATCGGCCCCGCTCGACGCGGACGGCATCGACACGGCGGCGCTGGAGGACACCCTGGCCGCGCGGGAGAGCCTCGGCGAGGAGCCTCCCAAGTTCATCTACGTGATACCGAACGGTCACAATCCCGGCGGCGTCGCGCTGTCGGTCGAGCGCAGGAAGCACCTGCTGGACATAGCGGAGCGCTTCGACACGCTGATCCTCGAGGACGATCCGTATCAGCTGGTCAAGCTGGATCCGGGCCCGCGGCACCCGACGATCCAGTCGATGGACGAGCACGGCCGCGTGATCAGGCTCGACAGCTTCTCGAAGATCTTCGCGCCGGGACTCAGGATAGGGTATGCGTCCGGTCCTCCCGAGATCATCCGGCAGTTCGTGCTCTTCAAGCAGTCTTCGAACCTGCACACGAGCACGTTCATACAGTCGCTGCTCGCGGCCTACATGAAGACCGCGGGACACGAGGGGTTCCGCAGACACATCGCGGCCAACTGCGAGTTCTACCGACGCAATCGCGACGCCATGATCGAGGCGGCGCGCGACTGTCTCCCGGGCGGCGTCACCTACAACGTTCCGGGAGAGGGCATGTTCATCTGGTTCGTGCTCCCGGAACGCTGCGACGCGCGGAGGATGGTCGCGGAGCACAGTGAGCACCTGAAGGTGCTGCTCGTTCCAGGAGGCGCGTTCTCGACGACGGGCGGCCTCAGGAACTGCATGAGGGCGAGCTTCAGCATGGTCTCGCCCGACAGGATACACGAAGGCATGAGACGGTTCGGTGAGATGGTGCGGCTCGAGCTGGAACGCGCGGAGTAGCGTTGGGGTAGAGCGGTGCGGACCAAGCTGGAGCGCGCGGAGTGACGCTGCTGGAATGGTGAGCGATGGGGAGCGGCCCATCGCTTCATGGAGAGCAGATCGACCGGGAGTGATCCCTTGGGAGCCCGCCGTGGGCGGGCACTGGACGGAGGTTCGGATGGCGAGGCCAACGATCGTGACGATGCCGGGCGACGGCATAGGTAAGGTGGTGCTGCCGGAGGCGCTCAAGGTACTCGAGAAGGTCGGGTTCGAGGCGGACTACGTTCACGCCGACATCGGATGGGACTTCTGGGTCAGCGAGGGCAATGCGCTGCCGGAGCGGACGATCAAGCTGCTCGAACAGCACAGGGTAGGCCTCTTCGGAGCCATCACGTCCAAGCCGAAGGACAAGGCCGCGGCTGAGCTGTCGCCGGAACTCAAGGACAAGGGGTTTGTCTACTACAGCCCGATCGTCGGACTACGGCAGCACTTCGACCTCGACATCTGCATCCGCCCGTGTCGCTCGTTCCCCGGTAATCCGCTGAACTTCATAAGAAGGAAGGGCGAGAGTTTCGAGGAGCCGGTCGTCGACGTCGTCATCTTCAGGCAGAACACCGAGGGGCTCTACGCCGGCGTCGAGTGGACCAACCCACCCGATGGCGTGCGCGCCGCACTCGCCACTCACAAGAAGTTCGCCAAGTTCGCGGACGTTCCCGGAGAGGATCTCGCCGTGTCGACGCGGATCTTCACTCGCAACGCATGCAGGCGCATCTGCGAGGATGCGTTCAAGCACGCCAAGAAGTTCGGGTACAAGTCCGTGACCATCTGTGAGAAGCCTAACGTCATCCGTGAGACCTCCGGGATGATGGAGGCGGAGGCAAAGAAGGTCTCCAAGAGCTACCCGGACATCGCCCTGTGGAGCACCAACATCGACGCGCAGATGATGTGGCTCACCAAGAACCCCGAGGACTATGGCGTGATCGTGGCCGGCAATATGTTCGGCGACATCGTGTCGGACGGATTCGCCGGCCTGGTCGGCGGTCTCGGGTTCGCCAACAGCGCGAATATCGGGAAGGACTGCGCGGTCTTCGAGCCAACCCACGGCTCCGCGCCCAAGTACGAGAAGCTGAGCCCGTCGATCGTCAATCCGATCGCCATGGTCCTCTCCGCCTGCATGATGCTCGACCACCTCGACGAGAGCGACAAGGCCCAGGCGATACGGGACGCCATCTCGGAGGTCATAGCGGACGGTTCTGTGAGGACGTACGACATGCTCAAGCTGCGCGGCGGCCCCGACGCCGTCAAGCAGGGAGCGGCAACCACGCAGCAGATGACCGATGCCATCATCGCTCGTCTCTAGGACCGAGCACGGCCGGAACCGGCGGCTTGCCCCGGACACCCCGGGTCCTTGCCGGCCGGTAGGTCGGGGAGTCAGCAATGGGAATGACGTTCGCTGAGAAGGTGCTCGCTCGCGCGGCCGGACTTCCGAAGGTGGTCCCGGGACAGATAGTGTCGGTGCGTCCGAACCATCTCCTGACGCACGACAACACGTCGGCGATCATCGGGAAGATCGAGGAGGATCTGAACACGTACGGAGTGGTCAGCAGGGACCTTCCCATCATCGTGCTCGACCACGTTGTTCCGGCCGCCAACGAGAAGACTGCGACCGGTCATGCCCGCGTGCGCGAGTTCGTGCGGAGGCACGGTCTTCGGAACTTCTACGACGCCGGCACCGGCGTCTGCCATCAGGTCGTGGTGGAGAAGGGACACGCGCTGCCCGGGACGATCCTGGTCGGCAGCGACTCCCACACGTGTTCGTACGGCGCGGTCAATGCCTTCTCCACGGGGATCGACCGAACGGAGGCGGCGGCGCTCCTGCTCACGGGCCAGACCTGGTTCAGGGTCCCTTCTTCCATCAGGGTCACGCTCGAGGGCGCGCTTGAACCCCCTGTGTCCGCGAAGGACCTCATACTGACGATCATCGGCGACATCTCAGCGGGCGGGGCCACGTACCAAGCCGTCGAGTTCCACGGATCCGTCGGCTCGCTCTCGGTCGAGGACCGGTTCGTGATCGCGAACATGGGCATCGAGATGGGCGCCAAGGTGGCGGTCTTTCCGTTCGACGAGGTGACCGAGGCGTATCTCGAGTCGCACGGCGTCGACCGCAACTCATACGAACCGGTGTGGGCCGACGTCGATGCCACGTACGCGCGCGAACTCAGGTACGATCTGTCCGCCATCGAGCCAGTAGTCGCGTTCCCGCACAAGGTAGACAACGTGAGGAAGGTCTCCGCGTCCGAGGGCCTCGAGTTCCAGCAGGCCCTTCTCGGCACCTGCACTAACGGTCGCGGGTCGGACCTGCGCGCCGCTGCGAGGATACTTGACGGGAAGACCGTGTCTCCATCTGTTCGCCTGCTCGTGCTGCCCGCGTCGAGGGCGGTACTCGAGGACGTGCTCGCCGATGGGACGCTGGAGAGACTCGTGCGCGCGGGCGCAATGGTCCTGCCGACGGGATGTGGGCCGTGCCTGGGCGCGCATCAGGGCGTGCTGGCTCCCGGCGAGCGATGCCTCTCGACCGCCAACCGCAACTTCAAGGGCCGGATGGGGTGCAAGGAGGCCGAGATCTACCTCGCGAGTCCGGAGACGGTGGCCGCGTCCGCGCTGACCGGGAAGCTCACGGATCCTCGCAGGGTCGCCTGAGTGACCGGTCGAGGGAAGGACCGGCGGAGCGGGGCCGAGGAGGCAACGATGAGAGTCTGGAGATACGGGGACGACATCAACACCGACATGCTCTTCCCCGGCAAGTACACGTACACCTGTGCGACGGCCGAGGAGATCAGGCCGCACCTGCTCGAGGACCTCGACCCGGAGTTCGCCGGGTCGGTGAAGCCCGGCGACATCATCATGGCCGGTGAGAACTTCGGATGCGGCAGTTCACGCGAGCAGCCGGTCCTCGGACTCAAGGACGTAGGTATCGCGGCCGTGATCGGGAAGAGCTTCGCGCGTATCTTCTACCGCGCGGCGATCAACCAGGGCCTCTTGCTCGTTGAGGCCCCGGAGGCGGTCGACGCCTACTCGGACGGCGACGAGGTCTCGCTGGACGTCGAGCGCGGCAGGGTGGTCGTCGGCGGCAGGGAGTTCAGCTTCCCGCCGCTGCCCGCGGAGATACTGGCGATACGCGACGCCGGCGGGCTGCTGCCGTACGCGAGGAAGAAGCTCGCGTCCACCAGATAGGAGGAGGAGAGATGCCCGCGAGGGATGCTGTGAGAGAGGTACTTCCCGAGCTTTCGCTCATCAAGGACGAACCCTTGAGGGAGAAGACGCTCGACGTGTGGATCGATGCCATGGAGCAGGGCGGCTGGGAGGTGGACGACCTGGACCTGATCCCGTTCACGCTCCTCATAGACACGGGCGTGAGCTTCCTCGACCACACGCGATCGGTTACGCGCACGGCGGTGGCGATCGCGGAGACGATGTCGGGCTTCTACGGGGAGAAGATGCCGATCGACATGGATCATCTCGTGTCCGGCGGCATCCTTCACGACGTAGGCAAGCTCCTCGAGTACAGGCGCGAGGGAGAGAAGTACGTGAAGAGCGCCGTGGGGAAGGACTTGAGACATCCGTTCTCGGGCACCGCCCTGGCCTTCAAGCACGGCATCCCGTCCGACATCTGCCACCTGATCGCCGCACACGCCAAGGAAGGTGATGGCGCCAGGCGCATGCCGGAGGCGCACATCATCCACCACGCCGACTTCGCCAACTTCGAGTCGTTGAAGTCGCTCCTCTAGAGCACAAGGCGTCTCGCTGGGGGACGGCGTGTCTCTCGCGGCCGCAGCGTTGCGATCCCACATGGGTTGGTTCCACCGACGCCCCGGGCCTCGTGCCGGGGCGCCGGCGTTTCCGGCCGGCTTGCCCGGATGCGCCGCGTGTGTTATAATGTGTGGTGTTGTCCATTACCGTAGTCGGATGGTCCAGGTTCCCCGGGAGGTAGCCGTGGCACGGTCACTCACAGGAGCGGCAGCGGTCGTTCTCGCGGCCGCGCTCTCGCTCGTCGCGAGTGCGGAGGCGGAGGACGTCCCGGGCGTCATGGGCAGCAGGGTGGAGGAGCCGGGAGAGCTGCCGGCGGTCACACTGCAGCGTCCCGTCGGAGGCGTGGCGCAGCGTTCCGCGGGGAATGCCGTCACCGATCGTCTCTGGGTATTCTTCACGGACAAGGCGCTCGGCGAGCGCGGGGAGGTGGCCGCCATCGAGGCATTTCGCGCCGCCCTTCCCGAGCGCGCTCTCTCGCGCCGCGCCAAGGTGGGCGCCGCTGTCAACGCGAACGACCTGCCGGTGGCCGACGAGTATGTGCGCGCGGTCGAGGCCACGGGTGCGGTGGTGCAGACGAGGAGCCGCTGGCTCAACGCGGTCTCCGTCGACGCGGACCCGGCCCAGGCAGGCGCCCTCGCGGCGCTGCCCTTCGTGAAGCAGGTCCGGCCGGTCGCCCGCGGCGTAAAGCGCGAGCCCGTGGCGCCGCCGCGCGGACCTCAGTCCTCGGGCTCGAGGTCGCTGGATTACGGTCCCTCTTTCGGACAGCTCGACCAGATCGGCGTGACGGCGCTGCACGACGACGGATTCGACGGCAGCGGCGTGTTCATCTGTATGCTCGACACGGGCTTCGATACGGACCACGAAGCGTTCCGGCATCTGGACGTGGCCGCTGAACGCGATTTCATCAATAACGACGCTGTTACTGCAGACCAGCCGGGCGATCCGGACGGGCAGGACTCGCACGGCACCTCGACGCTGTCATGCGTGGGCGCGGCCTGTCCGGGAGAGCTGTACGGCGGCTCGTACAACGCGACCTTCGCGCTGGCCAAGACCGAGATCGTCGACCAGGAGATACAGGTCGAGGAGGACTACTGGGT
>CAYNQF010000070.1:0-13871 GCA_964399265.1 uncultured bacterium | reverse complement strand
GCGAACATACTGATGCCGTACTCGCAGGTCGTGACCAAGCTTCTCGAGAAGCTGGAGGGCCTGAACCTTTCTCCCAGGATCGTGGCGCCCGACCACGGACCAATCTGGAGGAGTGACTTCGACCACATCAAGGGCGAGTACGCGACGTGGGCGCGCCAGGAGCCGACCCGCAAGGTCGTTATCGTCTACGACTCGATGTGGGGGAGCACGGCTCTGATGGCGGAGTCAATCGCCGACGGCGTGGCCTCGGAGAACGGAGTTGCGAAGGTGATGCCTCTCCGCGCGAGCACGCGAAGCGACGTGGCCACCGAGGTGCTGGACGCGGGCGCTCTCGTCGCCGGCACCCCTACCCTGAACAACCAGATGTTCCCGACTCTCGGCGATACACTGACCTACCTAAAGGGCCTGAAGCCCAGGAACCTGATCGGAGCCGCCTTCGGCTCGTACGGTTGGAGCGGCGAGGGGGCGAAGATCCTCCACGCGTTCCTCGAGGACATGGGCATCGAGATGGTGGCGGACGTGAAGGAGATGGTCCACTCCCACTACGTTCCGGACGAAGACGTCCTGCGCAGGTGCCGCGAGCTGGGAGCGGAGATCGCGCGGCGGCTTCCCAAGGGCGAGGCATGAGCGGCACGTCGCGTGAGCGCCTCTACTCCGACCTCGCCTGGCTCTGGCCCGTGCTCAGCCCACCCGAGGACTACGTCGAGGAAGCCGAGACGTTCGCCCGCGTCATCCGCGAACACGGCCGCGTGGAGCCGCGAACACTTCTCCATCTGACCTGCGGCGGCGGGCATGTCGACAAAACCCTCAAGAATCAGTTCGACATCACGGGCGTCGACCTGAGCCCGGACATGATAGGCCTCGCCAGGCGGCTGAACCCAGAGGTCGAGTACGTCGTGGAGGACGTGCGCGGCCTGAGACTCGGCCGCCTGTTCGATTCGGTGTTCATCGACGACGGCGTCGTCTACATGCTGACGGAGGAGGACCTCAAGAGCGTGTTCGAGGCCGCCTTCGAGCATCTCGTTCCTGGCGGCGTCATGCTCGTCTACGTCGAGTCGACTCCTGAGTCGTTCGAACAGGGGCGCACCGAAGTCACGCGGAGGTCCGCCGGCGACGTCCGGCTCACCTACCTCGAGAACCAGTTTGATCCCGACCCCACGGACACGACCTACGAGACGACGTTCGTCTACCTGGTTCGCAGGGACGGAGCGTTCTCGGTTGAGACCGACGTGCACGCGGACGGAGTGCTCTCGGTCGAGACCGACGTGCACACGTGCGGCATCTTCCCGCTCGACACGTGGCGACGGCTGTTGCGTGGCGTCGGCTTCGAGGTGCACGAGGTCGCGTTCACCCACTCGGAGTTCTCCGAAGGGGAGTGGTACCCCATGTTCGCTTGCGTCAGGCCGTAGACAAACTGCGCCGCCGCCGTCCGCGCCCTCCACGCGCCCCTTCGCATCCCGCTCGCGCGCCCGCATCCGCGCCCATGCCGTCCATGATTCTTGAACGATAGCAATATCTGTGGTATGCTCTGAGCGTCCATCAGTCAGACGGTTCCGAGGTTCGTACCAGTGAGGGAAGGAGAGGCCCTTATGAAGCGCTGGACACTGCTGCTCCCGTTCTTGGCGCTCGCGCTCGCTTCGTATCCGGCACAGGCGCACTGGGACATGGGAGACCCGGCGAAGTGGATACAGATGCCCGACCTCGGACCTACGGGCGTCGACGTGAACGCGTCTCTTGTGCTCGCTGATGACTTCCTCTGCACGGAGACCGGACTCATCAGGAAGATCCACATCTGGGGCTCCTGGGAGAACGACTACCTGCCGTTCGGAGAGGATCCGAGCGCCATCGAGTTCATGGTGGGCATATACTCTGACATCCCGGCCTCCCAGTCCGGGACAGGATACAGCATGCCCGGTCAGCTCCTCTGGTCGACCACCGTCTACTCCAACTTCACGACCGAGCGTGTGTGGGCGGACGACCTCCAGGAAGGCTGGCTGAACCTGCCCTCCGACTACGACCCGCTCGGTGACACGGTTTGCTGGCAGTACAACTTCTGGTTCCGCGAGGGCTCCGCCTTCATGCAGCAGGGCTCCCCGGAGCAGCCCATCGTCTACTGGCTGGCCATCCAGGCGCTGCCGCTCGACCAGATGGCGCACTTCGGATGGAAGTCCTCCGACTACCACTGGAACGACGACGCGACGTGGACCACCTTCGTGGTTCCGTGGATGGAGATGGTGTATCCGCCTGGCCATCCCGACCAGGGTGAGTCGATGGACCTCGCGTTCGTCATCGGTGACGATACGGTCGAGGACTGGGGCGACGCGCCCGACCCGACCTACCCGACGCTCATGGAGCACAACGGCGCGAGCCACACGGTCGTGCCGGGGTTGTTCATGGGGACTACGGTCGACGCCGACCCGAACGGCCTTCCCGACGCGGCCGCCCTTGGCGACGACAACGACTGTGCCGATGACGAGGACGGCGCGTACCCCGGCCCGATGACCCAGGGAAGCCCCTCGTATGTAACGATCAGCATGCTCGGCGCGACCTCGGGTGGTTTCGTCGATGCCTGGATCGACTTCGGCCAGGACGGAAGCTGGGCAGAGCCCGACGATCAGATCCTCCATTCGCAGTGGGTCGCACCGGGGCTGAACACGAAGTTCTACTTCACCGTTCCCGCGTGGGCGGAAGCCGGGACGACTTACGCGCGCTTCCGGTTGAGCAGCGCCGGTGGCCTGAGCTACGACGGGCACGCGCCGGACGGCGAGGTCGAGGACTACGAGGTCGTCATAGGTCACGCGGAGGGATGGAAGTGGAGACAGGAGCCCGACCTGGGCTGTCACGGGATCGACGTGAACGTGTGCCAGCCGTTCGTGCTGGCCGACGATTTCCCCTGCACGGAGCCCGGCAGAATAGACGAGATCTCGATCTGGGGCTCGTGGCTCGGTGACTTCTGGCCGTCCGAGGGTCTGGGGGCCAAGTTCTACCTGAGCATCCACGCGGACATCCCCGCGGAGGAGAGCCCGACCGGATACAGCATGCCGGGCGAGGTGCTCTGGACGATCGACATTCCGGAGAACGGCTACGAGGCGAGCGTCTGGGCCGGCGAGATCGTGGAAGGATGGATGGACCCGCCCGATGCTTGGCAGTATCCGGCCGACTGGACGTGCTGGAAGTACACCTTCCACATTCCGCCGGATGAGGCGTTCCACCAGACGGGCACGATCGAGCATCCCATGATCTACTGGCTCGACGTGCAGGCGAATACCACCCAGTACCCTGACGCGCGCTTCGGTTGGAAGACGTCCTCGCTGCACTGGAACGACGCCGCGGTCTGGGGCGACGGATTCGAGCCCTACGCGGGCGACTGGTGGGAGTTGATCTACCCGCCCGACCACGGGTACATCGGCCGGGACATCGACCTCGCGTTCGAGATCTCGAGCACGTACGGCACGGACGTCCCCGAGGAGGGCACCGTCGGCGAGCCGCGGCCGAACCTGAGGAGCGTCCCGAACCCGTTCAACCCGCGGACTACGCTCGAGTACGAGCTGCCCGCGGCGGGACACGTGACCATCGACGTCTACTCGGTGAGCGGACGCCTGGTCCGGACGCTCGTCGACGCGGAGCTATCGGCCGGCCGTCAGACGGTCGAGTGGGACGGGCGTGACCTGGACGGCAATGCCCTTCCGAGCGGCGTCTATCTTGCGAAGCTCGTGGCCCCGGGAGTCAGTGAAAAGGCGAAGATGATCCTCCTGAAGTAGGAGTGGGAGTCCAGGAGGACGGTCATAGCTGGTTCGGGCGGCAGTCGGGCCCGTGTCCGACCGACCTGGAATGCGCGAGCGGGGCGACCGGGGTAACCCGGCCGCCCCGCTTCTTGTCTGCGTTCGTCCGTGCTGCGCGTCTGCGCATCGCTGCCCGCCACGGTGAGACGTCGCGAAGCGAGCGAGCGCTCACCTGAGCAGCACTGCCTTGGACGTCACGCTCTCGCCGTTCTGCGTGAGCCGCATGAAGTAGACGCCGGGCGCGACCCTTCTTCCCGCGTCGTCGGTTCCGTCCCAGCTCACTTCGCGCACGCCCGCGTCCTCGGCGGCCTCACGGAGCGACATCACGCGTCTGCCGACGACGTCGAAGATCTCGAGTGTGGCCGGACCCGCTGCCGGCAGCGCCAGCACGAGGCCCGCCGATCCGCGGAACGGGTTCGACCGGAGCGAGAGACCGAGCCTCGACGGGACCTCGTCTTCGGCCACCGACGTGGTGTCGAAGTAGAGCCAGAGCGGGTTCGTGTACGCGCGGAATGTATCGTCGCCCCTGTCGGTCGTGCACTCGGCGCGCACGTAGACCTGTCCCTCGAACCCGTAGGTCGAGAGGTCGACCGTGCGCTCGCCTCCGTATCCATCGGCGCTCGCGCTTGGGTCGAGCGTGTAGAACGTCGTCGTGGCCGAGTCGTCACTGACCAGCAGCTTCAGCGACACGATCTCGCCGAAGTCGGCCGTCGATGCCCATCTGACCGTGAGCGGCCACGCGACCGCGGCGCTGCCGGAGGCGTCCCCGCCGATCCCCACATCGCCCTCGTCGTCGAAGTCGCCGTCGTCGTTCGCGTCGATGCCGATCTCGAGGAACGGCCCGTCTGTGACCACGGACCTGCCGGCCCTGTAGGCCGCCATCAGGTCCGATACCGGCGGCAGATCGCCCGGGCCGTACGATCCGGGAACGTGGACGACCGTCTGCACCTTGCCAATCGCATTGTCGGTCGCGTAGCTGTCGAGCGACAGGTACGACGAGTAGTTGAAGTCACCATGGGCGTCGCTCCCGCCGGCCAGGAAGATCTTGCGGACGGGTGAGAGGTTCGCCCTGAGGTACTGATCCCAGAGCGCTACTCCCGCGAGCAGCTCGTTCGGGTGCGGGTTTGACGGCGTGTCACCGGCGTCGAAGTCGGACCACGGGTCGTTCTGGTCGGACGAATACAGCGTCGCGCGAGTGTTGAACGCCTCCAGCCCCCGGAACGCGTCGTAGCCCAGGGCCGCGGCGTAATCCTCGTCGCCCCAGAGAGCGCCGTTCACGGTCCAGTCGATGCCGCCCCACTCCGCAGAGAGGTCGGAGAGCGGGTGCGCGGCGTACATGAACCCGGAGCCCGATATCTGCGAGAGCCCGCCCGTGAGTGACGGCGTAACGGGTCTCTCTCCGAGCGCCCCCGACAGCGGAGAGCTGATGTACGCGTCGTTCACGACGACGGAGTGCAGCGTCTTCTGCCAGCTGTCTGCGTCGACCGACGCCACGTTCAGCTCGACCGCGCGTTTGAGCCTGAAGTCCTGGGAATCGAGCGCGGCAATCTCATCGCCCAGCACGTCCCACGTCGTCCCGATGGACGAGTTGTCCCGGTAGACCGTGCTGATGCCGCTCTCGTTCTGGATCGTGTACTCCCAGTGAGTGGTGGCATAAGAGAACGAGCCGTCTCCCGTCTCGTCGATATCGCACGAGTGGTCGGTCGTGGTCATCCAGTCGAGGCCCATCGCCTTCGCGGTCAGGGCCACCGCGGGCAGGGGGGCGCCGTACTCCGCCGTGTTGTTCGTGTACATCGTATGGAAGTGAGTGTCTCCACCGTACCAGCCCGAGGGCCGTGGGAACGGCCCGCGCCCGACGTGCACTCTGAGGTGGCGGGTCTCGGTGTAGTTGAAGATGTTGTCCTTGTAGTAGATGCTGACCTTGAGGTTGATGTGGTCGCCCGGTCCGTACCCCAGGTTCGCCGGCGTGAGCGGCGTGCCGTCGGGCAGGCTGGAGTGTCCCTCGGTCACCGTGGTGATGTAGGTCCAGAAGCTGGCCTCGTAGGCGTCGTCCCCGATGGTCTCGTCGCCAAAGTCGTGGTCCCACAGCAGCACCGAGCCCGACGTCTCGTCCCAGCACCGTATCCAGTGAAGCTCCCGGATGTCGTCCGTGTCGCAGTCCTTGAGGACGATCGTGAGCGGGATGGCCGTGTCGGCGTCGACCACGCGCCAGGGCGCGTCCATCATGAAGTCCTTGCGGAACGTGTTGTCGTAGCGGTCGCCATCGGCCATCGCCGCCGGATGGAGAGCCGTCATCGTTGCTATGGCACACAAGAGCGGCAGCCAGGTTCTTCTCATCTCGTTTCTCCAAAGGTGCTGGTCAGGGGCCTGAACCTGTTCCCGAGCAGCGTCGCGACCGCCCGGAGCCAATCCCTGAATCCTATCTTCTTCCCGTCCGCGATGCTCCTCGGGTGGTAGTGGATCGGCACCTCATGGATGCGGTGCCCGCCGCGCGCCACGAGGGCAGTGACCTCGGGGCAGAACTCGAACCCTTCGCACGTCAGAGGCAGGCTCTTCAGGAGACGTGTGCGAAACACCTTGTAGCACGTCGGCTCGTCCGTGATGCCCGTCCGGTACAGCACGTTCGTGATCCACGTTAGCGAGACCCCGCCCATCTTAGACAAGATCGAGCACTTGGGGTTAGGCGTCAGGCGGCGCGAACCGTACACGACCGACACGTCAGGATCATTGAAAGGGGCCAGCAGTCTCTCGTAGTCACTTGGATCGTACTCCAGATCGGCGTCTTGGACCAGCGTTAGATCGCCCGTCGCATGGGCGATACCGGTCCGTATGGCGGCGCCTTTGCCCCGGTTCCGCTCGTGCCGCACGACCACGACTCTCGGGTCGGTCGCGAAAGACTCCAGGATGTCGCGCGTGCCGTCGGTCGAGCCGTCGTCCACGACGATGGCCTGTAGGTCGACCGGACTCGCGAGGACGCGACGGAGAATCTCTCCCACCGTCTTGGCCTCGTTGTATGCCGGGATTATGACGCTGAGCTTCAAGGTTCCTTGTCGACCTCCAGCGTTGCCACGCCGGCGCTCCTGCCGTGGGCCCGCATGAAGAGGCGCACTAGCCAGACGGTCGCCCCGGCGGCGAAGGTGGCCATCACGGGCTCCACCGGCGTCCGCGCTCTCAGGGAGCCGTGTATCACGATGGCCGTAAGAACGTGTGCCACGATGACCGCATAGGCGAGCAGGAGCCGCCGCCATCGGCGCAGCGTGACGATGAGCCCAAGCACGAAGAGCGGTATGACGGCCATCCAGTAGACCGAGACGACGTCCGGGTGAGCGGCCAGCCGGAGCAGTCCCCCCGAACCCCCGGCGCCGGTAGTGCCGAACTCGAGCCCGCTCCTGATGCGCCAGAACCTCTCCAGCTTCCAGAGCGCCATGCGGGGAAGAAGGTCCGGGTTCTCTCTCGCAAATTCGATGCCCTTCCTCCACGCCTCGCGGTCCAAGTCGACCTCTCCCATGTTCTCGAGGCTGTCCCACCCCGGCACGGCGGTGCGGGGGAGCACGACGGTTCCACGGAACTCGGGGTTCTCGGGAATGAGCTCGTTGTTACTCTCGTAGAAGGTGATGCCCCCGTGTGTCGTCGTGGCCACCCACGCTCCGAGCACCGCGTGGTTCCTTGCGGCCCAGGGCGCGAGCACGCCCGCGACCGCCAGCGCGAAAACCAGGACGGCAGCAAGCCTGCGCAGGAACGCAGCGCGGAGGAAGAGCAGCGTTGTTACCACGGCTACGCCGGCGAAAGCCGTCCCTGTCGGCCGGGTCAGCGCGGACAGCCCCGTCAGGACTCCGGCCAGCGCGAATCTCGAGAGCGGCTGCGGTCTGCACTCGTAGGCCCGGACCAGCAGGAGCAGGACGAGCAGCAGCAGCACGATGTAGAGGTTCTCTGTCAGGAGGAGCGCACTCACGTAGACGAGAGACGGGTTGACCGCCGTGAGGGCCGCGGCCAGCACTGCCGCGGGCTCTGAGAGGATGCGGCGCGTCAGCGCGTACACGAGGAAGACGATGAGCGCGCCAAGGCCGACCTGGAGCGCCCTGCCGGCGTCAGGGTCGGGACCGGTCAACGCGTAGAGCCCGCCGAGCACGATCGGGTAGAGCGGCGGACGTCTGGCGGTCGGCTCTCCCTCCGGACCTAGCAGTCCTTGCCCCGCGGCCACGGACGCCGCGAGTCTGTGGTAGTCGGGCTCATCGCCGCCTCCGGTGGAGTCGAAGCCAACGACAGCGATCCAGAAGACGAGCCGGAGCAGCACGGCAACGACGAGGACCGCGGCCATGAGCCATCGCACCTTGTCCGGCGAGAGTAGGCCCTTCCTGATGCTCAAGGTTCTCCCTCGCGACCGGGTCCAGGAGGGCACAAGCCCCCCCTGGGGGACGCGTGGACTTCGCGGTGCAAGTCCCCCATATGAAACCAAACTCATTATAGTATATCATGAATCGTGAACAGCTGCAAGCAACCGGAGTATCAAACAGAAGACCGGGCCCCCGTGATAAAGGGCCCGGCCTGTGTACACGGAACTGCGTGTGAGAACCTACTTCAGCAGCACTCCCTTCCGCGAGACGCTCTCGCCGTCGCGCGTCAGCCTGAAGAAGTAGACGCCGCTCGCGACGCGTCTGCCATCGTCGTCGAGCCCCTCCCAGACGACCGTGTGCGGCCCCGCCTCTACGAGTCCGTCGACGAGCGTCGCCACTCGTCTGCCGGCCGCGCTGTACACCGTGAGTTCGACCTCGGCCGACCGAGGCAGCTCGAAGGCGATCGTGGTTCTGGGGTTGAAGGGGTTCGGGCTGTTTTGCTCGAGCGTGAACCGAAGGCCGGGGCCGTCCTCGGGGATGCCGGACTGGATGATGCCGAAGAACGAGAGGATCTCGCCCATCAGGTCTTCCTTCGTCGCCGGCGACGAGCCGTCAACGAGCCCGCCGAACTCGAACGAGCACCCGACGCTCTTGTAGGGTCCGGCGTCGTTCGCGACGCCGCACCCGGCCCCGTCGGAGGGGTTCGTGAAGATGCGGACGCCCGCACCGGTGGCGCTTATGTGGTCGATGTAGCTGTTGCCGCCCGCGTAGGCGAAGCTCATGCCCTCACACATGGTTCCGGACTCGCCGTTGACCGTCGAGAGGTCGGCACCGCCGTCGGTGATGCCGTTGATCCCGAAGCGCCCGTTGTAGATCGTGCGGGCGGAGTCGTAGGCCCAGCAGTCGCCGCCCTCCATGTAGACCGAGACGCCGGCGTCCATGTAGGCGACGAGCGCATTGGCCTCATCGGTCGTGAGGGAGCGGTTCGTCGAGTAGATGCCGAGGCAGATGAACGCCGCGGAATACTCGTCCAGGTTCGGCATCGAGCCGGTCACGTAGTCGTAGGAGACGCCCAGGGTGCTGAGGGCCGCCGCGATCGCGGCGCCGGATATGGGTGTTGGGTCGGGCTCCCAGATCACGACATCGATGGCGTCGACAATGCCGAACGAGTACGTGCCGGAGGCCGGCGCGTAGGTGACGTTGGGAGGCGACGCGGCGTCGGCGGCCTTGATCCTGTAGGTGATCTCGTCGCCGGCCGCCGCGGTGCCCGGGAACTCGCCCTCATACCGGCCGGGGGCGGTCTCGTCCATCGCGACGGTCGTCTGCGGCGTGCCGTTGATCCACGATTCCAGTTCGACCGCGCCCACGACCGTGTTGTCGGTCACGTTCGCGACCGCCGTCGGAGGCCACTGACCGGCCGTGATGGTGACCTGTTCCGTATGGTAGACCACGGGCGCCTCGTTATCCGTCACGATCGAGAATCGGTGCGCGTCGCCCGGCGCGACCCACGGGTGTGTCTCGTGACGGCCGGAGTAATCGGCAGCTGAGATGTAGTACGAGACCTCGGTTCCGAGCGTCTGCGCCGGGATGTCGGCGTAGTAGGCGTCACCCGGCGAGTCGGCGGTCATGAGCACCGGGGTGAAGCCCGGGTTCGAGTTGGTCTCCCAGTAGACGAACAGGGAGTCGGTCTTCAGGCCCGCGCCGCTGTAGTCGATGAGGTCGGCCTCGACGCGGTAGGGGTTCGTCTCGTCGGGGCTGTCCTTCAAGGGGACGTGGTCGATGAAGAGCATGTACCTGTCGGTCACGCCCATCGCTCTGCAGTGGATGGCGTCGTCGGTGAGCCACGAGCCGGTGTAACCCAGAACCTCGTAGCCGGGCATCGCGTCCGCGTACGTCTGCAGCGCGTCGTCGTCCCACGACGTTCCGTACTGCGGCACGAAGACCTTGTCGTTCACGATGAGCGAGTTCGTGTAGGGCTCGTTGCTCGGGCAGTAGACGCGCACGATCTCGTACGGCCTGCCCCACGAGCTGGTCAGCGTCTGGAGATAGGCGACGTTGGCCTCGAGCGCCGCGTACGACGAGGACGACGAGGGTACCTCCTTCACAAGGATCTTCCCGGGCGAGAGGAACTTGGCCCAGCAGTCGATGTGGTGGATTCCGCTCTCGATGTAGTCGAGCCACTCGAACCGGTCGATGCCCACGTACGCATGCATGATCGAGTCGATCTCGGCTGTCGTGAACGACGTGTTCTCGTCGAGCGTCAGGCGCGTAGAGATCGCCGTTCCGAGCCCGTCGGACATGTAGTTGCCGCCCGTCGCCTCGAGGTCCATGCCGTAGACCGGAATGCCCCAGTCAGAGCCGATGACGCCCGGGATGAGGTCGTCGTCCGGCCTCGGACGGTTGTAGATCTGGTCGGTGATGCCCTGGACCCCGTTTCCGTTGGTGATGAACCACGGACCGTAGTCGCGTGTCCAGATGCTGTTCGTCGGCCCGTAGATCCATCTGACGTGTGCCATGTTCGCGCCGCCGCCCGAGAGCGTGCTCGTGGCGGCCGACTGGTCGCTCGCGTCCTCGACGATAACCCATAGCGTGTCGTCTTCCGCGTACTCCACGAGCAGGTCAGTGGGGTTGCCGAACGGATACCGGACAATTACGCCCGTCATCGGCTCGAACTCACCCGGGTTCCTGACGGGTTCCGGCGGGGGAGGCGTACTGCGGTGCACCTCGCCTATGCGGTCTAGATTCCGGGCCTCCTCGTCGGTGAGACCGATGGGCAGATAGTCCTTGCCCTCGACCTCCTGGGCGAGTGACTGGGCGAGGAGCGTCTGCGGAAGTGCCGCCAGAGCGGCCACAACGAGAAGCAGAGCGTACGTGCGGGTGCGGCGCAGCATGACGTAGGCCTCCGTGGGATGCCGGTGAGAGCAGCCAGTTGTAATCATTACCATTATAACATGGCAAGAGACGCGAAGATAGGGGCCTGTCGCGCGGTTCGGGGCGTGGCGCCGGGCTGCGGTGGACGCATCAGAGGTGGGGCTATCGGTGGCGCCGGACCGTCTACAGAAGCCTGGGAAGCGCGTCGATGATGAACCGCACGCCGAAGAATAGAAGGAGCAGGCCCGAGACCAGGCCGACGCCCCTGAGGAATCGGACCCCGAGGACCCTGAAGCCTCGGTGGGAGGCGGTGGCGAGCACGTGGTCCCACACGAGGTCGAGCGACCAGTGCACAACCGCGAACACGACGAGCTGCCACAGCCCGAACTCCCACGCGCGGAAGACGAGCGTCGCTCCCACGGTCGCCCACCACACTAGGAAGTAGGGGTTCGCTGCCGACATGACCATCCCGGCCACGAACGGAGAGGACACGCGTCTCTCTTTCGTCTCCATCGTTCCACGCAGCCCGCGCAGGAGACCTGCGCCCATCCAGATCAGAACCAGGCCGCCCGCCAGGCCCACCGCCGCGCCGAACGTGGGATGCTCCAGGACAGGGGCGAAGCCGACGGCTATGAGCGCCATCAGTGGGAACTCGACCACGCCGTGGCCGAGCGCGATCGCGATCCCGGCCCGCGGCGAGCGTGTCCCCGCGTCGACCGTGACGACCATGAGCGGCCCCGGGCCCATGACTCCGGAGAGCGATATCAGAATGGCCTGGATAAGGAAGGCTCCGTAGGACATGGGAAGATGCTACCAGATGCCGGAATCGGCTGCCAGCGGGGCCGGCCGCCCCGTCGCGCGGGGCGCCGGAGCCGGGAAGCAACTTGAGATATTGCTAAGTCTGTGCTACAATGGAGCATAGAGAGATTAGACACGTCCCCTCTGAGGCACGAGTCTGGGAGGCCCCTGTGTTCAAGAGCAGATTCCCACTTGTGGTAGCCCTTCTGGCGGTGCTGCTGGCCGGGACGGTCCAGCCGGCGGCGGCCATCCGGATATGCACCTACAACATCGAGAACTGGCCCAACGACTACACCACGCGGGCGCCCTATTTCAGGACCATCCTGACCGAGATAGACCCCGACGTCATCGTGCTCCAGGAGGTCACGAGCAACCTCGGCGTGGCCCAGTTCTACAACTACGTCCTGAACCAGATCGCTCCGGACGAGTACTGGCTCATGCCGTTCGCCAACGGCCCCGACACCGACAACGCCTGCTTCTACAAGACGGCGGTCGTCGACTCCATCTTCTCCGAGCAGATATACACGGACGTCAGGTGGACCTCGGTCTATCGGTTCAGGCTGGCCGGCTACTCGTCCTCGGCCGCGGAGTTCACGATTCTGTCGACCCATCTGAAGGCCGGCAGCAGTTCGTCCGACGAGGCCGACCGCCTCGCCATGACCACCGTCATCCGCAGCTACCTCAACGACTACCCCTCGACCAGCAATTTCATGGTGGCCGGTGACTTCAACGTCTACACGTCCACCGAGACCGCATACCAGATGCTGGTCGGTTACCAGGCCGACAACGACGGCCGCTGCAAGGACCCGATAAACACCGGCGGTGCGTGGCATGACAACTACTCGTATCGCTACGTGCACACGCAGGCCACGCAGCTGGCGTGGGGCGGCATGGACGACAGGTTCGACTTCATTCTGTGCTCGTATCCGCTGGACGACGACTCGGGAATGGATTACGTGACCGGCACCTATACGGCCCTTGGCAACGACGGACTGCACTTCAACAGCGCCATCAACGACCCGGCCAACACCGTTGTGAGCCAGGAGGTGGCCGATGCACTCGAGGCCGTGAGCACGCACCTTCCGGTCTTCATGGATCTGCAAGTACCGCAGAGGATAGACGCGGCGACGGCGCTCGACTTCGGGCTCGCCATCATCGGGTCGACGGCGACTGAGACGCTGACGGTGACGAACGTCGCGCCGGCTCCGGCCAGCAATCTCGAGTACACGCTCTCGGCTCCCGCGGGCTTCACGGCCCCGACCTACAGCTACGCACTCGGCCCGGGCCAGTACCTCGACCATCTGGTCACGATGGATACCTCAGCGCTCGGCACCAAGTCGGGAGATCTCGAGATCAACTCGAACGACGGCGAGGACCCGACCTGGTACGTGAGTCTCACCGGCAGGGTGGTCGACCACGCCGAGCCGTCGCTGGAGTCGTCGGGCGTCGTCCTCGATGACACGCTCGACTTCGGGTCGGCCGCTCCCGGCGAACACGACAACCAGTCGTTCTACGTCTACAACGATGGCTACTCGGCACTCCAGTCTCTTCTGGACGTGTACGACGGCGAGATCGTCGGGGCGGACGGGCTGTTCTCCTTCGTCGGCGGCTTCTCCGAGGCGTCGGCGGAGGGTACGCCGGCGCAGTACGAGATCGCGTTCGATTCCACGACCGCCACCGAGGACTCGCTCTACACGGCCGTGCTTACGCTCCACACGAGGGACTGCCCCGACATCACGGGCGGCACGAACCTCGATGACCTCGTCGTGTACCTCGAGGGGTACGTCCAGAGCGGTTCCGGCACGCCGGACGCCGAGGTCGGCGCGCTCGCGCTGAGTCCCGGCAGGCCGAACCCGTTCGCGAACTCGACCGCTTTCTCGCTCGCGCTTCCGCTGCCTGCCGAGGTGAACGTCGTCGTCTACGACGTGACCGGCAGGGTCATCCGGACGCTTCGCACCGGCGCGATGTCCGCCGGCGAACACGCGATCACGTGGGACGGCCGCGACCAGAGCGGCGCCCCGGTCGCCTCGGGCATCTACTTCTGCCGCGCCGACGTGGGCGAGTGGAGCCAGACGCGCAAGCTGGT
>CAYNQF010000069.1:0-14272 GCA_964399265.1 uncultured bacterium | reverse complement strand
CACGCGGTCGCCGTCGGTCCTCTCGGACCCACCGTAGCCGGTCATGCTTCTGAGCACGGGGTTACCTCCTTGACTCTCGAAGGGTGGTAGACGATGAAGATAGCGCGTTATTGGGCGCGAGTCAACGGTTAGGCGAGATTGGGCGCGTATCCGCGCGGAAATCGCCCATGTTGACGCTCCTCGCGGGCTCCGGCTATACTCCCGTTCTGTGCGGCCGCCGCGCCGCCACGCACCCACCCGGGAGCCGGCCATGAACGCAGAGGTGCTCCAGACCATCGTCGCCGAGACGGCGGACCGCGTCGTCGGGCGCCGCATTGTGCGGGCGGTCGAACACGCGCGCGACTGGCTGGAGTTCGCGACGGACGGGCCGGACCGCTCATGGGTGGGACTCTCCGCCGTCAAGGCCCTCCCCCTTCTGTACGTCGCGGACGCGCCCGGAGAGGGAGGATGTGACCCGGCGGACACCTTCGCCGCCGTCGTGGGGTCGACCGTCACCTCGCTCGCGGTGGTGCCGGGCCTTCCCGTGGTGCTCATGTCTGCTACCCACACCGACACCGCTGGGCGAACGACGGAACGCACCGTTCGCCTGCACCTCGGCGAAAGGCCGTCGCTCTCAGTCGAGGACGGACCGCCCGAGCGAGCGGACGGCTCGCCGGGCGCGCGCGGACCCGCCGCGAACGACCGCCCCGCCGTCGCGTGGCGCCGCGACGACTCCGGTAGACTGCACGTCGGCATTCCTCCCAACGAGGGCCCTTGGGACGGCACGGCGGAGTTCGACGCGTGGAACGAGGCCGCGCTCCACGCCGCCCGCGAGCTCTTGCCCGAGATCGTCGTATCCGCCAGACGGGCCAACCTCGCGCGCGTCATCGGCCTGGCGCTCGCCAGGAAGCGCCGCGCGCTCAGCAAGGTACAGGCGGAGATGGACGACTCGGAGCGCGCCGACGAGTACCGTCACAAGGCGCAGCTGCTCCTGACCAGGAGGGACTCGCTCAAGCGCGGCGAGAGAATGCAGAGGGTCCTCGATTACGACAACGTGACGGAGGTCGAGATCGAGGTCGACCCATCGCTCCCCGCCGCGAGGAACGCCGAGGCGCTCTTCGCGCGCGCACGCAAGGCCGATCGGAGAGCCAAGCGCACTCCTGAACGCGCAGCCGAACTCGAGGCCGAGATCGAAGGTCTCGAGAGGGACCTCGAGAGCATCGACGCCGCCTCACCCCAGGTCCTCTCCGGACTCGAGGAGAGGTTCCGTCCGCCCCGAAGGCGACAGCGCAGGCGCGGGGGCAAGCAGCGCGCCAGGTTCAGGACGTACACCGTTACAGGTGGATGGAAAGTGCTGGTCGGGAAGTCGAACAGGGACAACGACATCCTCACGCACCGCATCGCGCGCCCGTCCGACCTCTGGTTCCACGTCCGGCAGTCGCCGGGGTCTCACGTCATCCTGCAGAGGGCCGGCAGGAAGGACGAGCCGGGACAGGAGGCCATCGTGGAGGCGGCCGCCATCGCCGCGTTCCACAGCAAGTCGTCGGGCGGAACGACCGTGCCCGTCGCCTACACGGAGAGGCGCTACGTGAGAAAACCGCGAGGCGCCAAACCGGGCCTCGCGGTCGTGACCAACGAGAAGGTCGTCTTCGTCGAACCTGGACTTCCGGACTAGTTCCCCCGTCCGCCCGGTGTCGCCCGGCACGGCCGGCACGGTGCTGCTCGCTCGCATGGCCGGTGCCGCGTTACTCGTCCTTCCCCTTCTTGTCCTCAAAGTCGAGCGATACCGAGTTCGTGCAGTACCGCAGCCCCGTCGGCTGCGGCCCGTCCTCGAACACGTGCCCCAGGTGTGCTCCGCAGCGCCCGCACTTGATCTCCGTGCGATGCATGCCGCCCCAGTCGTCCGGCTCCGTCACGATGCTGTCCTCGGAGACGGGCGCCCAGAAGCTCGGCCACCCGGAGCCGGAGTCGTACTTCTCGGTCGAGCGGAACAGCGGGTTGCCGCAGCAGACGCACCTGTACACGCCCTCACCTTTGAACTCGTTGTACTCCCCGGTGAACGGCGGCTCCGTCCCCTTCTCCCTCGTCACCCGGTACTGCTCGGGCGTCAGGGCCTTCCTCCACTCCTCGTTGCTTCTGTCGATCTTGTCGCTCATGAGCACTGCCTTTCGCTGCTCGTAGTTGTCTCAGGCCCCACGTGCGAGGCCGACCTCGAGGTCGGCCTCCAATGTAACGCGATCCACCGCCTCGTCCAGACTCTCCGTGGCTAGTCCCTCGTCGGAGACGTAGAGCGGAGGACCGAGCTTCACGAGGCACCGCGAGAAAGGAAGAGGCAGCATGTAGCGGCACCAGGTCTGAGGGATCATGAGCGCGCGGGACGCGCTCGTGCCCACGGGTATGATGGGATACCCAAGCTTCTGAGCTAGGAACACGATGCCGGGCTTCGACTTGTGTATCGGGCCGCCGGGGCCGTCGACCGCGAACGCCGCGGGGTGACCCGAGTCTATCGCGGCCTTCATCGCGGCGAGTGCCCTGGCGGGCTTCCGGCGGCTCGACCCCCGCACGATCACGTAGCCCATCCCCTCGAGCACCCGCGTCTGGATGCGTCCAGCCCACGAGAGGTCGGTCATTATGACGATGCCGCTTCCCCTGAAGGCCGGCACGAGAAGGAACTGCCTCCCGTGCCAGAACCCGTAGAGCACCTTCGACTTGTCCTCGCTCTCGTAGCCGTCGTACACCTCCCACCTGATGCGGAGCGTCTTCGAGTAGGCGATGATGAAGGCCCGCGTGATGGCTGCGAGCGCATTCACGAACGCGTCCGACCTCGTGATCTTCCGCCTCAGACTGCGAAGTGACGTCATGCCGTCGGGTCCGTGAGCCTGCCCATGAAGAGTATGTTCCCCGTCAGCGTGTCGCGGATGAGGAAGATGAACGGACGGTCCGCCCTGAACTCGAGCGGCATCATAGCCTTGAGCCTCGTCACGACCGCCGTAGCGGCGGCCGCCTCCGTCCCCTCTTCGTTGACCTCGACGAAGGCCTTGTGGAGCACCTTGCTCACGTACAACTCGGTGGTCCCGTCCATCCCCGAGAGGTCCGCGGCGTTCGAGAAGAGGTCGGTGATGCCGAGCACCTGAAGCTCGGGGATCACGTTCTCGGTGCCCCACGTCATCTCGAACTTAGGGATGGACACGAGGATCTCGGTCTTGTGCAGTTCTCCGAGCCACTGGTCGAGGTTGTCCCGCGTCAGCTCGGCCTCGAGCGCCGAGAGGCCACCCGGAAGGTCCTCGTAAGGCAGCATGACGAGCATCGCCGCATCGCCGCCCTCGTACGGCAGCTGGACGACCTGCGCGCCTGCGCTCTCGAGGTCCCCGTAGAGATAGTCGCCCTTCCGCGACATCATCGGTACCGTAACGTCCCGGGCCGGGTCGCCAGGGACCGTGTGGAACGCGGTGTCATGGGTCGACTTGGGATCGAACTGGGTGTCCCACATTCCCTTGAAGTAGACGGCGTTCGTCAGCACGAGGCGGACCAGAGGATCGAGGTCTCCCGGACCCACCAGGTCCTTGATCTTCCCGTAGGTCTCTTCCTCGACCCAAGTGTTGATCTCCTGCCGCGCCGCCTCCGTGTTGTTCGCGAAGTCGACGAGCGTGGCCTTGGCTCCGAACCCCTCGCGGTTGAGCGAGAGAAAGTTGTCGAGGAACGGATACCCCTGCTGACACCAGAGCGCGTTGGCCTCGGCGAGAGTGTGCGCGTCGCCGGACTGGTCTCTCTCCTGCATCGTCGAGAGCGAGTGGAACGCCCCCGCTATCCGCTTCCTCACGGCGTCGGCGTCCTCTCCGTCACCAATGGCTCCGAACCCGAGCACGGCACTCATCTGCGAGGCCGTCGCGCCGCGCGCTCCCATGTAGGTCATCGCGAGCGCGGAGTAGATGCTGTGGGGCGAGAAGAAGATGTTCCCGTCCCTCGAGGCCAGCTGCCCGTAGAGACCCATCGCGAAATCGATGTCGCCCTTCACGAGCCAAGCGGCATCGGCCTCCGCGTCGCGGGTCCCGGAACCTCCGCCATCGATGGCGTCGGAGGAACACGACACTCCTGCCACGCCGGCGAGGAACGCGACCGCCGTCATGAGACATATGGCACACGTTCTCATTCTCGGCCTCCTTCCGTCCCTTGGTGCTGCTCGAGAGGCATCGGGTTGGTCACGTCGAGCACGACGTTCCAGGCGCCCGATGGCAACCTCTCCCAGATTCGCAGGTAGGACGCCCGGCCGATCGGCTCGTCACCCTCGTTCCCCTTGTACACGACCACGCCGAACGTGTAGGCAAGGTCGCCCGATTCGGAGATCGCTCCCCCGGCCGGCTCCCACGACGCTTTGGCCTCGGGTATCAGCATGAGAGCACCCTGAGGACCGCTGGCCGGCGGAAGCCCGAACCTGAGCAAGACCATGTCGGGAGCGGCGACGGCCGAGAGCGCCGGCCCGAACCCCATGGTGGATGTGCTCATCCACAGGTCGCGCTCGGCGTCGAGCACGTCCCCGAGTTCCGCGGCCGGCTCGTACGGTGACGCAACACGGTCGTAGCCGCGCCTCTTGAGTTCCGGAGCGGGCTGGGTCGACGGATCGTGCGGCACGCCGATATCGGCGGCTATCTTCCAGACGTCATCCGGGTCCTTGATCCACACGGTGACGTAGTCGCCGAACGCCCTCGCTTCCGTGCCGGGTCCATCGGGGCTGAACTCCCATGAGCCTGTCGTGAATCCGAGGTCGCCCGCGGCCGACACGTCGGCCAAGACCGGGTGCCAGGAAAGCAGGCCCGGCGTTTCCGGCATGGCCTCATATACCGCTACGGCGCTCGCCGGCTCCGGGCGGAAGATGACGGAGTTCTCGCCGAGGTTGTCCAGGAACGCAGTCTTGATCCCCTTCTCAGCGATGTCGCCCGCGAACTTGTTCTCCGCATCGATGAGCGAGTCGATTGCCCTGTCGTGCGCCGGCTTGTTCGAGCACCCCGCCAGGCCCACGAACACGAACAGCGCGAGCGCGAGGATGGTTGCTGCCCTTCTCATCGGGTCACCTCGTTTCCGTTTCGAACGTCCTATACCCTCAGTCCTTCTCGATCACGGCTATGTACGGGGCTCCCCCCGATTCGACGAAACGCTCGACGTGCCACCCGGTGCCCTGAAGCAGTTCGCGCATCTCAGGCTGGGACACCAGCAGATAATCGAACCACGGCGTCACGTATGTCCTGTGCCTGACACGGAGCCGGAGCTGCCCGGCCATGCGTCCGAGCTTGCGGTTGCGTCGATGGTAGTCCAGATGGAACGGGCTGGTCGTGCTGTACACGTGGTTGCTCTCGGCGATGATCCTCGCCCGGTCGCTCGTGAGATTCCTGAACCTGCGAAGCAGCCAGCGCGTGCGCGCGGGTGTACCGAACAGCCCGAAGTTGTTGCACATCATGAGCAGCGTGTCGAAAACGCCGAGCGACGACGGGATCCTTGTGACCGACATCACGTTCGCGTGCCTGAGCCCGCGTGCCCTGCAGACCTTGACGGCCAGCGGAGAGACGTCGATGCCGGTGACGTTGAACCCCTTCCCCTGCAGGTAGATCGAGTGGCGCCCGGCCCCGCAGCCGATATCGAGGACCCTCCCGCGCACGTACTGCATGGCTTCCTTCTCGTGCCTGGGCCAGTCCCTGAAACTCCTGAAGTACGACTCCGGCCCGCTCGACACGTCGAAGTAGCCGTCGTCGCGCTCGACGATCTCTCGCCCGGAGCGATCACCCTCGTAGTGGTCGAGCAACATGTGCCCGAAGGCGTCGTGCCTGGAGTCCATCGCGGTCTCCTAACACCCCGTGTCTGAGCTACGCCGGGGGCCTGCGCTTGCGGGCGACGTAGTATATCCAAGAACTGCCGTTGTCCGGAGCGTCCAGGGCGAGCGGCAGGCCGTCCCTTCCGAGCACCTCGATGGCCTCGAAACCGACGTCGGAGAGCTGGCGCACCATGTCGGGCACGCCGATGTAGTACGTCAGCAGTGAATACAGGTGAGAGCGATCGTTCAGGATCCAGTAGGTCTCCTCGAAGCGCTCATGGCGCCTGTTCTGCCGGTGGTTGCTCCATCTCCGCATGTGTCTGTAGAGGAACCGCGCCTGACGAAACGGGTCCAGGGACAGCGTCAGCCGCGGGTTCGAACGCGCATGGCTGTAGTCCCGGTTGTGCGTGGAGAAGACAAAGAGACCGTCGCCCCCGAGCACCCTGTTGATCTCGCGCAGAGCGCGCATTCTGTCATCGTGAACCAGGCAGTCGAGCCCGTTGTTCGAGAACATCACGAAGTCGAACGACCGGTCGTCGAAGCAGCTCATGTCCCGCGCGTCGCAGTGCATACACCTCGCGTCGGGGAACCTCGTTCCGCACTGGCGGATCATCAGTTCCGAATAGTCCACTGCGGTGTAGTCGACGTTGAGCGTGCGCATGACCTCCGTCGTGCGCCCCGCCCCCACCCCGATGTCCAGCGCTCTTCTGCCCCAATAGTCGTCCTTGTAGGTCACGAGGATGCGCAGCTCGGCGCACTGGATCGGACCCGAGCAGTAGAGCGACACGATGTTCGGCGACTCGTAGGTAGACTTGTTGATCGTCTCATGGGACATGGTCCAGCTCCCGACCCGGCGTTCCGACCGGGTCACGACGGCCACCCACCCGTCAGTCGTCCTCGCGCCCTACACGCGCGCGTCTGCGCTTCTTTTCTCCCCGCTTCTTCTTGTTGCACATCCTTCTCTCGACGGACGCCCGCGTGGGGGCCGTGGCCTTCCTCTTCCTGGGACGCTCCGCCGCGCGCCTGACGAGAACCGCGAGCCTGTCCCTCGCGTCCTTTCTGTTCCGCTCCTGCGTCCGGTAGCGCCGCGCATCGATCACGAGAACGCCGTCCCGGGTGACCCTCCTGCCACCGAGCCTGAGCAGGCGTTCACGCACGTCGTCGGGCAGCGACGGCGACCTCTTCACGTCAAAGCGCAGCTGAACCGCGGTGGCCACCTTGTTCACGTTCTGTCCGCCGGGGCCGGAAGATCTCACGAACTCCTCTACGAGTTCGCGCTCGTCTATGGATATGCTCCTGCTCACCCTCATGGAACCGCTCCTCGGACGAGCCTTCCCGGTCAGGCCTTCCTGGCCAGGAGCACGCCGGACCCGACCGGAACGACGACCGCGTCGACCCGCTGGTCGCCGAGCACGGCTTCGGTCCAGTGCCTGAGTACCTCCTGGTGGCTCACAACGTTGTCCGCGACCAGGATCCCGCCCTTGACCATTCTCGGCACGATGATGTCGTAGCACGGGCCGTAGAGGTCCTTCTCCGTGTCGAGAAAGCAGAAGGCGATGTTGGAGCACTCGCCGAGGTGATTGAGTGCGTCGCCCACGACCATGGTCACGATGTCATCCACGTGTGCGGAGCGGAACGACTCCCTGGCCAGTTCCGCCTTCCTTTCCGAGATGTCGAACGTCGTGATCTTCGCTCCCCGCTCCCTGGCCGCGAGGCTCAGCCAGAGGGCCGAGTACCCGCCGCTCGTGCCCACCTCTATCCACGCCCCCTCGGGCGCGGCGAGGGCGATTATCGACAGGAACCGCCCGGTCGTCGGCGGCACCTGCCGCAACCTGTCGAACGCGAGCACCCCGCCGTCGCGCTTCTGAGCGGTCCCCATGTCCTCCAGGAACCGCACCCTCTCCTTCACCTCTCGCGGCATGTCTCGTATCATCTGTGAAACTCCTCCCGACTGGACCTCAAGACGGAGTCATTATACACGACCTGCACGAGCAGCGGCCATTTCTCCCTCGGCGACATCCACTTTCCGGAGCAGCGCAGCCCCGACCAGGAAGAACGCCACCACGGAGACGATGCCGAGGCGGCTCTGCCCGGTCATGTGGCTCAGGAGGCCGAAGACGAGCGGGCCGAAAACCCCGGCGAACTTGGAGCTGGTGCTGTAGAACCCGAAGAATTCAGCCGTTCTGTTCCGCGGCACCATCCTCGCGAACAGCGAACGGCTCAACGCCTGACATCCTCCCTGAACTGTGGCCACGGAGAACGCGAGCGCGTAGAAGTGCACGGCGGTCCTCATGTTGTAGGCCGAGACCGCCACCACCGCGTACACGCCCAGCGTGAGCATGATGGAGCGCTTCGCGCCTATTCGCCGCGCCAGCCGCGCGAAGATGATGGTGCACGGTATGCCCACCATCTGGGTGAAGATGAGGGCGACGACCATGTCGGTCATGCCGATACCGATCTCGCTGCCGTAGGCCGTCGCCATCCGTATGATCGTGCCGACGCCGTCCGTGTATATCCAGAACGCGAGGAGAAACAGGCTCAACTGGCGGTAGCGCCTGACCTCCTTCATCGTGCGGACGAGCCGTGAGAACCCCTCGAGCGGAGCCGGAAGGTTGCTCTCGGACGTCCTTATGGCCCCGGGCTCAGGAACGAATCTGAAGAAGGGGATCGAGAAGAGCGCCCACCAGACGGCAACGCTCACGAACGACGCCCGAAGGGCGAAGTCGACGCCTGGCATCCCGAAGTACGCCGGGTGCGCGACCCAGAGCACGTTCAGTATGAGCAGGATGCCTCCCCCCAGATATCCGAGCGCGAAGCCTAAGGCCGACACCCTGTCGACGTTCGCGGTCCCGGACACGTGCGGCAGGAACGAGTCGTAGAAGACGTTCGCCCCGGCAAACCCGAACGCCGCTGCCACGTAGAGCCCCGCGGCCAGCTTCCAGGCGCCGGCGCCTATCAGGTAGAAGCATGCGGTGAACGCGATACCGAGGCCGGCGAACGCCGCCATGTATCGCTTCCGTCCTCCCGTATGGTCGGCCATCGCGCCCAGGAGCGGCGCGACCAGAGCGACAAGCAGCAGCGATGCCGACGACGTGTAGCCCCAGTAGGCTGTGGCACGACTCGCGCTCAGACCGGTGGCCGTGACGAGCGAGCGGAAGAACGGCGGGAAGAGCGCCGCGGTGACCGTCGTCACGAAAGCGGAGTTGGCCCAGTCGTACATGCACCACGCTCGCGCGGCGGCGCTGAGCCGCGAACCCGTGCTCCCACCGGAACCGGACGCCGTTCCCGAGCGCGCGGTCACCGAAGACTGCTTCGGAGAACGAAAAAGACTCAATGGAGAACCGTCTTCCTGTTGACGACAACTTGGTTCCGGAGTACCATTCCGCTCGCTCACCTTCGCCGCCTGGCCGAGGTGCCGATACGAAGCGGCTCAGGCGAATAGACTGCCACAATCGGGTTGCTCCCGGCAACCCCGTGCGGACGAGCTCCGGAGAGGAGGGTAACGCGCAACTGTACTGCTGGCGATGTCAGTAGTGTCCTGCTCGTGTACCGCTTGCACGTGAATAGGAGGCTGGCAATGAAGTTCGCTACCGTAGCAATGGCACTCCTGCTGGTTCTTGCGGTCGCAGCCTACGCACTGGTTCCCACGACGAACGTGTTCGAGCCGAAGAAGGCCGTCCCGACGAGCGCTCCGGGCGACGCCAAGGAGGGCGGAGAGACGATCGCAACGGCGTGGGTCATCCCGTCCCTACCCTTCGACGACACCGGTGACACGTCGGACAACATCGATGACTACGACGAGGTATGCCCGTACGAAGGATCCACGTCCCCTGACGTCGTCTATGTTTTCACGCCCGACAGAGACATGTGCGTCGACATCGACCTCTGCAACTCCGGCTACGACACGAAGGTCTATGTCTACGAGAACATGTACACGCCTGGTGCCCCATACGCATGCAACGACGACTTCGCCGACTGCGCTCTGCTCTTCAGGTCGAAGATCGAAGCTCTCTTCATGGCGGCCGGCAACAACTACTACGTCGTGATCGACGGCTACGGCGGCGAGTCCGGTGTGTACGAACTCCACATGTACGAGGTCGACTGCCCGGAGCCCTGCGAGCCGCTATGCCCCGCCGGCGCGTACATCGAGGGTGAGCCCACGTGCTACGCCGAGTACGACGACGTCTACAACGGCGGCTGCAACTCGACGATTCCGGTCTACCAGTCGATCCCGGCCGCGCCTCTGCTCACCATCTGCGGTGAGACCGGCGTCTTCACATTCGGCACGAGCACGTATCGCGACACGGACTGGTACGAGGTCGTGCTCGCCGATGACCGCCAAGTCACACTTCGTATGTGCGGCGCGTACTCGATGCTGTTCGGATTCATCCTCCCGGACGATTGCGCTCTGATCGAGAGCTTCACCTACTACGAGGTCAGCGAGCCGTACTCCGTCAAGGAGCTCAGTGTCTACCTGACCGCCGGCACCTGGTGGATCGCCGCCATGCCGTCGGATTGGGGCAGCTGCCCGTGCGGCACCGAGTACGTGCTCGAGGTCGAGGGCACGGCGTACTCGCCGGTTGAGGACACGAGCTGGACGACGATCAAGGCTCTGTACCGCTAGGCCTGATCCGGATACGACCATCAGGGCGCCCCGCTCCACGCGAGCGGGGCGCTCTTCATTGCGACCGGCTTGCCCGCCGCCTCCGGCGGTAGTATGATGAAGTTGAGGGTTCGAACTCCGCCCACGGACCCGTCGCGACATCCCCCCGACCAGCCCCCCGGGAAGGAGCATCCTGATGCGTTCAGCCATCCGAGCGCTGACGGCCGCCGTCGTTGTGGCGGCAGTCTCCTCCTTCGCCTCGCCGGCCGCCGCCCAGCTCCCGGGCTCGTTCGATCTGCGCAATGTCGACGGGGTGAACTACGTAACCTCGGTCAGGTCGCAGATCGAGGGAACCTGCTGGACGCACGGCACGATGGCGTCGATCGAGGGCAACCTGCTCATGACCGGAGCCTGGGAGGAGAACGGGGAGATCGGAGAACCCAACCTGGCCGAGTATCATCTCGACTGGTGGAACGGGTTCAACGAGCACAACAACGACGACCTCGAACCGCCTTCCGGCCACGGGCTCGTGGTTCACCAGGGCGGAGACTACCTGGTAGCGGCCGCCTACCTCTCGAGGGGCGAGGGCGCGGTCCGCGACGTCGACGGCCAGTCGTTCGACAGGCCCCCGGAGCGCACCGGCCAGGGATGGCACTACTACTACCCCAAGCAGATCGAGTGGCACACAGCCGGACCCGACCTCCAGCGTATCGACGAGATCAAAGAGGCCGTGATGACGGGCGGGGTCGTCGGAACGTGTCTCCACTACGGCGACCAGTTCATGAGCGACAACGTGCACTACCAGCCTCCGACCAACTCGCTCGCGCCGAACCACGCGGTCGCCATCGTGGGCTGGGACGACGACAAGATAACGCAGGCTCCACACCCCGGGGCCTGGCTGATCAAGAACAGCTGGGGAACCGGGTGGGGCGAGGCCGGGTACTTCTGGATCTCGTACTACGACAAGTGGTGCTGCCAGGAACCGTTCATGGGCGCGGTGGCGTTCATCGACGTCGAGCCGATGCAGTACGACCGTGTCTACTACCACGACTATCACGGGTGGCGCGCCACGATGGCAGACGCGAGTGAGGCCTTCAACGCCTTCACGTCGCGGGCCAACGAGTTCCTGAACTCCTTGAGCTTCTTCGCCGCTGCCGACAGCGTCGACTACGCGCTCGCCGTATACGGCGGATTCGAGGACGGCGAACTCGTCGACGAGCTGGCGACCCTGGAGGGCAGCTTCGCCTTCCGCGGGTTCCATACGGTCGACCTCGAAGACCCGGTATTCCTCACCGAGGGCCAGGATTTCTACGTCTACCTGATGTTGAGCCGCGGAGGCCAACCGTACGACGCGACGTCGGACGTGCCGGTGCTTCTGGGCGCGAGCTACCGCACCATCGTGGAGTCGGCGGCGAGCCCGGGCGAGAGCTACTACTACGACGGCGACGGTTGGGTCGACCTCACGAGCTACGATCCCACGGCGAACTTCTGCATGAAGGCGCTCACCAACGACGGCGGGCTTCGCGTGGAGCCCGACGCAGTGGGCACCTCCGACGGCCCGGTCGGAGGCCCGTTCTCACCGGGCGGCACTGGTTTCCAGTTCACGTACGATGGGGGCGAGACGACCTACGACATCTCGGTCGACGCGCCCTGCAGCTGGCTCACGCTGTCGGGCGACACCGGCGGGACGCTGACGGCCGGAGGCACCGGCGAGGTATCGGTCGAACTCAATGACGGAGCGCTGCTGCTCGCCGAGGGCGCCTACGTTGCGACGATACGGTTCACCGATGTGTCGCATCACCTCGGCGACACGACGAGGCAGTTCCGGTTGTTCGTCGGAGAGAGGACGCTCAGGCACGAGTGGCCGCTCGACGCGGATCCCGGCTGGACCACCGAGGGGCAGTGGGCGTGGGGCCGGCCTCTGGGAGGCGGCGGCGAGAACGGGCACGCCGATCCGACCGCGGGGCACACCGGCGAATACGTGTACGGATACAACCTCGCGGGCGACTACGCCAACTGGCTGCCGGAGACGAACCTCACGACGGAAGCCATCGACTGCACGGGTCTCGCGGCCGTGCGCCTGAGCTTCTGGCGCTGGCTCGGGGTGGAGGAACCGGAGTACGACCACGCCCGCGTGCGGGTGAGCGCCGACGGCGAGAGCTGGACCGACGTGTGGGAGAACGCCTCGACGGTGTCCGACGGCGCGTGGACGCACGTCGAGTACGACATCTCGGACGTCGCCGACAACGAGAGCACGGTCTATATCCGGTGGACCATGGGCGAGACCGACGGCGGGTGGGCCTGGTGCGGCTGGAACATCGACGACGTCGAGCTGTGGGCTCTCGACTACACGGCAAGCGATGCCGACACGAACGACGAGGTCGACGAGGTCAGGCTCGACCCCGTCCGCCCCAACCCGTTCAATCCGACGACCACCATCTCCTACTCCCTGCCGCGGCAGGGTGACGTGAGGTTGGCCGTCTACAGCGTGACGGGAAGGCTCGTCGCGGTGCTCGAGGACGGACCGCGGGACGCCGGCCCTCACTCGCTCACATGGAATGGCACGGACGGCCGGGGGGTCGGCGTGGGGTCGGGCGTCTACTTCCTGGTGCTCGAGACGCCCGCCGGTACCGGGACCAGAAAGATGGTACTCGTCAGGTAGCCACCGGATCGTCGGAGTGACGGGTGAAGACACAGGAAGATCCCGGGTCGCATGACCCGGGATCTCGCTTGTCAGCTTCGTCCGGTTGCCTCGGTGCTCGATGACGCGGTCACGAATTCCCGCGCTCCCGCTCCGCGATGGCCAGCGCGACCTTCTCGGCGGTGATGGGCATCGACGTGAGGCGTATGCCGGTCGCGTCGGCGACGGCATTTGCCACCATCGGTGCCGCCGGGATCATCGTGTGCTCACCGACGCCTCGCGCGCCGAACGGCCCGTCCGGCTGCGGCACCTCGACGATGATGGGTATCGTCTCCCTCGGCGTGTCCATCGTGGTGGGGATCTTGTAGTCGGTGAAGTTGGGGTTCAGGAGCCTGCCCTCGTCGTCGAAGCGCATGTCCTCGTAGAGCACGGTCGCGAGACCCTGAAGCAGCCCGCCGGTGATCTGCCCCTCGACGAGGTCGGGGTTGATGGCCTTCCCCACGTCGACCGCGAGCGCGGTCTCGAGGACGTCCATCTTGCCGGTCTCACGGTCGATCTCGAGCACGATGCCCGCGGCGCCGACTGTGTAGTGCACGTTCGGGTGTCCGCCCTGGCTCGTGGCGGGGTCGGAGAGCGCCGAGGTGAACTCGGGCATGAACATGCCGCTCCCCATGATCGGACCACCGCGGAACGTGCCGTCCTCCATCTGGATGCCGTAAATGACGAAGTCGCGAAGCGGCAGCTCGAACCCGGGGTCGAGCCTGCTCTTGACCTTCTCGTCCTCGAGGTAGAGCGCGTCGGCCGGTATCCCCTTGCCCCTGTTGACGACGTCGAAGATCCTGTCGCGCGCCTCGAGGGCGGCGTCCCGCACGGCGTTCCCGCATCCCCACGTGACGTGCGATCCCACGGTCTGCCATTCGTACGGGTTGCGGTCGGTGTCCGGCGTCTCCACGCGGATCTTCTCCGGCGGGACTGCGAGAACCTCCGCGGCTATCTGAGCCATGGCCGTGAGGTAGCCCTGCCCGATCTCCATTCCGGACACGGTGACGTTGATGCTTCCGTCCTCGCTGAACTTGAGGAACGCCGCCGACGCCGCATTCGGGGGCATGGCGGGCGCCTTCCACATGAGCGAGAATCCCTTGCCCACGACCTTTCCGGGACCGGAGGGCTCCGTCTTCTCCCCCCAAGCGATCGCGACCGCGGCTCTCTCGATCGCCTCGATGAGACCGCTCGGGTTCATCGACGC
>CAYNQF010000068.1:0-14281 GCA_964399265.1 uncultured bacterium | reverse complement strand
GGGCCCGCAGGTCGAACTTCCATCGCGAGTCGACCCTGCGACCGAGCGTGCCCGTCCCGGAGCACGGAGCGTCCACCAGGATGCCGTCGGCCGGATCGGCGACCTCGTCGGTCGCCTCGCCGCACAGCACCTCGCAGTTCGTGATGCCGAGGCGGGCCACGTTCTCACTCAGAAGCTGCGCGCGCCTCTGAGATATCTCGAACGCACGTATCCTTCCCTCGCCCCGCATGCGTTCGGCGATGTAGGTCGTCTTGCCGCCCGGCGCGGCGCACATGTCGATGATATCCTCTCCCGGCAGCGGGTTCAGGAGGCGCACTGCCGCGAGCGTGCTCTCGTCCTGCACCTGCATGAGACCTTCACGGAAGCTCTTGAGATCCGTTACGCCGCCGCCGCCAAAGACCTCCAGACACTCGTCGAAGTACCTGCCGGGCCTCGCTTCGCGGCCCTCTGCCTTGAGTGACGTCTCGAGGTCCGACGGTGAACAACGCAGCCCGTTGGCGCGCGCGACCAGCCTCGGCACCTCGTTGTCGTACTCGCAGAGCACTAGCGTCATGTCCACGCCGTAGCGTTCTATCCACCGCTGCACGAGAACGGGCGGATGCGAGTACACGACGCTCATGTGGGTCACGGGGTCTGCGCTCATCGCCGGGAAGTCCGGACGCAGGCTCGTGAGCACGTTTCGGAGAACGGCGTTGACGAGGCCCGCCGTCCCCCGGTGACCGTAGCGCTTAGCGAGGTTGACCGACTCGTTGACGGCCGCTCGCGCCGGTATCCTGTCGAGGTAGTCGACCTGGTAAAGACCGAGCCTGAGAGCGTTCCTGATCGGGAGCGGGAGAGAACGGAGACCACCCTTCACGTACTGGTCCAGCACCCAGTCGAGCCTCCCCTTCCATCGCAGGACGCCGTAGGTGAGGTTCTGGGCGAGGGCGGTGTCCCTGTCGTCCAGCCCGGCGTTCGCCAGTTCGCGCTCGAGCACGACGTCGATCTTCTGGTCACCCGACTCCCACTCGGTCAGGCTCAGGAGGGCGACCTGTCTCGCGTCCATGTTCCCTATCCCCTCGCGGCGAAGAACCGCACCGCGCCGCGCACCGCCGAGAGGTCCACCGTCGTGTCACGGCAAGGGCCGTTCGGCCTCTCGTTGAGTATGCCGATGACGGGCAGCGGATAGCTGTCCCGTATGCCGCTTGTTAGATCCGTCTCGCACGCCACGGCCACGATCACGGCCGGGTCCACCTCCCCGATCACCCGCCTGGCCAGCGTTCCGCCCGTCGCGACCGTGAGCGCCACGCCGTGCTCACGTGCCAGTTCGAGCAAAGCGGCGATGACGCAGTTGCCGCACCCCCTGCAGTTGTCTATCAGCCCCCCCGTGATCTTGTGGGGACAGGAGGTTGCCTGCAGGCAGTGCGGAAGAAGGAGCAGCAATCTGCCCTTCCGGAACGTGTCCCGTCCGGCCATCACGAGTGCGTTGTTGACGGCGACGAACGACCGCCTGACCCGCTGGGTGTCGATCCTGATGAGCGTCGACAGCATCATCACCATCGGGAACAACACACGTACGACGGTCGACGTGATCCTGTGGCTGAACAGGACCCGGCGCCCCGTGAGGGCCGACAAGGCGATGAGCCCGAGGCCGAACGCGATCACAAGGAACGCCGCGGCGGCGACCGCGGCGACGGTGCCCGGCAGCTCGGGGTAGAGCTCGCCGAGTCGGGGGGCTATGAGATACCACGCGGCACACATGAACAGGCCCAGAAGCACCAGCCCGCCGGCTGACACCAGGATGAACAGGCGCTTCTCGCCGAGTTCCATCATCCGGAACGGTCCTCCACCGAGAAGGGAAACGTTCCGACCTCAGGCCGGTACCCTCTCGCGAAGGCGTCGGCGCTCATGGAGCACCCGCCCTCAGGGCGGACCTCGAGCAGCCTAACGACCCCGTCTCCGGCCGCGACGTCGACCGACTCGCGCGTAACGGCGACGACGCGGCCGGGCGGGCCGGCCTCGCCGTCTCCTACCACGTTTCCGCCGCCGGCAGCGCGCTCGATGCCCAGCCGCTTGCCAAGATACCACGTGTACGCGCCGGGCCAGGGGGTCATTCCGCGAATCCTGTTCAGCACCGTGCGCGCGGGCTTGGACCAGTCGACCTCTCCGTCCGTCCTCGTGAGCTTGCGCGCATAAGAGGCCCGCGAGACGTCCTGGGCCGCTCTGGGGGGCTCTCCCGCATCTATGAGCGACACGGTCTCGACGAGCAGCGCGGCACCCAGTTCGGCCAGGCGATCGGACAGCTCTCCGGCCGTCTCGGTCTCGCCTATGGGCGTCCTCTCGGTCAGGATGATCTCGCCCGCGTCGACCTTCTCGGCCATGAACATGGTGGTCACGCCGGTCTCCGCGTCGCCGTTCACGATCGCCCAGTTGATCGGCGCCGTGCCGCGGTACTTCGGAAGGAGCGAGGCGTGGACGTTGACGGCTCCGAGAGCGGGAGCTTCCAGAATGGCGCTTCTCAGGATCTGGCCGAAGGCGACGACGACGAGCAGGTCCGGACGCACGGATACGAGACGCTCGGCGAAGGCGCCCGCATTCACGTCCTCGTACTGCTCCACCGGAAGGCCCATAGACAGCGCTGCGATCTTGACGGCGGGCGGCCTGAGCTTGCGCCCGCGCCCGGCCGGGCGGTCGGGCTGCGTCACCACGAGCGGCACGTCGTGTGCCGACTCGTTGAGCTTCCTGAGGGAGGGGACCGCGAAATCCGGCGTCCCCATGAATACGATGCGCATGATCGGCAACTCTCACTGGGACCGTCTGAGGAACAACACGGCCCTAGGTTCTACGGATCCGCGCCTTCACGAGCTGCCTCTTGATGGGATTGAGATGATCGAAGAAGAACCTGCCATGAAGATGGTCGATCTCGTGCTGGAATATCCGTGCCAGCGCTCCGGACACCTCCAACCTGACCGGATTCCCGTTCTTGTCGAGCCCCTTGACGATGACGTGGCTGGGTCGCTCCACCTCCGCCGTAACACCTGGACACGATAGACACCCCTCTTCGATCACCACCGGGGACCCCGAGGCGAGCACTATCTCGGGGTTCACGAGCGCGATGGCGCCGCGATGAATGGCCTCATCACCCTCGTAGTCCGGGGGCGGCTCGGCAACGATCACGGCCCTGGCCACGCCCAGCTGCGGCGCCGCCAGACCGACGCCAGGCGTCGCCCCCTCTCTCATCGTGTCGATGAGGTCGTCTATCAGGTCGAGGACGTCCTGGTCGATCGTCTCGATCTTCTCGACGTTGCCATGGAAGGCGGCGTTTACGTGCCTCACCACTTCCCGTATCGCCATTACGATTGCTGCTCCCTTACGGCGCTCACGGCCGACTTGGCGATCTCGACCTTGATGCCGTCGGCTATCTTGGCGACGACCCTGTCCTCGTGAACATCGAGAACCTCGGCATAGAGACCTCCGATGGTCACGATCCTGTCGTGCCGCTTGAGCGAGTCGATCATCTGCTGGCGCTCCTTGCGGCGCTTCGACTCCGGACGGATCATGAGGAAGTAGAAGATGGCGAAGATCGCGATCAGCATGAAGAAGAAGGACATGTTGCCGGCGCCACCCTCGCCGCCGCCGGCACCTGTGGTGCCCATCGCGTGTGCTACGTCAGGAAACAGCAAAGTCAGAAACAGCATCGGCCAAGCCTCCTAATGAGCAGTGTTCGGGTCGATGTCGGGAATCTCGGACCCGTCCCGGAACCGCTCCGCCTTCACCTTCTCCATCTCCTCCAGCAGCTCATTGGGGTCGATCGCGCCCTTGCGGGCCAGCACGCGCACCAGCGCCTCGAGAGACAGCGTGTTCGAAAGAGAAAGCTCCTCGAAGCTGACCTGTCTCTTCACACCGTTCTTCACGAGGATTATCCCGGAACCCGGCTTCGGACCGGGCTTGTCATCCTTGCGCTTGGGCTTGCGGAATACCACACGGCCTCCCCCGACGCTGCCGACAGTCAACCGGGAGATGGTATCAGGGGGTGCGCCGGGAGTCAAGGGCAGCCGGGCCGAGCATGCTACAATGGGGTCTCAGGCACATCAGGCGACCCTGGGCCCAAGAGGAGGTGGAGTCCTATGAACCGACGCAGCACCCATGTCAACACCGACCGCGGGCCCGCGCGGCGGACCACCCGCTTCGCCCAGGGGTTCATCTGCGCGTGCGCGCTGGCTCTGCTCGCGACGTCCGCGTCGGCCTACACGGCCGTGCCGGTCACCAACGACGCGTACCTGAACTACATGCCCTCCCTCCTCCAGTGCGCGGATGACTCTCTCATGATCGTCTACGAGCGGCTGGACGCCAACTACGAGAACGGCGACCTCATGCTAACGATGTCGGACGACGGTTCATCGTGGAGCGCCCCGCGCGAGATAGTCGCTACTTCGGGCAATGAGAGACACCCGTCCGTGGTCCAGCTCGGCGACGGCTCCTTCCAACTCTACTACCTCTCCGACGAGACCGGCGGCTACAGGATACACATGGCCGACTCACCGGACGGCTCCGTCTGGACCAGGCGCGGCGGCGTCGACCTCGGCTGGTCGTCGGAGAACCAGGTGAACCCCACCGTGTTCGCTGAGGAAGACGGTTCCCTGACGATGAGCTACGACGTCCTCTCAAACGGCGGGTACGTGTCGCACTCCGACGACGGCACTGACTGGGACCACAACAGGACGAACGTGAGCACGGGCTCGCTCAACAGGATAATGCGACACTCAGACGGAACGTACGTCCTGAGCTACCAGAGGAAGACCGGGCTCCTCTATTACCAGATCGACATATTCACGAAGACATCCGCGGACCGGCTGAGCTGGAGTGCGGAGAACCGCGTCACGTACACCCAGAACTCACACGACTCGTTCCCTCTCGAACCGGGGGACGGAGACTACGCCCTCTACTTCGCGACATCGACAGGAGGAGACCCCTACGACCTCTACTCCCGCGTGTCCGGGGACGGCGAGTCCTGGGGCGACGAGGTGAACTGGCTCCCCTACTCCGGATGGGACACGGAACCGCATCCGATCACGCTCGCGAACGGGCTCGTGGCCCTCGCGTGGCCCCGAGGAACCACGCAGACGAACATGCAGGTGCACTTCGCACTGCTCGATGCGCCGACGGATGTCTGCGACGGATCGGAGTGGAACGAGGTCGAACATGGGGGCGGCGCCGACGAGCCCCGGATGCGGATGAGCGTCTTCCCGAACCCGTTCACGGGAGCCACGACGATCACGCTCCCTGAGACACATGCGCGCGGGTCCGACCTCTGCATCCAGGACGTCGCGGGCAGGACCGTGCGGACGCTCCGCCTGCCGCCCGGCCGCCGGGAGGCCCGTTGGGACGGCAGGAATGACGCCGGGCTGCCCGTGGCTTCCGGCCTGTACTTCGCGAGGCTGTCCGGCCGGGAGGTAGTCGGCGACGCCAAGCTGGTCGTGCTCAGATAGGGAGACGACGCCCGGTATGGACGGATCAGAGACACCGCGCCGCGGGGCCTCTTCGCTGAACTGAACACACGTTCACATTTCTGTCATGAAATCTTGAATCGGGCCTCCGCTGAAGCTATAATTGTTAATGAAGTCAAGATAGCCGAATGATGCTCGCTCCTGCGGGCGGATTGGGGACCTCGATGAGGGCACTTGGGCTCGCAGGGGCTGCGGCCGCCATCGTGGCCGCGGCCACGCTCGTGGCTTCGGCCGCGGGCGCCGACAACAACATAGAGTGGAACGGCGTATCTCACGTCTGGTGGCAGGACAGGAGGCCCCTGTGTCCGGTCGACGGAGAGGGGTTCGAGGTCCGGTTCCAGACCTACGCTGACGACATAACTTCGGCCCGCGTACATGTCGAAGACGGCGACGTCGCCTGGATCGGAGCCGTTCAGACAGCCGCACGCGGGCCGTATTACGTGTGGACGGCGCAGATCCCGCCCACGTCCTCCTCAAGCCTCTCCTACTACATCGAACTGACCGACGGAACGGACATCGACTACCTCAGTGCAGCAGGTGTCACCGACGGGGTCCCCACGGACGGGGGCTTCGTGGTCGACTTCGACACGCTGGAGCACGCACCCCTGGGTTCGACGCTCGTGGACGGCGGGGCGGTCTTTCGCGTCTGGGCTCCCGGGGCGTCAACGGCCTACGTCCGCGGCCAGTTCAACAACTGGGGCACGTCGGACCCGATGACGAAGCGCGGGGAGTACTTCGTCGCGTACGTGCCGGGCGCCGCCGACCGGCAGATGTACAAGTACTACCTGAACGGCAGCATCTGGAAGCCGGACGCGCGCGGCAAGTCGCTCAACTCGTCCGACAACATGAACACGCAGATAGAGGACCGCTTTCGCTACGACTGGCAGGTCGACGACTTCGACACGCCCGACTTCGAGAAGATGGTCATCTACCAGCTGCATGTCGGCACGTTCTCAGGTCGCAACGATCCTTACGGCACCGCGCCGTTCCCCGGCGGTTTCCCGGAAGTGGCGGCGCGCGCTCCGCACCTGGCCGAGCTGGGCGTGAACGCCGTCATGCTGAACCCGATCACCGAGTTCCCATGGGACTACTCCGCGGGCTACAACCCGATATCGCAGTGGGCCCCCGAGTGGGCGTACGGCACGCCGGACGAGTTCAGGCAAATGGTCGACACACTGCACTCATACGGCATAGCCGTCATCCTCGACATCGTCTGGAACCACTTCTCCTACAGCGACAACTACCTGTGGGAATACGACGGCTCGCAGGTCTACTTCGATGACCCGGCGGTCGATACGCCGTGGGGCAGCCAGGCCGACCTGGACCGCGACCCGGTGCGCGACTACTTCGTCGACAGCGCGCTCTACTGGCTGGAGGAGTTCAAGGTCGACGGTTTCAGGATGGACGCCACCGGCTACATGAACATCTACCCGCAGGAGGCATCCGGCTGGAGCCTCATGCAGCGCCTGAATGACGAGATGGACGGGCGCTGGGTCGACAAGATAGCCATCGCCGAGCAGCTGCCCGACAACTCGTGGATCACACGCCCGACGAGCCTCGGTGGTGCAGGGTTCGACTCACAGTACAACGACGCGTTCACCGACCGCCTTCGCGAGGAGATCGCGGACGCCTCCTACGGCGACCCCGAGATGTGGAAGATAAGGGACATAGTCAACGGGAGCGGCCAGTACCTGGAGAACGGGTACGTGACCAACTACCTCGAGCTGCACGATGAGGCTTGGCCGTCGAGCGGCGGTCAGCGCATGGTCAAGACGATCGACGCGACGGCTCCCCACGACGACCAGTGGGCAAAGGGCAGGACCAAGCTGGCCCAGGGCGTTGTGATGACCGCGCCGGGCATCCCGGCCATCCTCATGGGCACCGAGTGGCTCGAGGACACCGACTTCGGCACCGACTACGAGAACCGCATCGACTGGTCGAAGAAGACGACCTACGCGCCGATCTTCGCGTACTACCGCGACCTCATCCACCTGCGCACGCAGCGCGATGCGCTACGGGCGGACGCGGGTCACCAGGTCTTCCACCTGAACGAGGGCGGCAACGTCATCGCGTGGCAGCGCTGGAGCGGAGACGATGTGCTGGTCGCGGTCGCTAACTTCGGGAACACCGACTACGCGAGCTATCGCATCGGTCTCCCCCAACCCGGCGACTGGTACGAGGCCCTGAACAGCCAGGCGGCCGAGTACGACGGGAGCGGCATGGAGAACCCGGGGACGGTCGCGGCGGAGGCGGTGGCCCAGGACGGTTACGCGCAGTCGGCCGTGATCCAGCTGCCCAAGATGGGCTTCATCGTGCTGGCTCACGGCACGCAGACGGACGTACCGGATGGAGGTGTCGAAGCGGACGCCGTGGACGGCCCCAGGATCGCCGGAGCGAAGCCCAATCCCTTCGGACCTTCGACCTCTCTGTCGCTGGCGATGCCCTCGGCGGGACGGGCCAGCGTGCGCGTCTACGACGCTGCGGGACGTCTGGTCCGAACGCTAGTGGACGGGGAACTCCCGGCGGGTGTGTCGTCCGTCAAGTGGGACGGCCGTGGCAACGATGGCGTCCCCGTGGCCTCGGGCGTCTACTTCGCGCGGCTGAGCACCGAGCACGGTGCGGCCTCGTCGAAGCTGGTGCTGCTGCGCTGACGCTGGGCGCTCCCGTGTGCGATCACATCGCTCGCAGCCTATGCCCGCTGCGATCAGCGATCCTCGGGCTCCCAGGCTATCCCCGGACCCTTCGCTGCGCGACCAGGTCGTACGTGATCGAGTAGAGCCTGCCCAGCTCGGCCACCGAAGCGACGAGCCCCCCAAACCCCTTCCCGCCTCCCAGCTCCAGGTCCACGTGATGGAACGACTCGAGTATGGCCAGGTGCACCGGCGTCCCGTAGGGCACGCTGCCGGCCAACTTGAGGCTCTCCGTGTACGGGATGAGGTCGTCGTCGCGTCCGTGTCCGATGATGAGGCGACAGCGCAGTCCGTCGATGCGGCCCGCCAGCGTGAGGTCGTCGAAGTAGCCGCGTATACGCGGGTTCAGGGCCGCCACCAGGCCGCGCGTGGCCTCGGGGTCGGTGTTGACCATGAGCGAGTACACGGTCTTCCCGTCACTGCCCAGCCGCCCGACGAGGTCAGAGACGTCCGCCTTCGGGTCGTCGAGCTTCCTGCGAGCGATCTCGGCGACCATCTCGCGGTCGCCGTCGTCGTCTATGAGATCGGAGCTGTTAAGGAGGAAGGCCCACTTGCCGCTGTTCCGTGGCTCGAGGTAGACCCACGCACCGTTCCGCTCGTACATCCCCGTCGTCATGTAGGTGATCATCCCCGACCACCGTCACTCCGCCGTAGTAGGTGACGACGCTCACGAGGTCGTAGTAACCGCCCAGCAGGAAACAGAAGCGCACCCGGTCCGCGATGCGAGGATCCGAGGCCGCGAGAACGGACAGCCCTCCCGCATAGCTGAACCCGAACAGGCCGATGCGGGACGCGTCGATGTCGGGCCGCGACTCCAGATACTCGTACGAGGCGACCAGCTCGTCGATGTCCGACGGGCGGACCCTGAAGTCCCTCATGTTCACGAAGTCGGGAACGAGGGCGGCATACCCCGCCCTGGCGAGCGCGTCCGCGAAGTTGACGAGCCTGGGATCGTCCTTGCCCCGTGCGGCCACGCCGTGGCTGAGCACGATCCCGGCATGGCGGTCGTGCCCGTCCCGAGGCAGATAGAGGTCGGCCAGCATCGTCCCGTCGGGTGAGGCGAAGGAGACACTCTCGACATCCGGGTCGGGCAGACGCTCCGAGATCGGCCCGTCGACCTCGGGCGTGGCGGACTCGGCGAGCACGAGGGCCGAGAGATAGGCGGTGTGAAGGCGCGACGACAGGCCCATGACGGCAAGAGCAGCCACGGCTGTCACCGCGAGACGCACGACACGACGTCTGTTCAAGGCTTGTCTCCCACTCCGCCGGGAAGCCCACTCGAACGCCACGCGCCGAGAGCCCCGCGGACGGCCCGAGCTGCCGACTCTACGATCGTGCGGCCCTCATACCCTTCACTTGCGCGCGACGAGCGGGCGCCCGGCGCGGCTTCCCTCATCGAGGTCGACACGACCGCGAGTGCGGCGACCTTGCCCGTCTCCATCGCCGCTGCGATGGCCGACACCAGCTCGTCTACCGAGGCGCCGTCTCCGACGGCGGATCTGTGTCCCTGCACCAGGGAAGCGTCGAGGACGTCCACGTCGACGTGCAGATAGAGCGCGTCGGAGCGGCCAGCAAGCGCGCTCACTGCAGTCTCGAATTCGGTCCCGCCGAGTGCGACCACGCCGACGCCGTGCCGCCGGATGAGAAGCGCTTCCTCGCTGTCGAGCGCGCGGCTCCCGGCCAGCAGAATGCTCCCGCCAGCCAGCGGCCGGTCCACGCCGGCACGCCTGCGCCACTCGTCGTGCGCGAGGCCGGCGACGACGGCCACTGGCATTCCGCCCAGGCTGCCTGACGGACTCGTCTCGGGTGTGTTGAAGTCGCCGTGGGCGTCGAACCACACGAGTCCGATGCGTGCCGAGGGGCCATACGCACGTTCGAGTCCTCCCAGGACACCCGGAGCATGTGAGCAGTTGCCCCCGACAACAAGAACCGCCGAGCCTCCCGCCACGGCCTTCGCAACGTCATCGGCAATGACGCCGCAGAGGTCGCCCGTTGCGCGGGCGTCACCGTCCTGCCCGCCGGGCGATCGTGGCTCTGTCGCGTCGAACGGCACCCCCGCCGCGGCGTACGCCCCCGATGCCGCGAGCGCGTCCGTCCCCCTCTCATCTCCGGGGGCGGGCGATGCGTTCCGGTATCTGATTGCGATCACGTGCAGGTGGGTCAGTTCGCGCACGCTCGTGTCCCGTCGTGATCTGCTTCGGGCGTGTCAGACCTCGCACCCCTCCACACCATCGTCTCCAGTGGAGCGGTTGGGAACGCCCCACACAAGCGGCACCTTTGAGATGACGTGCCGCGTCTTGCCCCGTGCAACACGCGGTATCTCGGTCACAAGTTCTATGCCTATCCTCACCTCGGGCCCCAGCCTGCGGGACACGTAGCCGTGGAGCCCCTCGAACTCGTCCTTCGTCACAGGCTCATCGCGGACCACGAGGACGCGCAGCTCGGTCGTGCTCTCCTGGACTACCTGCCAGTCGCGCACGCCCTCCAGAAACTTGACGATCCAAGTGACCATGATTGGCGGCACCATGCGTCCGTCGGGCGTGACCAGTATGTCGCCGGCCCGGCTGGTGAGCGTGGACAGCATCGGAAGCGTGCGGCCGCAGGGACAGGTTCTGTCCGAGGAGGAGGCGACGTCGCCGCACGCGTACCGGATGAGCGGCATCGCGAAATTGTGCAGCCCCGTCCCCAACACCAGTCCGCACTCCCCGTCCGGCACCAGGTTGCCGTCGCCGTCTACGAACTCGGTGATGCCGTACTCCGGAAAGAGGTGATGTCCCTCATGCCTCTCGCAATCGCAGGAGAAGATGACGCGCTCCGCCTGGCCGTAGGCGTCGAAGACGGGGGCCTGGAACCTCTCCTCCATGTGCTTGCGCTCCTCCGGGAAGAGCGGCTCGCCCGTCGTGATGACCGCCTTGAGCGGAAGGTACTCGTCGTGCTCTTCGAGGTACCTCGCCATGATGTAGGCGCAGGAGGCATATGTCTCCAGGGCCTCCACGCGGGCCCTCCTCATCTCTTCCACGTAGTGGTGCATGTTCTCGTCGCTCAGATGGAGCTGCGAGAAGAAGACCTGATGCCAGTGCGGGTTGTATCGCCAGTACGGGGGCCTGCGCTGTCGTATCGGCACGACCGGCGTGCCCTGCATCGTCGCGTAGCGGTGACCGAACGGCACTCCGGCCCACCGCTTCACCCTCATGTAGCTGGCGTGGTTAACGAGCGCGACGGAGTGGTCCCACTTGATCGGGAGCGGTGTCTCGATGGTCGCGGACGTCCATGCCACTCGGAGCTTCTCGGGATCCACGGTGCGGGAGACGAGCCGGTCGCTTGCCGCGCGGACGTCGTTCTTCGTCAGCACCGGCAGCTTCGGCAGGTCCTCGAGAGTCGTGACGTCCGACGGCTTGAGGCGCCGCTCGTCCATCACGTCCCTGTAGTACGGCACGTTCTCGTAGGCATGCCTGATGAGGTCGCGGAGCCGGGATTCCTGGTAGTCCCTGTGGAACCCTTCGTCCTCCGTCTCGGAGCGCTCCAGGAACGACGACAGCTCCTCGTAACGCGGCCCGAAGCGCTCTCGGTATATCCGCCAGCCCCGCCAGGCGACGCACGCGTTCTGCAGGGGGATCGGAAGGGAGTTGTAGACGCCCTCCGTGGTGTACCAGTTGGCCAGAACGGGTACCTCCTCGATGGTCTGCAAACCACAGCCGCAGCAGCACTCAGCATACCACAAACAAGACCCCGGAGAGAGCCCCCTGGGGCCTCTCCGGGGTCGTCCGTGACCCTGCGGTCATCCCGGACTCCGGAGCAGCGTCAGGCCCGGGGTTCAAGGGCGACCCCGCGGCCGGCGCCGGCGGCTAATCCGCGTCTTCCGCCTCCTCCGGCTCGCCCGGCTCATCCGCGTCTCCAGGGTCGTCAGCGTCGTCCTGGACCGTGACCGTGAGGGTCTGCGTGTCCTTGCCGTCGAGCCTGAACTCAATGGGGACCAGTACCTCGATGTTCTCCTCGTCGTCCAGGTCGCCCTGGATCTCGAAGACCCACTGGCGGGCCGCTTCCACGGCGGCCTCCGTCATCGAGGGATAGCCCTCGACCTCCTGTGTCGCCGTGACTTCACCCACGGTTCCGTCCGGGGTGATGTCCAGCTCGAGCATGACCCTGCCCTCGACGCCGGCCTTCAGAGCATCGTCCGGATACGCCGGAGGCACGCTCTTCACGAGCGTTACTGCGTAGGTCTCCACCTCCGTCTCGTCGGCATCCTCGGTGACCTCAACCTTCGCCTGCCCACGCTCACTCGCGGACACCGACGTGGAGATCGCAGCACTCTCTCCTGCTGTCGCCACCGTCGGGACGGCAGCTATGACGGCCGTTGCGACCGCGGCCAGTACTGCCACCGCGATGCAGGCCCAATGCCACCTCTGCAACCTGAACCTCCCTTCACTGCGCAGTCGCTCGAAACGGTTGCGCGTCAACGTGGACCTCCCGCAGGCCAGCCCAACTGCCAGTCCGAGGGGCTCCAATTCAATGCACAGCGCCCGCGCCAGTGCGCGCGCGTAATCAGCGGCGGAGACGCCTCTGCGAACAGCCGCTTCATCACATGCCATCTCGCTCGTCTCGCGGAGCCTTCTCAGAACCGGCCACAGCAGCGGGAAGAAGTAGAAGGCGAGCACCGCCGCGCGCTGAACGAGCATCTGAAGGGGCTCGAACCGGCGCCTGTGAGCGTCCTCGTGCAGGAGCACCGCGCGGAGTTCGCGGGGCTCGAGCTGCGTGACGACATCGACTGGGACGAGCACTCTTCGCCTGAACACGCCCACCACGGCCGGCGTGACCGACTCGCGAGTCACCAGCACCGCCCCGGACGGAAGTCCCGTGCTCTCGAGCGCGTTCTCCACCCGTCTACGCACGGCCTCGGGCGCATCTCGCAGGGTCATTGCGCCCCTCATGACCAGACGGTCCCTCGAGCGATACCACACCACCAGGAACCAGCACGCGCCCGCCAGCCACGCCACCGCCAGAGCGAGACCCACAGCGCCCAGCGTTCCGCGTGCGGGAGACGCAACAGACGAGACCGGATCGAGCACCGGGGCCGCCCTGTGGAGCCAGACCGTCACGGCCTCCATCTGCTCGGACTCACTGCCCAGCGCACCCGCCAGCCGACCCAGCTCGCGTCCCAACGTCGGGGCGATGAGCGAGAAGGGCAGGACCAGCTTGCCGAGCGCCACCCACCACAGGGCGTTAAGCACACGTGCCGGTGCTCGCCTGAGCGCCAGTGACAGAAGCCAGAGCACGGCGACCACGATGGTCGTTTGCCACAGGTGGGAGGCCACGGCTACCCACCAGGAATCGGTGAAGTCCAGGAATGCGCTCACTTCGGTTCCTCCGAATCCGTGCTCCCCTGCGCAAGGACCTCCTCTATCTCTCGGAGGTCCTCGACCGTCAGCTCCCGCATCCGAGCCAGATGCGCCACTAGAGGCGCGGCCGACCCGTCGAACGCGACATCGAGGAACTGCCTGATCTCCTTCCGAATCATCTCCGGAGGGGAAACCCTCGAACGGTAGACCCAGGCCCTCCCGTCCTTGCGCGCCCGCTCGATCGCCCCCTTCTCCTCGAGCCTGTCCATGATCTTCCGGACCGTCGAGTAGCTGGGTGGATCATCGAGATCACCGTGGATGTCCCTGACCGTTCCCTCCCTGCGGTTCCAGAGCTTACGGAGACACTGGAGTTCGAACCGTGAGAGGCTGGGAAGTGCTTTCATGCTCGTTCCTTCCTTTGGGAAACCACCGGCTCGGGGTCCGCTACACTTGTCACACTTAATCTGCTACGAGTGTCGCGGATTGTCAAGCGCGATTTTCCAGGCCCCGCAAGTACAAGCGGGGCCACGTCTTCCGACGAGACCCCACTTGGGCCGCCTTGGCCGTCTGGAACCGCTTCCCGCCGGAAGTCCATGCCCAAGGCCAGCCCAGCGGTATTGGCGGGAGCGCCACCACAGTCCAATGTCGTCTGTGAGGCGTCCGGAAAAGAGGCGCCGCCGCCCCTTCGGAGGGGCGGCGGCCGAGGACGGTGCGTGGAGGGCACCGTGGAATGTGTCCATGGATCAGCGGAGAACGAGCATCTTCGCGG
>CAYNQF010000067.1:0-14291 GCA_964399265.1 uncultured bacterium | reverse complement strand
GCCTCTACCTGGACGGCAACGCGGGCGGGACCAGGGAGCCGGCCTTGTACGTCAGTGGCTCCACGCGCTCTGCCAGACTCGACATGAGGTTTGAAGGGACGGACAGCGTCCTACTTCCGAGCGACTCGATCGACAAGAGTGAGACACGGGACGAGCCAGGAGTCGGCAGCATCCAGGCCGGGGGCGAGGTCGATCTCAATCCGGGGAACGTAACGACGGTCGCATCAAGGACAGTTGTCTGCCCAACATCGGGTTACGTGTTCGTAATCGGGACCGGCGAGTTGACGATGTATCTCTATGACAACGCCGGAGTCGAGGTCAAGTCGGGGATCTCCACGTCGATCGGTGCTTGGTCCGGGGCCGCTCAGGAGAATACGATCGACCTACCAGGCGTTCTGCCGGGAGGCTGGTACCACATGCAGGCCTGTGCGCAGGGCCTGTTTGCCGTCGATGCGGGGACCAACACCTTCCACATGAACATCCAGGAGATCAGCGGCGACGTCCGCGTGAGCGCGAGACAGCTATCGGTGATGTTCTTCCCGACCGCGTACGGCGGTGTGGACACGACCGACTAGGTTCTCCCCGTCGGCAGATCCCCGAAAACTGCATGGGCCAGACGAGCAAACCGCCCGGACCTCTCGGCCCGGGTGGTTCTATGACGAACCCCCAGAGCTTGCGCCCCGGGGGTTCACGTTTGGCAGCGGGGGCGGGACTCGAACCTCTAGAACGCTTCGTTGCGCGGAGCTCGCTCTCGCGCTAGAACATGCTCTGGACGACGTCGGCCGCAAGCTCGACCGCCATGGCGATCATCAGCAATCCTGCAAGCAGATCTGCCAGCACGCGGTACTTGGCCAGGAACTTGGAGGCCACGGTGCCCAGGATCAGAAGCCCTGGCACTGTGGCGAGGCCGAACGCGAGCACAAGAAGCGCTCCGGCAAGACCGCTGCCCGCAGGCAGGGCTCTCGTGAAAGCGGCGTAGGAGAGTCCACAGGGCAGGAACCCCATCACGAAGCCCAGCGGGAGCATCCCGATCGGCCGACCGCTCTGGGATGCGCGCCGGGCGGCCCTGTAGCCCGGAACCTTGAGGGGGCTGGCGACCGCAAGTTGTCTTGGGGTCCTGACCAATCCCAGCCGTTCCAGACCGAACACGAGGAGGAAGACCGCGGCCACGGCGGCGAGTATCACCTGAAAGCGCACGACCGCTCCAACGCTATCCAGGACCCCGCCTATCACGCCGAGCGCCGCGCCGACAAGGGTGTAGGCGCCGACGCGCCCCAGGTGATACCAGATGTGGGCTGAGAACGCGCCGGTTCGAGCCGGGAAGGCCACCACCAGGGGACCACACATGCCGAGGCAGTGGCCGGTGCCGAAGAGGCCCAGGAGCACCATCGAGAGAACGTCGACCTGCTGAGGAAGAACATCCACCATCGACTCGCTCCCATTCGCTCCCGTCTCAAGTATGGGACCCGATTCTGACACAAGCGTAGCACGACGCACAAAGCGCAGTCCATGTCTCGCTGAGCAGGACAGGGTGCGGCAGGACTCGGCCCGGCCTCTCATTGCAGCGCGTCCGGGCGGATGCTATCATGCCGTAGAACCTGACGACACACGGTGATGAAGCGCATACCGCCATTGAACGGGAAGCGAGGATGTCTATGACGTGGAATCAGAGGACGTGGTTGCCGCTCTGCCTGACGCTCGCGCTTGTTTCGGCGATGATGCTCGCGAGTGGTTGCGAGAGGGGTGACGCAGACTCGGGTCAGGATGCAGGCGCGAACGCGGATCAGAGCGCGACTCCCGTCGCAGCAGCCGAGAGCATCGGCGCGGATGGTGAGATGCACCCTTCGGAAGAGGATCGATGCCCTGTCTGCGCGATGACCACGCACGATCGCAAGATGGGGGCCGCGATCGAGCTGAGCGATGGCCGAACGTTCTACTTCTGTGGGCCCGGCTGCATGTTGAAGTCGGCACTGCACCCCGACGTGTTCCTCGGAGCAGGCGACGCCACCGTCGAGAGGGCGGTCGTGACCGACTTCTTCACGGGCAATCATGTCGACGCCTCAGACGTGACCTGGGTAGCGGGGTCGGACGTCGTGGGCCCGATGGGCTCGATGATCGTGCCCGTCGTGGGAGACGACGCTCTGGCGGCATTCCTCGAACGTCACGGTGGCGACACGACCTTCAAGTGGGCGGATCTTGATGAAGCGCTTTGGGCGAAGGTCACCAGCAAGACGGCGAAGCCTCAAGGCGGCGAGTGACCACGGCCATCTCGGGCACGGGGCCAGTGAGGGAGGCGGCGTATCCACGACCGGCGTCCTGTCGGGCCTGTTGCGCAGCGTGAGGCTTGTGGTGTTCGCGTCCGCTGCGGCGGCTGGATTGCTGCTCTTCGTGATGGTCCTCTCCTCGATGGTCAACTCTCGGGCATCCCGAAGCGGTATCCGGGCGACCGAGACCCTGCGCCTGAACTCGCTGGCAGTGGCCCCCTCAGGGACACTCACGCGAAGTTCCGCTCACGCCCACTATGCCGTGGTCCCGGCGCAAACCCCATGTGCCCCCGAATTGCTACGGCAGCTATCAGGGGGCGTCTCACGATGAACCGCTCGCGTCTGAGCCTGTTCTACTGGGCCGCCCGCGAATCCACGCGTCATCCCGGTGAGGGGCTCTTGATGGCCGCCGCGCTCTTCACCCTCGTGGCGCTCGTATCTGCGGTTCTTCTCCTGAATCAGGCCTGGACAAGAACGACGACGGCTCTGCTGGAGGCCGGTCCCTCTCTGGTCGTCCGCCGCGTGAATCAGGGCGGCTGGATACCGCTGGACGGCGCGGCCGCCGCAGCGGCTGCCAACCGGGTCATCGGAGTCATCGACGCGGTTCCGCGAGTCTGGGGGGTCGTCTCAGGCCCTGAGGGCGCCGTCACCGTCGTGCGCGTCGACGAGGACCAGGCCGCCGAGCTGACTCGGGAGGGTCTGACGGCGCCACTCCCGGGCGAGGCCGTGGTCGGGCCGGGGGTGGCCGCGTCCGCCGACGGCGACCCCATCGTGCCGGGAGACTCAATCAGCCTGACCGGCGCGACGACCAGAGTGCTGACCGTTCGCGGCACCCTCGATCGGTCAGTGTCGCTTCCCCTGCATGACGTGGTGCTCGTGTCCGGAGACGATGCTCGACTCCTGCTGGGCCTGGCGCCCGGCGAAGCCTCCGATCTGGCGGTGGACGTGTACAACGAGACCGAGGAGGAGGCGATCCTGCCGGACCTGGTCGCCTCCTTCCCCTATCAGGTACAGGTCGTGACGAAGCGCGACGCCATCGGGGCGGCCGTGACGAGCCTGTCGCGCAACAGCGGGCTGGCGACCGTCATGATCATCCCCGCCGTGTTGGCGATGGCCTTTCTTGTCACTTCAGCGGCGCGCGGCGGTGCCAGCGTGCGCCGTGAGATCGGGTTGTACAAGGCGCTGGGGTGGACGACGGCGGACCTCATGGCAGTTCACCTCTACAGAAGCATCGCTCTCGCGGTCCCGGCAACGCTGCTGGGGTTCGCGACAGCTTTTGTGTGCGTCTTCTGGCCGGGCACCACATGGCCCGGCAGGATACTCATGGGTTGGCAAACCTCTGCCCCCCGGTTGTGGCTCGACCCCTCCGGAGCCTGGATCGTGTTGCTCGGGGTGGCTGCGCTGGTCCTTGTCCCATGGCTGTTGGCCTCGATCATCCCTGCCCTTCGAGGCGCCCTCGCGGATCCCGAGGACCTTCTGCGTGGAGGTGGGGCATGACGCTGTCCCTGCTCGAGGCCGTAGGCGTGAGTCTTGTGACACACCGGGGCACCACGGCGGAACGCTCGATCCTGACCGGGATCGATGTCTCGGCCAGGGCGGGCGCTGTCACGGTGTTCGGGGGGCCGACGGGATCGGGCAAATCATCGCTTGTGCATCTCTTCGGAGGTCTGAGGCGCCCAACCGAGGGCGAGATTCGTGCTGACGGCGAACCCGTTTCGCGGTACACCGCGGCTCACCGTGATCGCTGGCGCCGGGACGTCGGAATCCTGTTCCAGGGCGCCGAGCTCGTGGGCGATCTCACTGCGGCGGAGAATGTGATGTTGCCGCTGATCCCGCGCGACGGGGCGATCAGCGACAAAGCGAGCGCGGTGACGCGCATGATGCAGATGATGGACCTGGCCGACGTGGCCGATCAGCCGGCGCGAGAGTGTTCCGGAGGCGAGAGGCAGCGCACCGCATTGGCGCGCGCCATGATCACCGAACCCGCGCTGCTCCTTCTGGATGAACCCTCGGCCCATCAGGATGACTCCTGGACCGCCGCGATCCTCGACCTGGTCATCGAGTCCAGGACGCGAGGGGCCGTCGTGGTGATCGCCACACATGACCCGCGGATACTGAGGGGCAGCGTCCCCGACGCTCTCCACTTCTTGGACCGCGGTCGTCTGCAGATCGGCTCGCGCCCCACCGGGACGTCCTCCCCATGATCACCCACCCTCTGAATCTGGCCGTTCTCACATGCGACGCCGCAACTGTGCTCCTGCTCTTGATGGCGGCCGTGTCCTGCCTGCGCATCGTGACGGGTTGGCGCACGGGGGATGCGACGCGCGAGCAGCTCCGACTTGAGCGTCGGTCCGAGGCGGTCTCTCTTCAGGGGCGCCTTGCTCTGTCCACACTGCTCCTGGGGACTGTCGTATACGTCGTCTCCGTTTCGAGCGCTCTTCCGGCGATCGTGCCCGGCGCTATGTGCGGCACGGGCGTCGTACAGGCGACCGGAGGACTGGCCGCCCGGGCACTGGCACTGCGATTCGTTGCGCTCTGGCTACTCGTTGTCTGGAGCCGATACGACGACCTGGACCGCTCTGCGCCCACCGCGCCTCTTGGGACGACACCTGCCAGGCTTCTGCTGCTGGCTACGCCGGTCGGGGTGCTGGCAGGCCTGGATACGGCTTCGGCCCTGGCGTCGCTTGACGTTCACGCCCCTGTCGACTGCTGCGCGATCGTCTACGATCAGGTCGCGCCGAGCCTCGGGGGAGCCGGCACGATGGTCGTTTCGGATACGTTCCTGATATGGGCCACCTGGATCCTTGGAGTCTTGCTGTTCTGCTCCGCCCTCCTAGTCTGGCGGGGGAGAGGACCGCTTCGCGGCACCCTCTCGTCGGCGCTCCTGGCCGGGCTGGCGCTTCTGTGGGCTCCCCTCGCCGCGGTGGCGCTCGTGCGTGTCTTCTCGGCCTATCACTACGGCGTGCTGCATCACCACTGCCCGTGGTGCCTGTTCCTAGCGCTGCATCATTGGGTCGGATTCCCCTTCTTCGGCGCCCTGGCGGTCGTCCTGCTCGACGGCACCGGCCCTCTCATCGCGGCGCGCGTCACCGCGTCGGTCCCGCAGGTGAGTGCACGTGCGATCCTCACGGCCCGGCGGAGTGCCCGACGGGTCGTGCTGGCCTTGATCCTCTTCGCTCTTCTGAGCGGTCTGCCCGCTCTCCTGTGGCGCCTCAGGCACGGCGTCTGGATCACCGGCTGAATACGGCCGCGTTACGGCGGTCAGGTGGGCGGTCTCACAGGCGGGGAGGATGAGAACCGCGTGACGTAGGCGACGAGCTCTCCAGGGGGCTTCGGCAGCCACGAGTGGTGGTCGGGATGTGGCGGAAGGAGTACAATCAGGCGTCGAGATGTGTGCCGCTGTCGGATCGGCCAAGCCCGTGAGCGGAACCTCTGCCCACTAGGTCGGTACAGCCGTCGGGCTGACACTCGCCCAACTCGTTGGAGACCGCCTTGAAGGCAGCGCCAGGGACCTGTGACCTCTGTGGATTGGACCTAGGCCGCAGGCCGGTGATCCAGCGCTTCGACGACGAGGAAAGGCGGTTCTGCTGCCATGGCTGTGCCTGCGTCTACGAACTCGTCCGTGAGAACGACCTGCTTGACCAGGTCTTGCCCGAGGCCAAAACGGCACGGCCCCGCATTCCCTCACTCGCCCTGAACCCGGGCTGCACAACTCACTTCTCCCTTGATGGCATGTACTGCGCCGGTTGCGCGGTTGTCGCAGAGCGCATTCTCGCAAACCGGCCTGGCGTGAAGAGCGTCGATGTCAGTTTCGCGGCCGGGCGCGGTCGTCTTCAGTTCGACCCCGATGTGGTGGACCCCGAACAGGCCCTGAAGCAGCTTGATAGACTCGGCTACCAGGCCCGGATCCTGACCGACCCTAGTGCGCAGCGGGTCGAGCGGCAGCAGGAGAGTCTCCTGCTACAGCTCGTCGTCGCTCTCGCGTTCGGCATGCAGGTGATGTTGCTCTACCTGGTGCGGCTGTATCCGCTGTACCTGGCCGGGGACTACGTCAGTCACGACGCGCGGAACTTCCAGTACCTGGTGTGGCTGCTGGCGACGCCGGTCCTCTTCTTCGGTGGCGTCTCATTCCTTCGGGGAGCGTGGCGGTCGCTGCTGGCGCGCACGGCTAACATGGACACATTGGTCTCGCTGGGCCTTGTTTCGGCGTACGGGTACAGCGCGTTCATGACCCTGACGGGCAGGGGCGAAGCCTACTTCGACTCCGTGGCGATGATCACGAGCTTCGTGCTGATCGGTCGTTACCTGGAGGCACTGGGATGCGCCAGTGCCCGCAAGGACGTGCGGAGCCTGCTCAATCTCCAGCCCGAGAGCGCCTGGAGGCGCGACGCAGAAGGCTGGCTGTCCATAGCGGCCGACTCTCTCTGTCCTGGAGACACCATTCTGATCAAGCGAGGGGAGCGAGTCCCCGCCGACGCCAGGATCGTCGACGGGGTCGCCAGCGTCGATGCGTCGCACCTGACCGGTGAGTCGTTGCCTGTGTCCCTGCAGCCGGGTGACACGGTGTTCGCGGGAACGGTGGTTACGGATGCGCCGCTTGTCTGTCAGGTCACGCAGTCGTCGAAGTCGACTCGGCTCGCCCGTATCACGCAGCTCGTCGATGAAACACTCTCCGCCAAGCTGCCCGTTCAGCGTATGGCCGACCGCGCATCCTCGATCTTCGTCGCCGCCATTCTCTCCGTGTCAGTCGTGACCCTCCTGGGCTGGTGGGCGGCCGGCCTGGGCCTGGAGTCCGCGATAATGCGGTCCGTCGCGGTGCTCGTCGTGGCCTGTCCATGCGCGCTCGGACTGGCCACGCCGCTCGCCCTCACAGTGACGCTGGGAAACACCACGAGGCACGGGGTGTTGATGCGCAACCCGGCGGCACTGGAAACAGTGCAGCGCGTCGACAGGGTCGTTCTCGACAAGACCGGCACGCTGACGCAGGGGCGGCTGACGGTCACCGAGGTCGTCGCTCATCCGAACGCCGGTCTGGATGCTCAGGAGCTGTTGTGTCTGGCCGCCGCCGTCGAGCAGTTCTCTGAGCACCCGGTCGCTCGCGCTATTGTCGGAGCCTGCGGGTCCTGCACGATCCCCTCCGCCAGCGAATACCGGTCGCATCGGGGTATGGGCGTGTCGGCCGATGTCGGAGGGGCCGGCGAGCGACGCGTGATGGTCGGCTCAAGCCGTCTCTTCACCGATGAGACGCGACGCGATCTCGCCGGCCAGGCCCGGGCCCGTGCCGACCGTGGGGAGATGGTCGTATGGATCGGTCGGGACGACCATGCTCTGGGCTTCGTGGCCTGCCGCGACCAGCTCAATCCGACGGCGAAAGATGCGCTGCACCTGCTGCGGAAGGACGGCACCGAGGTAGTCATGCTCTCGGGTGACAGCGCCCCAGCCGTCAGGGCCGTCGCACGAGAGCTCGAGTTGGAGGAATTCGCGGGCGACTGCATCCCCGACGAGAAGGCGGCCGCCATTCGCCGGTGGCAGTCGGAGGGAGAGCGGGTCGCCATGGTGGGCGACGGCGTCAACGATGCCCCGGCGCTGGCCCAGGCCGACCTCAGCATCACGGTCGCCGGAGGCACCGACGTGGCCGGCGAGACATCGGACATTATCCTGTCGCGCAGCGACGTGACGCTGATCCCCTGGCTCATCCGACTGGCCCAGCGAACCCGGCGCGTCATACGGCAGAACCTGGCGTGGGCCTTCGCATACAATCTCGTAGCGATTCCGCTGGCCTGCTTCGGGTTGATAGGTCCGCCCCTCGCTGCTGCTGCGATGGCCGCTAGCAGCTTGTTGGTGGTGAGCAACTCGCTGAGACTGAAACGATGATCAGGAGAGCGATCCCGACTGACACAGCGCTCGCGAGGACATCCTTTACTGCGAAATGGCCGGCTGGCATAATCGCTGAGCCAACCACACGGTGGCCATCGTTCCACAAGGAGGGCTCACGTGCTTTCCCACGCGACCGTTCCCGTGCTTCTGCTTGTCGTCCTGTTCAGCGTCCTCCCCTCGGCCGCGCAGTATCCCAGCACCGTGAACTACCAGGTCATGCTGACCGACAACGGGGACCAGCCTCTTGCCGATCAGACCGTCGAGCTGGTGTTCCGCGTCTACGAGAACGAGTCGGGCGGGACAGCCGACTGGACGGAGACGCACAACACGACGACGAACGGCATCGGCGTCGTGTCCGTCGAGCTTGGGAGCGTCAATCCCCTCCCGTTCATGGAGTGGCTGGGTCACTTCTGGCTCGAGGTCGAGGTCAACGGCGAGACGATGTCTCCGAGACGCCGACTCTCGGCGGCGCCCTACTCGTTCATGTCGTTCGACACGATGCGGTTCAACGGCTTGAGCTCGACGGATTTCGCGATGGAGGACGAGCTGTCGGCCTCCGGCACGATCAACTCCCCTTCGAATCCCGTCGACTGGACGATGCTGAAGAACGTCCCCTCGGGGATCGCGGATGGGATCGACGACGTTGGCGGCGCGGGCGACGGCTACTCGCTGGACGCGTGGGACGGCGACCCCTGTCGACGCAGTCTGGGTCGCGGGGAACGGCAAGGTCGGCATCGGAACGACCAGCCCGACCGCGACGATTCACGCTCACAACGACACGATGTACTTCGCGAAGCTGCGGCTCACGAACTCGGAGACGGGGACCGGGAACTACGACGGCCTTGAGATGTACATCGGCCCCTTTGGGTCCGCTGGGATCCGCAACTACTTCAGCTCGACGCTGTCGCTCGGCTGCGGTCCCTCCGGGAATCCGCAGACACTCTCGATCGGCTCGGACGGCTCCGTCGATGTTGCCTACTCCACTTCTCTCTCAGGAGAGCTCAACGTCTACGGGACGACGATGGCGGCCCCGCTCCACCGAAGCAACGGGAACGCAAACGGCGGGCAGTACACACTCACAGACGACGAGACCAATCCCGTCGTCCTCTTCGGGGCGGACGATGCGGGTACGGGGGGGCGCCTGCAGGTGCAACGGAACGACACGTACGGCGAGGATTCGGGCATAGACCTGAACGGCAACTGGGCGGCGAGCGGGGAACCTGCGCTCAGGATCATTGGATCCAATCGCAGCGCGAACTTCTACATGAGTTCCCTGGGTACCTCTTCGGTGCGACTGCCGCAGGACGCCGTGGAGGCCGCCGAGATCATGGATGAGCCCGGCGTGACGAGCGTGTCCAACGCGATCGTGGGCCTGTCATCATCGATCCAGACGATGGTCTCAACCAGCATAGACGTTCCTACCGCCGGCTACGTCCTGGCGATTGGGACCGTCGGAATAGAGAACTACCACAACACGGGCACCGCTACGGATGGGTACGTCGGCATCTCGGACCACGCCACGTACTTCCTCACGGACTCGAAGGTCCGTTTCGAGATCGACGATGGCAACTCCGAGGGGTACTACAACCACGTGACCACCATCCACGCCATCTTCCCCGTCGAAGAGGCCGACACATACACCTACTACTTCCTGGGCCAAGAGCTTAGCGGGAGCATTACTGCAAGGGACCCGCGACTGACTCTGCTGTACATACCGACGACCTACGGAAGCGTGTCGGCGAGACCCGGGGGAGGGGCCCTGCCCGCATCTGACGGGCGAGGATCGGATCACCCGGGCCTGACCCCGGCCGAGGTCGCGGCCGAGCGTGAGGCCGCCCATGCCACCAACCTCGCACGGCTCGAGCGCGAGCTTGCTGAGATCAAGGCGGAGCTGGAGGCGATGAAGGAGGAGTAGTAACGTAGGCCGCCGGCGGCGGGCGCTAGGCCAGACCGGACCCAGGGGTCCGGGCTGTTCCACGAAAGAGGCCGCCGGCAATTGCCGGCGGCCTCTGAGTTGGTAGCGGGGGCCCGCCAGAGAGCTACTCACGACGCGATGGGGGAGCGACTGGTTGCGAGGTGGCTCCTGCCGTTGGCAGGTGGAGGTTGACGGGGCGTCCGCCCGTCTCTTGCATTGGCAGTAGCTTGACACCCTAACAACGTGTACTGTCGACACCCTCCGACGTGTCGCGTCCTGCATGAGGGGCGCAGAGCCCAGGCATCGGCCGCTCCCGCGTCCACATCGGCATCTTTCGGTGGCCGCAGAAGAGACGGTCTGAAGCAGGCACTCCATGGAGGTCAGGAATAGGTGCCAAGAGCCATGAAGCAAAGACCACGTCGCGTCGCCTTCGTGGGGAGCAGCCTGCCGCGCAAGTGCGGAATCGCCACGTTCACCGGGGACCTCTGCGACGCGCTCGAGGTGATGGACCCAGCGGCGGAGTTCTTCCAGGTGGCCGTGACCGACATGGATCCCGGCTATCCCTACGGGCAGCGGGTGCGCTTCGAGATCTCGGAGAAGGAAGTAGCTGCATACCGGCGCGCGGCAGACTTCCTGAACTTGAGCGGCGTCGAGGTGACGAACCTCCAGCACGAATTCGGTCTCTTCGGTGGGCCGGCCGGCAGCCATGTGCTCGCGATGCTGCGGGATCTGCGAATGCCGGTTGTCACCACGCTGCACACTGTCCTGAACGACCCCGACCAATCTCAGCGCAGAGTGATGGATGAGCTTGCCTCGCTCTCCGACCGGCTGGTGGTGATGAGTCACCGCGGCGAACGGTACCTGCGCGAGATCTACGGCGTACCATCAGAGAAGATCGATTTCATTCCACACGGCATTCCGGACGTGCCATTCGTCGACCCCAACTTCTACAAGGACAAGTTCGAGGTCGAAGGCAAGATGGTGATGCTGACCTTCGGTCTGCTCTCGCCCAGCAAGGGCATCGCTAACGTGATCGACGCGCTGCCGACCATTCTCGCCAGGAACCCCAATGTCGTCTACCTGGTGGTCGGAGCCACTCATCCGCACGTGCTCCGCAACGAGGGGGAGTCCTACAGGCTCGGAATCGAGAAGCTGGTCCACGACCGCGGCGTGGAGTCGAACGTCGTATTCCACAATCGCTTCGTGAGCTTCGAGGAGTTGGTGGAATTCCTCGGAGCCGCCGACATCTACATCACACCCTACATCAACGAGGCCCAGATCACATCGGGCACCCTGGCGTATGCCGTGGGCACCGGCAAGGCGACGATCTCCACGCCCTACTGGTACGCACAGGAGCTTCTGGACGACGGCTGCGGTGTTCTGGTGCCTTTCAACGATCCGGCGGCCATAGCCGACAAGGTGCTGGAGCTGCTCGACGACGAGCCGGCCCGCCACGCCATGCGCAAGCGGGCCTACGTGCGCGGTCGCGAGATGATATGGCCGGAGGTCGCGAGGATGTACGCGCGGAGCTACAAGCGGGCCATGACCCGGCACAAGCGCCCGGCGGCTCCGGATGGGATCTTTGTCACCATGAACAAGCGGCCCCGCGAACTGCCGCGCATGAAGCTCGACCACCTCCGTCGTCTGACCGATGACACAGGCATCTTCCAGCATGCTATCTTCGCCGTCCCAGACTTCAGCAAGGGCTACACCACCGACGACAATGCCCGAGCTCTGATCCTCGCCGTGCTCCTCGAGGAACTGGAAGACGAGCTCTGCACCATTGCAAGCGACCTGGCCCCTCGCTACATGGCCTCACTGTGGTACGCCTTCGACCCCGCTACCTGCCGCTTTCGGAATCTCCTGTCTTACGAGCGCACGTGGAGCGAAGGGGAGATCTCCGAGGACGCGCACGCCCGGGCCATGTGGGCTCTGGGAACCGTGCTTGGCCGTTCCACCAACGACGGCCTGCGCGGGCCGGCGGGGAACCTCTTCGAGCGCGCGCTGCGCGTGGCCCTTGACGCGACTTCGCCCCGTGCGTGGGCCTTCTCTCTCCTGGCTATTCACGAGTACCTGCGGAGATTCTCCGGGGATCGCAGCGCCCAGATGGCCCGCGAGACGCTCGCCGACCGGCTGCTGGACATCTATCGCCGGGCCAGCGGGCCGGAGTGGTCGTGGTTCGAAGAGGTGGTCAGCTACGACAACGCCACGCTGCCGCACGCCCTGCTGCTCTGCGGCCGGTGGATGACGGACCGTCCCGAGATGACCGAGGTGGGACTCGAGTCTCTGGACTGGCTGGTCCGACTGCAGCGGCCCGGCGGCGGGCACTTCGTGCCGGTAGGTTCCAACGGGTTCTATCACCGCGGTGGACCCCGCGCCCGGTTCGACCAGCAACCGCTGGAAGCTTACGCCACGGTCTCGGCCTGCCAGGAGGCGCACCGGCTGACCGGCGATGCGCGCTGGCAGAAGGAGGCGCAGGTGGCCTTTGACTGGTTCCTGGGCAGCAACGACATCGGGCAACCTCTGTACGACGCCCGCAACGGTGGTTGCTGCGACGGTCTTCACTCCGACCGGGTCAACCAGAACCAGGGGGCGGAGTCGACACTGGCCTTCCTGCTCTCGCTCGTCGAGATGCGCCTGGCCGAGAACATCATCCAGAAGGCGGAGGTCTCATGAGCCTGGACGCGAACCGCGCTCTGCTGGTCCGCAACGAGCACAATCCGATACTCACGGCCCGCGATTGGCCGTATCCCGCCAACACAGTCTTCAACCCCGGCGCTGTGCTTCTTCCGGACGGGACCACACTGCTGCTCTGCCGCGTGGAGGACCACCGCGGGCACTCGCACCTCTGCGCGGCGCGCTCCGCCAACGGCATCGACGGGTGGCTCATCGACCCGGTGCCGACCCTGGCTCCGGACCCGAAGAAGCGTCCCGAGGAGCTCTGGGGCGTCGAGGACCCCCGCATTACGTACGTGCCTGAACTGGGCCGCTACGCGGTTCTCTACACGTCCTACGCTGAGAGCGGTCCGGGCGTGTCTCTTGCGCTGACCACGGACTTCCGCACGTTCGAGCACCTGGGCATGATCGTCCCCCCGGAGGACAAGGACGCGGCGCTCTTCCCTTGCCGCATCGGCGACCGCTGGGCGCTGATACACCGGCCGGTGAGCGCCATAGGAGCGCACATCTGGATCTCCTACTCGCCTGACCTGCGCCACTGGGGTAGCCACAAGATGATCCTCCCGGCGCGCCGGGGCGCGTGGTGGGACGCCGGCAAGGTGGGACTCTCGACCCCGCCCATCGAGACCAAGCGCGGCTGGCTTCTGTTCTATCACGGCGCGCGGATGACCGCGGCGGGGTGCATCTACCGCGTGGGCGCGGCACTCATGGACCTCAAGACCCCCGATCGCTGCCTGCTGCGCAGCGACGAGTGGCTCTTCGGACCCGAAGCGGACTATGAGTGCACCGGCGACGTGGACAAGGTCGTCTTCCCCTGCGGCCACACCATCGCGCCCGACGGCGACACTGTGCGGCTCTACTACGGTGCGGCCGACACAAGCATCGCCATGGCCGCCGGCAGCATCAGTGGCATTCTCGAGTGGCTGGGCCGGACGGGGCGTCCGCCCGGCGACTCGAGGTAGTCGCGCGGCGCTCCTGAAGTGGTTCCCGGTTCGCGAGAGGTCGCTCGGCTCGAAGGACCCCGCCTAAAGACAGGTCATGTCCCGGAGCACGGGCCGTAAGAACAGGCTCAGGCCTGGGAACCGCGTCCGCGTGATTCGCCTCAACCCCTTGACTGCCAGCAGCTTTTCGAGTAACAATTCCTACGGATTCCGTGATCATCTCCGCCGGCTTGGGACGCTGCGCGGTGGATTGCCAGCCAAGCAACGATCCGGGATGCCTCCAGGACGGGAAGTGGGGAGAGCCGGGCATGTCAAGGATTCGGGTGCTGCTGGTCGAGGACAATCGTCTGTTGCGCGAGGGCATCGCCGCCATGCTCAACGAGCAGCCCGACATCCGGGCCGTGGCGGCCACCGGCAACGGCGACGCTCTGAGCAAGGCCAAGAAGCTCAGACCTCAGGTCGTCCTTCTGGATATAGGCCTGCGGAGCCAGAGCAGCCTGCATGTCGTGCAATCGATCAAGGAGCTGTTTCCCAAGGCGCAAGTGGTCGTCATGGACCTCGTACCGGTTCATGCCGACGTCGTGACCTTCCTGAACGCAGGCGTCTCGGGCTTCATCC
>CAYNQF010000066.1:0-14357 GCA_964399265.1 uncultured bacterium | reverse complement strand
GGTGAGATGGCGTTTGGCACGTCGATGCATCGTCAGGAGGGTGTGATCATCATGAAGGGGCCCGGCGTCCGCCGTGGCGCGACCATCTCGGGTGCGACCCCGTTGGACGTCACTCCGACGGTGCTGGCCCTCTTCGGGCTGCCCGTGGGCAGGGACATGGACGGCAGACCTCTCACCGGCGCCCTCGATCAGTCGTTCCTCGACGGCCATCCCGTGTCGTACGTGGACACGTACGAGGTCGGGGACAGGATCCAGGCCGGGGGCTCTACTGAGTCTCCAGTGGACGACGAGATCAAGGAACTGCTGCGTTCGCTCGGATACATCAACTGACGGAGAACGTCCCGTGGCCGCTCCGTCCCGACTGAACCGGTCGGGGGGAGCGCGGGACACTATCGGGTCCTACGTTCATGGCTACCAGGAAGAGACGCCCCGCCGACGGCGGTGAAAGCACGGGCGGCCATTCGGGTGTTCGGAGGAGCGATGCGACCGTGCGCGCGACGAGCACGGCCGTCGCTCGCCGGAACGCGGTTCTCGGTCCTCCCTGGCTCATGCCGACCGTCGTGTTCTCGGTGGCTCTGATCCTCAGACTCATCTACATCGCTCAGATCAGGCACACTCCCTTCTTCCAGAGCCTTGGCCTCGACGCGCGCTTCTACGACCAGTGGGCGAGGTCGCTCGCGTCCGGCGAGGGGCACGCCGGGCCGTTCTTCATGTCGCCGCTCTATCCGTACTTCCTGGCAGGTCTCTACCGTCTGTTCGGCAGAGACCTCCTGATCGTCCGCATCGTTCAGTCGCTCGTGGGCGCAGGCTCGGCCACCCTGGTCTATCTGCTGGCACTCGACCTCTTCGACAAGCGTGTGGCCATGATCGCGGGCCTCCTGACGGCCTGCTACGGAGCGCTCATCTTCTACGATGGGTCGGTCGTCATGACGCCGCTTCTGGTCTTTCTGAACATCGCTGCACTGACGGTTCTGGTGAAGGCGGACGGGAGGGGGAGCGGAGTTCTCTTCGTCCTTTCCGGCGCCCTGCTCGGCCTGGCCGGGATCGGGCGCGCGGCGGCCCTGTTGTTCGTCCCGCTGGCGCTCTGGTGGATCGCGTTTGGTCCGCCTCGCGGCGTCGCCGCCCCGGCCGCGACCGGCGGCAATGGCATGGTCCGGGGGGTCTGGTGGAAGGGCGGAGGCTTCCGCAATGCAGCGCTATTCCTTGCGGGGGTATTGATTCTGCTGGCCCCCGTCACGATCAGGAACATGGTCGTCTCCGGGGAGTTCATACCGGTCACGTCGAACGGCGGGCTCAACTTCTACATCGGCAACTCGGCGATCGCTACCGGCGGCTATGCTATGCCGGAGGGGCTCGACATCGAGACCGATCCCAGCGGGGTGGAGATCGCGGACGCCGCCACCGGCAGGCGGTTGAGCGCGTCCGAGGTTTCCTCCTACTGGTATTCGAGGACCTGGCGCGACATTGGCGCCGCCCCCGGACGGTGGCTCAAGCTGATGGCGCGGAAGGTCTACTTCGTGATGAGTTCCTACGAGCTTCCGCAGCTGGAGAACTTCGAATTCCAGCGGCACTACTCCGCCTTACTCTCGCTCTCTCTTCCGGGATTCGGTCTCGTCGCGCCACTGGGACTCGTCGGTCTGGCCCTGGCGCTCAAGGACCGACGCCGGAGGATACTGGCGCTCTTCTTCGCATCCTACGTGGTCTCTGTCGTCCTGTTCTTCGTGCTGGCGAGGTACAGACTCCCGACCGTCCCGATCCTCGCCGTGGGAGCCTCTTACGCGATCATCGAGATGTTCGACCGCGCGCGCAGGCGGGTGACGGCCGGTGTGGTAGTCCCGGTGATGGCCGTGCTCGTGCTGACGTTCCTCGTGAACGCTAACCTCTATTCGGTCGACCGCGAGAAGCCGTTCGCACAGATCCACTACCGGCTTGGCATCATCTACGGCGACAGGGGAGATCTTGGTGAGGCCCTGGCCGAGTACGGGCGTGCGGTGGAGATCGACCCGGATTATCCGAAGAGCTACCTGAACATGGGGGCGATCCTGGCCCGGCTCGGCGAGTTCGACGATGCCGTGCGGGCGTTCGAGAGCGCCCTGGCGATAGACCCGGCGTACACCGAGGCGAGGGTGAACCTGGCGATGGTGCATCTCGGGGAGGGCCGCTTCGACGACGCGATCTCTGAGCTGGAGACGGCGCTCGATTACGAGCCGGGGAGCGCGATGGCTCGTACTCAACTAGCGGTGGCCCTCTACAAGTCCGGACGGATCGACGATGCACTAAGGGAGTTCGCGGCGGCGGAGACGTCCGATACGGAAGGGACCGAGCGAGCGGAGATAGAGTTCTACCGGGCGCTCATAGAGCGGCCCGAGAGCGGGCAGCTGCCCGAAGAGGCCGTGCGGGCGATCGCCAGGGCCGACTCTCTGGTCGACAACGGCAAGGCGGCGGAGGCGGCGGGTGTCCTGAAGGAGGCGGTGGCGATGGCACCGGACTCGGGACTGCCGCTTCAGAAGCTCGCGCTGCTCGAACGGAACATGGGGCTTCTCGATGAGGCGATCGCGCACCTCAAGGAGGCGCTCCGCATCGATCCCAGCACCCCGCACGGGCATTTCATGTTAGGGGTCTTTTTCAATGAAAGCAGACAGGACTACGCCGCGATACAGGAGTACGAGGCGGAGTTGCGCCTGAACCCAGACTACGCACCAGCTCACCGTAATCTCGCCACGTCCTGTCTGTACGTTCTCGCCGATCGCAACCGTGCTTCGATGCACTACAAGGAGTACCTGAAGTTGGGAGGCGAGCATGTGCCTCCGCTCGACGAGGCGCTCCTGGATTCCGAGTAGGGCGTAGTCGGTCCGGCGTGAATCAGCGTTGACACCGTACCTTGCCACGTGGTATACTCTCTTTCGAGTCGGGAAATAGCGAAGACGCTCCGCGTTAACGCCCTCCAATCCTGTGCAAATCCGGGCAGTATTTGTAGACGGGTGAATATGTCCTGTGATGAATGCCCGAAAGGGCCGCTCCACAGAACTGGGATTGCGCGGCAAGTTGACAACAGGCTGCTCACTCGTTGCGATCGCTCCGGCCGCGGCCGACGGCTCACCCAGTGTGATTCGCGCGGTCGGTGAGTGGGAAGCAAGTAGAGCGAAGGATGAGCTGGATCACCTTCAGTAGTATCGAGGGGGGAATGAGCGAATGAAGAACAGACCTTCGGCTGTGCTGGTGATGGTTCTCGCGCTGGCGCTCCTGTCGTCCGTGGCTTACGCGGCGAACGACGGCCGTACCTTGTCCAGCAGAGTTCCGGATCCAATCACACCCGCCCCGGCGGCTGGAGACTTCCGCGGCGCCTTCAGAGGCACCACGTGGATCTTCGATGCCGACTTCTCCACTACAACGGGCGACAACGCCGGCTGGACCAGCTACGACGTCAGTGGTCAGCTGGGCCAGGACAACCGCTGGCACATCGACACCGTCCGCATCACCCAGGCCTACCTGGGCAACTATGCGTTCTGGTGCGGTGAGGACAACATCTGCTGGAAGCAGCCGCGCGGGTACGGAAACGACTGGTACCAGCTGCTTTCTAAGACGTTCGACAGCGGTGAGACGGGCATTGCCGGCGACACCGTGACGCTGGAGTTCGACCAGCGCTTCGCGATGGAGCGCCTGTACGACTACGGTTACGTTGAGGTGTCGAGCGACGGTGGTACTTCCTTCACCACGATCGGTACCTACAACAACACCGGGTTCCAGGGCGCTGGTATTCCTCACGACTGGACCAACGTAACGGACGGTCACGTCAATCTCGACCTGAGCAGTTATGCGGGTGAGGACATCGTCCTTCAGTTCCGCTTCGAGTCCGACGGCGCCTACTCGTCGCAGGACCAGGCGGACAACCTGCAGCACTCGGTCAAGGACGGCGCATGGGAGCTGGATAACATCGAGATCTCGGTGAACGGTTCCCAGACCTTCCTCGAGGACTGCGAGGGCGCGGACACCTGGACGCACGACGACGTCCTGCAGACGGGCAACACTGGTGTTGAGTTCTTCCGCGGCCAGTACTACGTCAACTTCGACACGGGTCGTCCGCAGGCCTGTGAAGACCGCGAAGCGGGTGAGTGGATGTACGCCGCCGTCGACCTGTTCAGCGGCACGATGGTCGACACGGAGAACACGTACCTCGTCAGCCCGCCCATCTATGTGAGCACCTACGAGAACCTCGTGGGTCAGTGGGACATGTGGGTGGACCTGCCTCAGAACTCGAACGACCTGTTCGACCTGTGGCTGGCGTCGAGCGACGAGTACGACTGCGTGACGAGCCTGGACGGCTTCGTGGATGAGGCCCCGGGTGCGTGGTACGGTGGTCCGTTCTGGGGTATCTGGACGGACGACTGGACGGCCTTCGCCGGCAACGACTGGCTGGCGATCGAGTGGAGGCTCTGGAACGACGAGCCCGGTACTGATCCTCACATGGGCGGTATCTTCCTGAACCGTCAGAGGGTGGGTGTACCGGCTCCGGATCCCAGCACCGCCTTCAACCGCGACACGTGGAACACCTTCCACGACTGGTTCGTAGAGCAGCTGGCTGACGCCTACGCCGAGACCGCCAGGGTCAGAGTCAGGGACCAGGACGGCATCGCGTCGGTGACACTCATGGCCTCGAACGATGACGGCGCGAGCTGGGAAGCTTATGCTTGCTCGCCCGAGGATCCGACGGCGCCCGAGTGGTTCGCCGTGCCGCCGCCCGTGAATCAGATGACGCCTCACAGCGAGATCCACTTCTACTATGAGGCGATGGACGAACTCGGCAACGTCACCACGCTGCCGTCGACGGCTCCGGACGGATACTACGAGTTCAGCATCCTTCCGATCACCGCGACTACGACCAACCCGGGCATCCTTCTGGTCGACAAGCACAAGAGACTCCTCCCCGGCCGCGAGCGCAACTACCGCCACACCTCCGAGTACTACTATCGTGAGGCCCTCGGCGTTCTCGGATACGAGTGGGAGACCTTCGACGTCGACGTCGAGTCCGGTAGTGTGGACTCGGAAGGTCCGGATACCTGCGGCATGAAGTACTACGACACGCAGATCTGGTTCTCTGCCGACTTCGACAGCTACGTGATGCTGAAGAGCGACCAGAAGAACCTGATCCAGTGGCTCCAGGAGGCCTCGGAGGGCAAGGAGCGCAACCTGCTCCTGACCGGTGACGACATCAGCTGGGAGCTGAAGTCGGCCGCTTCGAACAAGGAGACGCTGGGCTTCCATGACATCTGGCTCGCCGCCGACTATCAGGGCGAGGTCTACGGTCACAGCAACGCCAGCCTCAGTGACACGACCGCGGGCTTGATGGACCACGCCGGCGACTGGACGTTCATGGACTACGCCGACGCGCAGTGCATCCTTGAGACGGCGTGTCCCGACCCGATCGAGAGCGTCGACATCGTCGGCACCGCGACGGGTATTCCCGGCAACGAGATTGTTGCTGATTACAAGCATAACAGCTGCGGCGTAGTCTCGCCGGCCGGTTGCGCCTACACCCACGCCACGATCGGATACCAGACCATCCTTCTCGGTTTCGGTATGGAGATCATGATGGACGGCGTGTGCGGTGCTGGTGCCAGCAACTACACGGCCGAGGGGTACTACAAGAGCGGTATCGAGGACAGAGTGAACCTGATGGGCAACATCATGGGTACCCTCACGAAGAGCCCCGGTTACTTCGGGCTCACCCCTGGTGGCACGCCGACCGACGTGGTCGACGGTGGGTTCAAGAACGCGCTGTCCCACGCTTACCCGAACCCGTTCAACCCGGTGACCGAGATTGCCTACAGCGTTAGGCAGGCCGGCCCGGTGACGATCGAGGTCTACAACGTCGCCGGTAAGGTCGTCAGGACGCTCCTGAACTCGGAGCTCGACGCCGGCGCGAGCGGTACGGTGATCTGGAACGGCACGGACGACCTGGGCGAGAAGTGCGCGAGTGGTGTGTACTTCTACCGGATCAACGCGCCGAGCTTCACCGAGTCGCACAAGATGGTCATGCTGAAGTAGCAGGCGTGCCCGCTTGGATCGAGCTGAAGGGGGGGGCCTGCGGGTCCCCCTCTTCTTCTTCTAAAATGAGTGCCGGTCATGCAGTAGGATGGGAACTCTTCTTGCAACGTGGTCGGTGTCAGTCTCGAAGGCGACAGGGAAGCTCCGCCGGGTACCCGCTGTGGAATCGCGGGCGGTGCGGGCGCACCTACGGCCTCTTGACAAAGATTCAGAATAGTAGTATACTCATCACAGAATGCGGAGAAGGTATCTGACTTCTCGCGTCGATGGGTGGAGAGCCTGTCGACACTGAGTAGGAAGCAACCCAGGGGAGGGGTGCCTATGTCGTGAAGGGATGCGGCCCGTTCCTGCGGTTCATGACGGACCGCGAGATCGGTGACCCCATCGGGCAGTAAGGTGCCGGTTTCTGGCGGCACTGTGGCAGAATGCAGTTGGTGGTAGGTTCGTACCTCTCGAGGGAGGAGAAACAGTAATGAAGAAGCTGATTATTGCCGTCGCAATCCTGGCGTTCTTCGCCGGTATGGCTACGGCGCGCGGCCCGCAGGAAGCGACGCCGGTACCGTACGATGGCCAGCATCACACGCGTGGCACGACCGTGTGGGCCGACGACATGGAATCCGGCGCTCCCGGCTGGACGCATGGCGACGACAGTGCCCAGACGATCTACTGGCACATCGATTCGTACATGGCGTACAGCGGCAACAGCTGGTGGTGCGGCTCTCCGTCCATCACGGCTGACGGCGGCTACGGCAACCTGTGGAGACAGTATCTGACGTCTCCGTACGTCGACTGGACCGGCTACAGCTACCCGGTGCTTCAGTACGTCTTCCGCTGCGATACCGAGGCTGGTTTCGACTATGCCTACGCGCAGGCGGAGAGCGCGGGCGCCTTCCTGAACCTGAACAAGGGTTATGATGGCGTCATTCCGTGGGGAGCTGCTGGCTACTACCTCGGCAACAAGGACAACCCCGCGCGGATTCGTTTCTACTTCGAGTCTGACGGTGGCTACTCCGACGCCGACGGTTACTACCAGTCGGTTGGTGGCGCGTTCGCGGTCGACAACGTGACGATCATGGACTACTACACGGCGACCGTGCTGTTCCTGGACGACGCGGATGCGAACGTCGCCCTCGTGCCGAGCGTTCCTTCGGCCTCCGGCGACTTCTGGACGATCGCGAGCAACAACTGCCAGGCCTACAGCGATCCGCACTACTGGACCTGCTCGTCGCCTGACACCATGACCGTCCAGCCGAACCTGGTCAACTGGCTCAGGACTCCGGACGTTGACATTTCGGCATACCCGGCGTACACGTGCACGCTGTATTTCATCCAGCAGATGTTCATGTCTGGTGCGTTCGGTGGTTCGTGGCAGGAAGTTGCTGTCGCTGACGGCGTCGAGGGTGTCACGGGTTGGTGGTACGGCCATCAGTGCCAGTTCACCACGGCTGCTGGCCCCTGCGGTCACTACCTGGGCGTCATCCCGATCGTGGCCCCCGGCTACTTCCCGTCGGCCTCGATGGTCGCCGGCAAGTGGTACATGCTGACCGATCCGGACGGCAACGGTTGCGACGTGGCTGCTTGCCCGCTGGGATATTGCAGTGCCGGTATGAACATCGACGATACGTGGATCGAAGTCACCCCGCCGATTCCCGATGCAGTCAGGGATTCGTCGTGGGGCCAGATCAAGTCGATGTACAGGTAGCAAGAGAGGTTCTGTTCCTGTAACACCTCTCCCCGTTGTGGAGGAGCCCGCCGCGAAAGCGGCGGGCTCTCTCTTTGTGTGTGGTCCAGGCAGGCATTGGACATTCCGGCGCGGCCCTCCGTCGTGGGGCCGAATCGTCATCTGTGTGCGACGGATCTAGTGGGGGCTCCGCCTTGCCGCAGGACTCCGCGCCGCTAGTTTGGGCGGACGATGCGGGCCACGGCTTCCAGAAGCTCGGGGAGCGAGTAGGGTTTGGGTAGGAACGGGAGATTGCCCTGCCGAATTGCGTCGTACTGGGAGCGTTCGTCCGCATGGCCACTGGAGAGGAGCACCGGAAGGTCGGGGTGCGTATCCGCGAGCATTTCGGCCAGGTGAACGCCGCTCCTGTCGGGAAGAACAACATCGCTGAAGACGAGGTCGAGCGTGCCGGCTTCCTGTTCAGCTATCGCCAGAGCGTCACCGACAGTGGCGGCTTCCAGAACCTCGTATCCGTTCTGCCTGAGGATGCGAACGGCGAGGTCGCGGACCGTCCTCTCGTCTTCAACGACGAGGATCCTCTCACCGCGACCGCGTTCTTGCGCGGTCGCGGCGTCGGCAGAGACGCGTTCCGGCTCCGGCATGGAGGTGGCCGGCAGACAGACGCTGAACGTCGTGCCTTCGCCCGGAGTGCTCTCCACGTCTATCCAGCCGTGGTGCTGCTGTACGATCCCGTAGACGACGGCCAGACCGAGTCCCGTCCCCTTGGCAGGCCCCTTCGTGCTGAAGAACGGCTCGAAGACCCGCGCACACGTCTCCTCGTCCATGCCCACGCCGGTGTCCGTCACGGAGAGTCGCACGAAGCGTCCCTCCGTGCCGCCTGCGCCGTCGGCGGAGTGCCGCTCGTCGGGGGAGACGATGACGTTGTCCGTCCTTATGGTGAGCAGGCCGCCCTCCGGCATGGCATCGCGGGCGTTGACCGCAAGATTCATCAGGACTTGTTGCATGCCTGCTTCGTCTGCGGTCGTCTCCCACACATCGCGCTCCAGGACGACGTTCATGGAGACGTCCTCGCCGATCAGAGGGCTCAGCATTCTCGTGAGACCCTGGACGATGCTGTTGAGGTCGACCGATCCGAATTCGACGGGCTGCCGCCTGCTGAACATGAGAAGCTGACGAACCAGCTTTGAGCCTCGCTCCGCCGAACCTCTTATCTTGTCCAGGTCCTCAGCGATCTGAGCCTCGCGGTCTACCGACATCAGCGCGAGGTCGGCGAAACCCTGGATCGCCGTCAGGATGTTGTTGAAGTCGTGCGCGACGCCGGACGCCAGCGTGCCGATCGCCTCGAGTTTCTGAGCCTGGAGGAGTTGGGCGCGCATCTCTTCCTTCTCCCGCAGCGCCGTGGCCCGTCCGACGACCGCCGCGAACATCTCCGCGATCGTCTGAAAGACAGCTTCGTCCTCCGAGCCGAGGTCCATCCTGCTCCTCGCGGCCAGCTGCATGACTCCGAGGAGTTCTCCCTTGGGCCCCACCATGGGGTGAGACACCATCGCCTCGGCGCCGAGCTGCTTGAGGTGAGCTCTGTGTGCGTCAGAGAGCTGCTTCCCGTCCACGCTCGGGGCGAAGATGGGAACGCCGGTACGGGCCACGAGCGCCGCCGTCGCTACCGGGTCGTCGATGCTCTCCTCGGAGGGGCCTCCGGTCGTCGCCTCGTCGTCTCCGACGAGGGCGACCGTGATGAGCTTCCCAGTGTCACCGTCGTACTTCCGGACGATGCCGATGTCGAAGTGATATGTCCCCAGCAGACCCTCGAGCACCCTGCTGCAGAGGTCGGGGATGTTGTCGGTCCTGACGGCGGCCTCCGCGATCAGCCTGAACGCCGCCCGTTCGCGCTCCCGGGCGCGATCCGAGCGCCTCTGGTCGGTGATGTCCCTCATTATCCCATGGTAGCCTACCGCCTCGCCGTTCGGCGTGCGACGGACGGTCGACGTGAGCAGGCAGAAGCGCACGCTCCCGTCGTTCCTGCGAAGACGAACGGGGAACGATCGGACCGCGCCGCTCGCTTCGACCGCCTCCTGGAACCTCCTGCGGTCTTCGGGATAGGCATAGAGGTCGTGCACGTCCATCTTGAGGAGGTCCACCCTCGGGTGTCCGAAGAGTTCGGCGGCCGAAGGACTGATGTCGATCAGCTTCCCGTCGCGCGATGTGATGTAGACGACGTCCTGCGACTCCTCGAAGAGCGAGCGGTACATTTCCTCGCTCTTCCGGAGAGCCTCCTCGGTGGCCCTGCGGCCGGTGATGTCGTGGATGAGCGCCTGAAGACCGATCACTCGCCCGCACTCCGACCGCCGCACCGAGGCGCTCACGAGGGCCGTGAGCGTGGTGCCGTCCTTCCTGAGAGTCGGGATCTCAAGATCGTCCACGAAGTCTCCGTTGGAGAGCTCACCGATCAGATTGTCGATGAATGTGGCGTCGGGGTGCAGACAACGGCAGTCGAGCCCGAGCATCTCCTCACGGGAGTAGCCCCAGAACTTCGCTGCGGCGGCATTGGCCTCGATGACGATGCCGGCGTGGTCGGCGACGACGATGGCGTCGCGGGACCCGTCGAAGAGAGCCGTGTAACGAGCTTCCGCATCGCTGCACGCCGCTTCGGACAGTGCCAGTTCGCCTCGCAGCCGTTCCAGCTCCTGTTGTGCCGCGCGGTCGTTGGAGGCCGCGTGTGGCCGGGGGGTCGGGTCGCGCTTCGTCAATCAGGCTCTCACTGGTGCAGGTCGAATCAAAGTGTCCGCGCGTAGACCACGTGGTGGCTGCGCGACGATTGCCGTATCGTGTTCATTATGCAGTTTGTGTGCCTGAAGAGCCGCATCGGCTAGAATAGAATGACGCGTCAGTCATTCTATCTGAACGGGCCCTGCCGGCCGCACGTGGCCGAAGGCGATGGACGGACGAGGCGGACGGCTGGTAGAGTCGGTTCGACGGGACGGTGGACCACCTGGCTTCCGGGCCGGGTCGCGGTCGTTCGTGGAGGAGGTGGGGATGCACGTCGTTGTGCTCAAGATGGCGCTGGGGGCGGTGGCCGTGGCTGCGGCCGTAGTGGCGGCGTTCACGATGCTGAGCCTGCTGGGCCGCACCAGCCCCCCCGGGAATCCGGGAAGGCTGCGCGCCCTGCACAGGGTCGCCGGGTACGTGTTCGCGGTCTCGGTGGTGGGGTTGACCGTCACGGGCCTGCTGATTCTGGCACGGCAGGGCGAGAGCCTGTCGATTCGCGGCGTCCTGCACTGGACGGTGGGAGCCCTTGTCGTGATCGTGGCCGCAGTGAAGATAGTGATGGTCCGCTACTACAAGAAGTTCCTGAAGGCCGCCCCGGGCGTAGGCGTCCTGACGCTCGTGCTCGTACTCCTGGCCGCTGCGCTGTCCGGTGTGTTCGTGCTGGCGGCGGGACCTCCCGGCTGGGTGGAGGTTGGGGCGGGGGGTGATGTGATAGACGTGTCGGTCCGGGCGGCCGAGCCGCCCGTCCAACCGGCCGACCCGGCAGTTCCCGCGGATCCGCCCACCGGCGTCGATGCCGGCCGTGTCATCTTCGAACGGAACTGCCTTCACTGCCACGGACCGTCGGCGAGGGGCGCCCATCAGCTCGCAGGTTTGTTCGGCAGGGAGCGGCTGCGCTCGAGCGGGCGTCCGGTGACGAGAGAGAACGTCAGATCCCAGATCCTGGACCCCGTGGGCGGGATGCCGTCGTTCCGAGGGCGGCTCAACGACTCCGAGATCTCCGCACTCCTGGATTATCTGGAGACCCTCTAGGGCAGGGGCGAATGCGCTTGACGCCCTCAGCAGGCGATGTTAGCCTGAAAGCTCAGTCGGAATGCTGGAATCGCCCGTCAGGGGCGCGTCGATGTGTACGGAGGGAAGCATGACGGTAAGACTCAATCCCCCCCTTGTCCGACGAATGTCCGTATTGGTCATCGTTATGGCGCTGATGGTGCCGTCGCTTTCATACGGAGCCGGCCTCTGTCCGCGGGTCAAGTTCGTCACTCCGGGCGACAAGACTCTGGCGATCGGCTGGACGATGGGCGTGGATGAGCGCGATATCGAGAACTTTGGTGGGTACCGTGTCTGGGTCAAGGAGGTCTGGACCGACGAGGGCTTCGACCTTGCCCGCGAGTACGTCTGGGGCGAGGAAGACACGTCGGCCGCCGGGTACTGGTCCTTCGAGCCGTTCTATGAGGACAGCATAAGGGTCTTCACGATCAGGACCGCTCAGAACGTGTTCCCATACGAGATGTCGGTGACGGCCTTCCTGGAGAGCAACCCGGACTCCATCAACTTCGACTGCCGTGAGCTCAACAACTCCGGCGTGATACATCCGCGCGAAGGTGTTCAGGACAAGCTCGACAGGATACAGGTGATCCCCAACCCCTACAGGTCGAGCGCTGACTGGGAGTACGGTGGGCAAAGGCGCGTGGCCTTCATCAGGCTGCCTGCCGAGGCGACGATCCGGATCTACACCACGGCCGCTGATCTCGTCAGGACACTGGTGCACCAGAGCGCCGACAGTGACCAGGAGTTCTGGGACCTCAGGAACAGCGACGGAGAAGATGTGGCTCCGGGAGTCTATATCTGGGCCATAGAGGCTCCAGGCATAGGCAGCGCCCAGGGCAAGATGCTCATCATCAAGTAGCTGGGTCGGGCGAGCAAGTGGGAACGCTCGAAGCCGCAGATAGTGCAGACGAGGCCGCCTGATCACTGAGACTCCCGGCGCGGCAGATCGCGGGGAGTCCCGGTGGTCGGGCGGCGTTTCTACTGAGCTGCCTGCGTCCCGTCTTCCGGGTGCGGGTCTCTGCTTGTGGCCGGCTGGCCGAGGAGGAGAGAGCGTGGCCATGACCATCATCGAGAAGATCATCTCGGCCCACGCTGGACGAGGCGCGGCGCCCGGCGACGTGGTCGACGTGCGGATCGACGCGCGACTCGCGAGGGACTTCGGAGGCGCCAACGTCGTCAAGAACATCGAGGGGAACGGTCTCTCGATCGACGACCCGACGCGGACCTTCTTCACGTTCGACTGCAATCCGGGCGGCTCCGACCAGAAGTATGCGGCCAACCAGCACACCTGCCGGCGCTTCGCGAGAGAGCGCGGCATCAAGGTCTACGACATCGACAAGGGTATCGGCACCCATCTGGCCGTGGACGAGGGGCTCGTGGGCCCAGGCGGAACACTGGTCTCGACGGACTCGCACGCGAACATCCTCGGCGCCATAGGGGCCTTCGGGCAGGGCATGGGCGACCAGGACATCGCCTGGGCGTGGGCTAACGGGTCCACGTGGTTCAACGTCCCGATGTCGATGCGGATCACGCTCGTCGGACGGCCGGGCCCCGGTGCCACCGCCAAGGACATGGTCCTCTACTGTCTTCGACACTTCGGGGCCAGCGGTCTGCTCGGATACTCTGCGGAGTACTACGGAGACTCTGTTCACACTCTGTCGCTCGATGGGCGCATCACGATGGCCTCGATGGCGACGGAGATGGGTGGCATCATCACGTTCTTCCCTCCGAACGCCGAGGTTCTCGACTACTGCCGGAGCGTGGGCGCCGACGCCGCCGAGATCTCCGCCGATCCCGACGCAGATTACCAGGCCGAGGCGGAGGTTGAGGTGGAAGGCCTCGGTCCGATGATCGCCCGACCGGGACACCCGGACGACGTCGTTTCGGTGTCCGATGTCGCCGGGGTAAAGGTCGACTCGGTCTTCATCGGGTCATGCACGAATGGGCGATACGAGGATCTGAAGGCCGCCGCTGATGTCCTGCGCGGTCGCACGGTAGCGCCGGGCGTCGTCCTCAAGATCGTGCCGTCCACGAACGCCGTCTGGCGCCGCTGCCTCGAAGACGGCATCATAGAGATCTTCAAGACCGCGGGGGCCCTGGTCGGCAACGCCGGATGCGCCGGATGCGCCGCCGGTCAGATCGGGCAGAACGGCCCCGGCGAGATCACCGTGAGCACCGGCAACAGGAACTACCCCGGCAAGCAGGGCAAGGGAGAGGTCTATCTCGCGTCCCCGGCGACGGCAGCGGCGAGCGCGGTAGCGGGGGCGATAACGACGGCGGACGACATACCGGCGGAGCCGGCGGTCTTCATGCCGTCGCGGGGCAACGCCGTCACCGCAGGAACCACGACCGCGCCGGCGGTGGGGGAGCGTCCAACGCGCGTCAGGGGTCGTGTGTGGCTCGTCAAGCACGACAACGTCGATACGGACATGATCTACCACAACCGCCATCTCGCCGTGACGGACCTCGCCGAGATGGGGCAGTACGCGTTCGGCAACCTCGACGGCTGGAAGGACTTCCCTTCGAAGGTGAAGCCGGGCGACATCGTGGTAACGGGGTCGAACTTCGGGTGCGGCAGCTCCAGGCAACAGGCCGTCGACTGCTTCTCGGCGCTGGGCGTGGCGCTCATCATCGCGAAGTCGTTCGGCGCGATATACGAGAGGAACGCGATCAACGCCGGCCTTCCCATCATGACGGCCGACCTGACCGACAGGCCGAGTACAATCCCGACCGCCGCCGCTAGAAATGTTTTCGCGGCCAGCACCGCCAACGTGATCGCCAGAATCAGAAGCGGGTTATCAAGCAGAAAGGCCGT
>CAYNQF010000065.1:0-14399 GCA_964399265.1 uncultured bacterium | reverse complement strand
CCGCCGTCGCCTTGTTGATCGGAACCGACGACGGACTGATGTCGTACGTTACGGGCGCCTCGACGAGCAGATCGGCCGTGTAGGTCGTCGTGTTGAAGGCGGTCACCGTGAGCGTCAGCGTTTGACCGACGGCCGGCATCGGGGAGATCGGGATCGTGGCGTTGCCGTCCACGTCACTGATCGCGGCCCCGTACAGGACTCCGCCACCGTAGAGCGCGCAGAGCGCCTCGCCAACCGGGTCGCGCGAGACGGTCCCCACGGTCACGTCGAGCTCCGTCATGCTCGGGTAGATGGCCGGGAGATGAGAGACGTTGACGGGGGTCGGGGTGTCGGTGCGCACCCTGAGCGACGGGTCTCCGAAGATCGTCCAGTGGTAGAACTCGTTCTCGCCGTCCGTCCCGTACTCGTCCATCATGTGTCCGCAGCCGTTGAAGCAGATGCCGCCGTACGTGCGGTTGACGCCGTACGAGGACGTCCCCACGAGAAGGTCGACCACCTCGTCCTGGGCGTCCATCGGCGGATCCCACGACTGGCTGATCGTCGACGCGTAGAACCCTATCGCTCCCGTGGGCTCCGTTCCGTTGGTCGCCCGCAGCCACGCCTCACCGAAGCACGTTGTCGAACCGAACTGCCCGTTGTAGCAGGCCACACTCACGCCGAAGGGAAGCATGTTGTCGTTCGTCAGGGCGTTCACGTTGGTGTTCGAGAAGCCCGTCGTGCCCCACGAGGTCGTGCTCCCGTGGCCCGTGTAGTTCACGATGCTCCGCCCCTCGTTCAGGGCGGTGGTGACCATGGCGGCGGTCGCCGATGGATCGTAGATCTGGTCGACCTCGCTGTAGGTGAATGCCAACAGGTCGGTGCGGATGTTGTCCTCGTGCTCGTAGTCGTACTCACCGTCGTCGCCGGTGCCCTGGTCGGATGCTACGCCCATGCCCTTGTGGTACCAGTCGGCACCGTCCTGCGGGCGCTTCTCGTACTCGATCGTGCGAAGCACCTGCGTCGCGACCTGGTCCGCGCTCTCGGCCGAGAACCGGCCGACGAAGAACTCCGGATAGGCGTCTGCTGTGATGAGTGCGTATGACGGGTCGGACAGGTTGCTCACCGTCTGCGACGGCACCTGAGCCGCGTCTCCGACCAGCAACAGGTACGAGAGCCCGTTGGTGTTGTAGTACTGCTCGACGTAGGTATTGATTGCCGCCGCGGTTCCGCCGGCCTCGGTCGTCGTGACCAGCTCGCATGGAACGCCCATCTGGTTTTTCCAGTCGACGAGCGGTTGGATCTCGGCCAGGAAGTCCGGGTTGTCGTAGCAGATGACGAGCATGTTCCCGCCGTCATCGAGCCACGGGTATCTGGAGTCGAACCGGTCGAAGTTGATGAAGTGGCGCTCGTAGATCTTCCTGAACTCGACGTCCATCCTCGACGGTCGCTTGACGATGATGTTCTTGTCCGCGCTACCGGACGGTGTCAGTTCGACCACAACATGGTCGTACACGCGGAGCGTCTGCGTGCCGGGGTTGTACTGGAACGGGTTCACCACGACGACCATTCCACGCACGTCACGCATGACGTACGGATCGCGCCCGTAGGCAACATCCGACGGGTACCAGGCGTCGGTTCCGTAGAAGCTGTCGAAGGCATACGGCACGTCCGCCGGATTGACGTCGCGCGTCAGATTGCCCTTCGAGGGTGCGACCGGGACATTCTGGAAGTCGGTGTAGCGCGAGGTTACGACCCTGACATTCATGTTCGAGTCGTCGGGTATGACCACGCTGCGGCAGATGTTCGGAAGAGCCGGGAGGCCGGCCTCGAGGAGATTGCTCTCCTCGCCGAGCGCGATCTCGAAGTACTTCTGCCCGTCTATCTCGACGGGGGTCTTCTCGAAGCTGCCGAGTTCATAGTCGAGAAGGATCCTGGAATCGGAAGACTCTACGACGCGAACCGTGGGCTGCGGAGTCCCGCCCGCCAGGTCCACGACCTCAGCGGTCGCGATGGTCGCGGGCACTAGAGCCAGGACCACCGATGCCATGAACAACCTTCGCACAACGCACCTCCTCGTGAGGTGAGCCCCATGGGGCCCCGGGTAGCCAGCCTTACCTCTCGTCGCGTTCGAAGTGATTCATGTATATGGCGAGATGTCGCCGGGCACGCGGCACGCGCACGGCTCACTCTAGAACGAGCATATCACATTCATGAGCGTTTGTCATCATGGTTGCCCGGCGGAGACGACCCTGCCGGCCTCTCGGGCGATGGCCGTCTCCTCGTCCGTGTGGATGACCAGCACGGCGACCCGGCCCGAGTGGACGGCTCCGGCTCCCCGCAGGTTCGATGACGCGGACAGCTCTACGCCCATGAACTCGAGTCCCAGGCAGATGCCGTCTCTCACCGAGGGCTCGTTCTCGCCGATGCCGCCGGTGAACACGACGGCATCGAGACCTCCCATGACGGCGGTGTACGCTCCGACGTACTTGCGCGCCCGCCTGCAGAAGACGCGGAAGGCGAGCGTAGCGTCCGGGTCTCCAGCCTCGGCGGACTCGATGATCGACCGCATGTCGCTGCTGCTGCCGGACAGGCCTAGCAGGCCGCTCTCCTCGTTGAGCATTCGCCGGACGTCCTCGGTGGAATAGCCTCCCGCCTCCTGAAGGTGAAGGACGATGGACGGATCGAGATCCCCGCTGCGCGTCCCCATCACGAGCCCTTCGAGAGGCGTCATCCCCATCGACGTGTCCACTGATACCCCACGGTCGACGGCGGCGACGCTGGCCCCGTTGCCCAAGTGGCACGTGACGAGCCTGAGTTCATCCAGTCCGCGTCCGAGCATCCGCGCGGCCTCCTCCGACACGTAAGCGTGGGAGATGCCGTGGAAGCCGTAGCGCTTGATCCCGAGTCTGCGGCGGACGTCGGAGGGCAGCGCGTATTCCCTCGCCTCGGCCGGCATCCGGCAGTGGAAGGCCGTGTCGAACGCCGCTACCTGCGGCACGCCCGGCAGGAGTTCGGCCGCCACCTCAATACCTCTAAGGTTGTGCGGGTTGTGCAGGGGCGCGAACGGTATGCACTCGCGGATCGCCTCGACCACGTTACCGTCGATCAACACGGACTCGCGAAAAGCGTCGGCGCCGTGCACCACCCTGTGGCCGACGGCGGCGATCTCCGACAGGTCACGTATCCTCCCGCGCTCAGGGTCAGCCAAGAGCCTCAGCACCTCGCGAATCGCCGTCTCGTGATCGCCTATCGACCTGGTTGCGGCAAAGTCGGCGCTCGCGCTCGAACCGCCCGCGTCGGGACCGCCTCCGCCCGAGTAGCGCACGGTCGCCCGCGGAGAGCCGATCTCCTCGACGAGCCCCGAGGCAAGCGTCGCCTCCCGGTCCATTTCGACCAGCTTGAACTTGACCGAGGAGCTTCCGCAGTTCAGGGCGAGCACCTTCACGTCATGCCCCCTACGCTCGATCGTCGTGTGTGGCGCCGTCACTCTAGAGCAGGACAGGCCGTCATCATACGTCCGGGCCGTCTATTCCACAACCGGCAAGAGGCGCGGGACCGGAGCGTAGCAGACGTGCGTGGCCGCGCGGCGAAACGTGGCGCCACCGAGACGCCCGATGTGGCAGCGCGCGGCGACGGGTGGTACAATGCGGTCGGAGTGGAACTGGACGGGATCGAGACCTGGCACGGTCGGAGACGGCGACCCGGCGGCCACTGGATGTCGGCCGGGCGGACCTGGGACCCCAGCGGGGCTCACGATGAAGCTCCTCCTCGACGGCATCATCGCATTCCGAAACCTCCTCCACGGCAACCTCATCTTCGGCATCGGCGCGCTGCTGCTCGCCGGGTTCGGCGGCGGTAAGCTGGCGGCCAGGCTGCGCCTGCCGGCAATCTCGGGCTTCGTGGTGGCGGGACTCGTGCTCGGCCCGTCCGTGCTGAACGTCGTGCCCGACCACGTGGTCGAAGCGCTCGCGCCCGTCCCCCACATCGCGCTCGGCCTCATCGCCATCACGATCGGGTCGGAGTTCCGTCTCGCCAAACTGAGGCAGACCGGACGCAACATACTCATCATCACGACCGTCCAGCTGCTGTCGGCGTTCGCGGCGGTGTCGGTCGCGCTCAGGCTGTTCGGCGCTCCGCTTCCGATGGCGCTGCTGCTGGGCGCCATCGCCTCCGCGACCGCCCCCGCCGCGACCGTGGCCATCGCGTCCGAACTCCGCGCTCGCGGGCACATGGTCTCGACGCTCTTCGGCGTCGTCGCCCTGGACGACGCCTTCTGCATCATGCTCTTCGGATTCGTCATGGCCGCGGCGGCCGCCATGGTGGGAAGCGCCCACGGCGGTCCCGCCGGGATGATCCTGCACCCGGTGCGCGAGATCCTGATCTCGCTGGGCATCGGCCTCGCGTTCGGATACGTGGTGCATCGACTCGTGCTGAACCGCAAGCGGAACAACGAGATCATCGTCATCGTGCTGGGCTTCGTGCTCATCACTTCAGGCATCACGATCTCGATCCACGTCTCCCCGCTCATCGCCAACATGATGATGGGGTTCGCGCTCGTGAACCTGTCAAGCAAGAACTCCCGGATCATGCGAGTGCTCGAGCCGCTGACTCCCCCGATCTACGCCGCCTTCTTCGCCCTCGCGGGGACTGAGCTGAACGTCCGCACGCTCGCGGCGTCAGGCGTGCTCGGCATCGTCTACCTCCTCGCACGCGCGGTCGGGAAGTACGGCGGCGCGTTCCTCGGTTCGTCGATCGCGCGCGAGGGGCCGAACACCCGGAACTACCTTGGGCTGGCGCTCCTGCCGCAGGCGGGTGTCGCCATCGGACTGATTCTCGTCCTTCAGGACACAGTTACGTTCATGCACCTTCCGTACATGGAACAGATGGTGAACATCGTTCTCGCATCGATCCTCGTCAACGAGGTCATCGGACCGCCGTTCACGAAGCTCGCGCTCGAGCGCTCGGGCTCGACCAGACGCAGGACGGCGGGCCCGGCGCCGGAGGCAGGACAATGAAGCTCATCGAAACGCTGAGACTCGAGAGCATCGAACTCGACCTCAAGTCACACACGAAGGAGGAGCTGTTCGTCGAGATGGCCCGGCTCCTCAAGCGCAACGCCGCGCTCGAGAGCGTGGAAGAGTCGACGATCCTGCGATCACTGCTGGAACGGGAGAAGACCGTAACCACCGGCGTCGGCAAGGAAGTCGGTATCCCGCACGGGAAGATCATGGGTCTTCCCTGCATCTGCTCGGCCGTCGGCGTTTCGAAGCGTGGCATCGAGTACGGCTCCGTCGACGGACGCCCGGTTCGCTACGTCGTCGCCATGGTCGCGCCGCCCGAGCAGTCGCAGGACTACCTCCGCATCCTCGCGAAGGTCGCGAGGCTCCTCTCCGACCCCGCCTTCATCGAGACGCTCGTCACCGCGAAGTCGCCCAGCGACGTGCTCGCCCGGGTGTCGGCCCTGGAAGAGGGAACACCGGCAACCGCCACCGACGAGCAGGTGCTCCTCATGTTCGAACTCCGCGACCCCGACTACTTCGACCAGGTGGTCGAGTACTTCACAGAGGTCGGGGCGACGGGAGCCACGGTCTTCGACGCCAGGAACGTCGAGGGCTTCCTCACCCGCGTCCCCCTCTTCGCCGACTTCGCGAAGGTCTTCACGGAGGGACAGGAGTTCGGACACCTCTTCATGGTCGTAATGGACAAGGGTCGCGTCGAACGATTCGTCGCCGGCATCGAGGACATCGTCGGAGACCTCGAGGAGGAACACCGTGGCATCGCCGTCGCGATCGACGTCTCGTGGTCCCGAGGTGCAAGAGGGCGTGTCGAGCTGTGACCGCCCCTTGTGGCAGGTGACGAGAGGCTCTGGCCTGCGCCGGAGGACCGTCGGTGTCCCCGCGTAGTCCCACTCTACGTGCGGTGTCAACGCTTCAGCGCACGGATTTGTAGACTGCAACTAGCCATTCCATCGAAAACATGGCATACTAGATTCACAACCCCGCACATCTCCTCACGGACCTCCATAAGGGCGAGCTCACTCCGCCCCCGGCGAGCCTTGGGAGGAGAGTCTCAGCCGTTGCTCTGCCTGCAACGGACGAGGAAAGGAGCACGCAGATGCGAACTGCTAGCATGTTGTTTGTCGCGGCCACTCTCCTTGTTCTGGGCGCGTTCGTCGCCAGCGGCGCCGATCAGGCGCGGCCGTTCGTTCCGAGGGTCAACACAGACATCAGGACTCCCAGGCAGAGCCTCATCTGGTGCGACGATCTCGAAACCGGAGCACCGGGGTGGACACACGGTGACGACTCGGGACAGCAGACGAAGTTCCACATAGACACTTACCTGGCCTACAACGATTCGGTTCAGGACCCGGACTACTCATGGTGGTGCGGTGAGCTGAACTCTGAGTTCGCCGGAGGCAGCGGCTACGGGAACCTATGGAATCAGTGGCTGGAGCTTCCGCCCATCGAGCTGGGCAACGTGTCAGCTACGGCAGCGACCTGGGGCTCCATCAAGGCGATGTACAGGGAGTCGGCGCGGCCTACAGGCTCCGAGGCGCCGTCACGCTCTGTGGCACCCGTGCTCACGTTCCGCTACATGTACGACTGTGAGATCGGGTACGACTACGTCTGGGTGGAGGCCGAGAGCCTCGGGGAATGGGTGGCACGAGAGCGGTGAGAAGGTGGCGGCCAGGTGGGTGGTCCACACTGATTCGTATGGCAACTACGGAAACCCCGATTGTACTTACCAGAGCGCTGGACTCTCCATAGACGACACGTGGATCGAGCACGAGTTCACTCACCCCACGCGTAAGCCGACGACCTGGGAAGGCATCAAAGCGCTACGCAACTAGCCGGGCAGCGAGGGAGGGGATCGATTGCCCCCTCGCTGCATCACCTGCCCCTCTTCTTGACAGCCATTCAACATCTCTGATATTCTCATGCTGAAGCGTCACTTGCACAGTGCGGCCTCGTACGGGAGCGCACGATGCGGCCGCGCGAGCCGACTGACGCTTGTCCATTAGACCGAATCGACACGGCGAAACGCGTTGCGATGGTGGCCCCCGCGCTGTGGTGCGCGTGGGCCTCCCGAAAGGAGGCCGTTGTGGCAAGATCGGCTATTGGCTCATCGCTGCTGACGGCGATGCTGGCCGTGGTGCTCGCGGCGGGAGCGGCTCAGGCCGCGACGATCCACCTGGTGACGCGCTCGTTCGACCCGGCGGAAGGTGAGCCGGCGGTCGAGGGGTGGCTCAAGGCCGCCGAGCCGGTCGCCGACGTGAGCGCCCACTACCTGGTCCAACTCTCAGGTCCGCCCACGGACGGACGCAAGTCCTCTGTGGCGCTCGCGGGCGGCGAACTCGTCGCGTATATCCCTGACTGGACGTACATCGTGAAGATGACGCCCGAGGCCGCCGCTGCTGCGGCAACGTCTCCGGACGTCGCATGGATCGGCCCGTTCCACCCCTCCTACAAGCTCTCCCCCACCATCGGCAAGCACGAGCTAAGAAACCCGAGGCGCGCGGGTGACTCGTTCGTCACGCTGACCGTGCGCGTGTTCGACGACCTGGACGGCACGTCGACGCTCGTGCAGAAGCTGGGCGGAGAAGTGCTCGAGCAGGTCGACGACGGATTCCAGAGGCTACTCGTCGTCCACGCGGCGCCCGCGCTCGTCAACGAGCTGGCGCGGCTTGACGACGTCTGGTGGATCGAGGAGAAGCCCGAGTTCTACCTCATGAACGACCAGACCAAGTGGGTCGTCCAGTCGAACGTATCGGGCAGCACGCCGGTCTGGGACAAGGGTCTTCACGGCGAGGATCAGATAGTGGGCGTCATGGACTCCGGCCTCGACTACAACTCATGCTGGTTCCGCGAGACCGGCGGCGCCGCGCCCGGGCCGTCGCACCGCAAGGTCATCAACTACTCTCTGTACGGCGGCGCCGCGTACGACGGCTGTGACACAGGTCACGGCACACACGTCTGCGGAACCCTGGCCGGCGACCAGTCGTACATCAACCCCGGCAATTACAGCTACAACGGCATGGCCTACGAAGCAAAGCTCGTCCTTCAGGACGTCGGGGTCGACGACGAGTGGAGCTGCACGGTCGGCGAGGTGGCGATCCCGACGAGCTGCGCGGCCGCCTACACGAGCGCCTACAACCTCGGCGCCAGGATCCACTCGAACTCCTGGGGCGGCAGCGAGAACAGCTACGACACGTACGCAGCCGGCGTCGACGACTTCATGTGGAGCCACCCCGACTTTCTCGTCGTGTTCGCGGCCGGCAACTCGGGCTCGGCATCCAGCACCGTCACGTACCCTGGTACTGCGAAGAACTGCATCACCGTCGGCGCGACACGCAGGCCCCCGGACCAGGACGTAATAGCGGGCTACTCGAGCCGCGGTCCAGCGAGCGACGGGCGCCTGAAGCCCACGGTCTGCGCGCCCGGCGGTGAGGCCGGCTACAGCTACGTCAACTCCGCGGACAACGACATTGGCAACCCGCCCGCGATGACCTGCAACGTCGCAAGCTCGCCGTTCCAGGGTACGTCGATGGCGACGCCGGCGGTGGCGGGATGCGCCGCGCTGACGCGTCAGTACTACGTCGAGGGTTGGTACCCGACGGGCTCGAAGACGCCGGGCGACGCCATCACACCCAGCGCGGCCCTCATCAAGGCCACGGTCGTCAACTCGGCCACGGACATCGCGTCGGCCGACATCCCGAACAACAACGAGGGCTGGGGCCGCGTGCTGCTTGACGACGCTCTCTACTTCGACGGCGACGCCCGCGAGCTGATCGTTGAGGACTGGACCAACGGCGTGTCCCAGGGCGGAAGCGAGTCCTACGAGTTCGAGGTCGACTCCAGTTCGGTGCCCCTGGAGATCACGCTAGTCTGGACCGACTACCCCGCTACGGCCGGGGCCGGCGTCGCCATACAGAACAACCTCGACCTCACGGTCACCGGACCCGCCGGAACGTACAAGGGCAACGTGATGAGCGGAGGGCAGTCCGTGACCGGTGGCTCCTACGATGCGCTCAACGTCGAGGAGGTGGTCAGGCTGTCGAGTCCCGCGACCGGGACCTACACGGTGCAGGTGGACGGCACGACCGTGCCGCACGGACCGCAGCCGTTCGCACTCGTCTCGACCGGCTCGTTCGCGGACTGGCCGGAGACATCGAGCGCGGAGGAACTGCCGTTCGACGGCGGCATGCCGATGACGTTCGCAGGGATATCGCCGAACCCGTTCAACCCGACGGCCGTCATCACCTACGAGCTGCGGCCGGTCCCGACGGGCCAGGCGCGCGCCTCGTTGCGCGTCTACTCGGTGGACGGCAGGCTCGTGCGCACGCTTGTCGACCGCGTTCAGGACCCGGGCAGCCACTCGGTCGTGTGGAACGGGACCGACGACCTCGGCCATGCGGCCGCCAGCGGTATCTACTTCTGCGAGCTGTCATACGGCGGCGAGAAGCTGACGAGGAAGATGACGCTGCTCAAGTAGGAGTGTGCCTGCAACAGGACGGGGCCTCCGCTCGAGCGGGGGCCCCGTTTTGCCTGTCTGAGGTCGGAACAGGACCGCAAGGCCGAACCGACGGCCGCCCCAAACCATGACGGGGGATTGGCTCAGAACCGGAAGCCTGTCCTGGCCAGAGCCCTGACTGCGACCAGAATCAGGGACCGCCTCAGAAGTAGTAGTTGAGTCCGACCGTGACCGTCGCCATCTGCGGGTCGGGCTTCTCTCCCCAACCGAGGAACGAGACCATTGCGCGACCTTCGACCGACAGACCGAGAGCCGGCGGAACGAGTTCGAGGCCGACTCCGAGTTCTCCACCCATGCGCGTCTCGCCGGACCCGTCCTTCGAGAACTCCACGAAGTTGACTCCCGCTATCCCGTACCACTTGAAGCCCGGCATCCCGCGCACGCCTCCGATGAGCACGTCGGCACCGTAGACGTTGAATCCGTCACCGTTGAAGTCGATGCTGACGTCGCCGTTGTTCCAGACGTCCTTCGGGTCCTGTCTGCCGATTCTCTGGTAATAGGCCTCGGCGCCGATCATCGGGAGAGGCGGCAGCACTCGCAGCTTGGCGCCGTACACAGTCCCGGCATCGCCTGACTCGTCCACGGGGAAGTTCGCGCCGCCGTACACGCCCACCGCGAGGTCCACGATCCCGCCCCAGGCGGGAGCCGCGAACGCGACGAGCGCTACAAGCACGACGCTGATGATGCAGGGTAGGCTTCTCATCGCGCCTCCTCCGTCTCTTCATGGCTCGCTGACTCGTGACTCCCTGCCCGAAACACACTGTCTGCACCGTAGTCTAGCAGCGGAGACCTCTCCTGTCTGCAACTCGCTGGGAGGCCCGCCGGATGAGACGTACGATCATCATTGTTCTCTCCCTGATGATCGGGTTCTTCCTCGGCCCCGACGGCTCCGTCACGTGCCCCGACTGATACCTGAAGTAGGTGAAGCTCGGAGCCGACGAGACATCGCCTGTCCGGGATTCGAGCTGGGGCAACATCAAGGCGATGTACAGGCAGTAGGTGGCCGACGCGAGCATGCCATCACCCGTGGAATCCTGAGCGCATGTTCACGATGTCAGAGAGCCGAGGGGGGAACTCCCCGCCCCCGTCACTCCAGCTGAACCACCCGCCGGCTCCGACCGCTCGGCACACTCTTGACCAGAGTGGCAAGCAAGATGTACAATGTGCTTGCTTGAGCATTGAGTTGCGTACGCGCTGCATGACAGAGACAACACCCTCCGAAAAGACCAGGGCACTTCGCCGGCCGCCTTCGGGTCCGTGGCGATGTCTGTCTGGCGGTCATACTTCGCATGCAGCTTCTCTTGCGGACACTGAGAGCGTGAGAGGAGGTGATGTACAGGCCGGAACTGCTGTCCGTTCGCTGTTAGGTGTTTCTCCACGCAACCATGTTGCAGGAGGAAGGCACTGATGAAACGCGCACTGATCACGATTCTTTGTCTCATGTTCGCCGCGGCCGCCTTCGCCGGTCCTGAGAACGCCTCGGACAAGGTAGCCTCCGAGATGATGTTCCGGATCGACCACGGCGGAACGAAGGCTCTGCTTGAGGGATTCGAAGCCGGCGTACCGCCGGCCGGCTGGACCCTGGTCCAGACGAACGTAAACGAGACGTGGCAGGCTGAGTGCACAGGGACGTACGGAACGCCCGTTGACGGCTCCTGCTTCGCAGTCTGTTTCTACGATGCCGACTACAGCGGCCCTCAGGACGAGTGGCTGAAGTTCGACTACACTCTCGAGCCCGGCGACGAGTGCCTGTCATTCTATGCCAACGCGAGCGTCTACTGGGCGGTCACTCCATATCAGAACTACAACGTGATCGTCACTATCGATGGCGCCGAGGTATGGAACTACTACGACGACAACAACGCTGCGGTCAACTTTGAGTGGCAGCAGTACAGCATCGACCTCTCCGGTTACAGCGTCGGCCAGACCATCACGGTCGGGTTCGGCTACGTCGGCTATGACGGAGCACAGGCCTCTCTCGACGCGATCGCGATCGGCGAGTGCCCGCCGCCTCCGCCGGAGCCGTGCTGCCCGTCGGAGTACGTCTGCTACGTCGTTGACTTCAACAACGGTGACGGTGCTGCCGTCCCCGTCGACTGCGGCCTCGGTCCGAACCCGTGGGAGTGGGGCGTTCCCGCCAACATCCCGACCGTCGCCTGCGATGACGTCCCCGTGACGAACGTCTGGGGCACCATCCTGGCCGCCGACTACCCACTCTCGGCAGGTGGTGGGCTCATGATCGGTCCGTTCGACATCAGCCCGCAGTGCGACTGCATGGAGCTGTGCCACTACTACTACAGCGAAAGCGGTTTCGACGGCGGCAACGTCAAGGTGTCGACGGACGGCGGAACGACCTGGCAGATCATCACTCCGTTCGGTGGCTACGACGACATCCTCGACTCGGAGGCGTACATCGCCGAGTGCGTCGCGGGCGAAGAGACCTTCACGGGCGACTCCACGACGTTCGTTCGTGACTGCTTCGACCTGTCAGCCTACGACGGCCAGACCGTAATGGTCGGATTCTTCTTCGGTTCCGACAGCTCCGTCGCGTACTACGGCTGGTACCTGAAGTGGGTCAAGATCGGCAGCGACGAGTACTCGCCGGTCCAGGACTCGAGCTGGGGCGCGATCAAGGCCATGTACAGGTAGATCTTGATGCGGTCTGGTTGCTGAGAAGCAACACGGGGGCGGGTTTCTTCCCGCCCCCGTTCTGTTGATGGCCCGAAGCGTTGGTGATCTGGTGATCTGACGCCCTGGTGATCTGGTGACTTGGTGACCTGGTAACCTGGTAACCTGGTGAGCTGGTGACCTGGTGACCTGGTGACCTGACGCTCTGGTGGTCCTGTCTGGTCGCGGCCAGGATCCTCCGATGTCCCGGTGGGGCCCGGAGGACACCGCGCCGGGAGATGGCCTACCGGCCGAGCTTCTCCATCAGAACACCCACCGCCTTCGACAGCTGAACGTCCTGCCCCCGGCTTCCCTCCTCAGGGATCGAGTCGACTCTCACGTCGGGCTCGATGCCCCAGTTCTCGAGGTTCCGACCTGCTACGTCGTACCACCCCGAGCCTGGGATGCGGAACCAGGTCCCGTCGATCAGCTGCACGTCGTTGGTGCCTATGACGGCTCCGTAGGTCGGCGTTCCCACGACCGGTCCCAGGTCGAGCGACTTCCATCCCATCGGAAATATCTCGGCGTCGCTGTAGCAGCTCTCGTCGATGAGCAGGGCCAGAGGACGCGTGTACAGCTCGAGCGGATTCTGAGACGGAGGACGCGTCCGCGAGGCCGTGTACCCGTAGACCTTGCGGTCGAGATAGCGCAGTATCTCGTCGTGCACCGAGCCGCCGCCGTTGCCGCGGATGTCGACGATCAACCCGTCCTTCCCCTCGCCCTGCGCGAACAGGTCCTCCTCGAACTGCAGGAGATTGCCGAGCCCCATCCCGGCTATGTGCAGATAGCCCAGTCTGCCTCCGGACGCCTCGTCCACCATCCGGCGGTTCCGCTTGACCCACTCCTCGTAGGTGAGACGCGAGATAGTTCCCTCGCCGACGGGCCGGACGCGGATATCACGCGCGCCCCTGATCGAGGGTCGGTCGGACACGGCAACGAGCACCTCTTCCCCCGCCTCGTCTGCCATGAGCGGGTAGTAGTTGTCACCAGACTCGATCTCGCGACCGTTCACGGACAGGATGTACTCCCCGGGCTTGATGCCCGCGCGGTCCGCGGGGCTGTCGGCGACCACCGATCTGATGCGTATGCCCGGCCCTTCGTAGTCCTCGTACAGGCGAACGCCGAGCAGGCCGGTATCGACGCCGCCACCACCGTACTTGTAGATGCCGAGGTGCGACGCCGACAGCTCGCCGAGCATTTCGCGGACGACCGTTCTGAACTCCTCGTCCGTGTACGCCGCCAGCGCCATCGGTTCGTAGTAAGCTCGGACCGATGCCCAGTCGACGCCGTGGAAGTCCGGATCGTAGAAGCCGTTCAGCAACAGCCGCCAAGCCTCGTTGAACATCTGCCTGCGCTCAGCTGGGACGTCGACGGTCACGTACGCGGAGAAGCCCACGCGACCTCGACCGCTGATGTCACCTCTGTCGGGGTCGATACTGACCGTGCTCAGGTTCCCTCCGCCGTCCAGGTAGTAGCAGGTCGAGCCGTCGTTGTCCCAACGTAGCGCTTCAGCCCCACCGCCTCCCTCGGTGACCTGAAGGAGCCTGTCGCCCTTCCAGTCGACGATCCAGAGATCCGTGTCGCGCAGGGTCCTGGAAGGGAATGCGTAGTAGTGTCCGTCGGGGGTCTGCGAGTAGAACTCGTAGCCGCCGCGCATGTTCATCACGGTCGACACGCGCTCGTTCAACCCCTCGAAATCGATCTTGACCTCGACCGGTGACGGCCCTGCCTCGTCGTCCCCCCGCTCCTCCGTCTCTTCCCCGGACTCCTTGAGGTCCTGTTCCCGCTCCTCGTCGGTCTTCCAGTAATCGTCACGGGTCAGCCACAGGTACTTCAGGGAGTATTGGCCATCGTCGGTCCTCGATGCGTAGCTCAGGCGCTTGCCGTCGTCGCTCCACTGCGGCTCGAAGTCGTCGTTTGGATGGTTCGTGACATTGACGGCCTCGCCACCCGCGGCCGGGACGATGTAGACGTCCTCCTTGTGCCCAAGATTCGTGCGCGAGAGGGCGACCCATGCCCCGTCGGGCGACCAGGCGAAATGCAGGATCTCGGCGTCGGGGAGCATCTGCCTCTTGTTCCCACCGTCCGCCGACATCACCCACAGGTACCCGTCGCCGTTGAGGTAGGCGATAGCGTCCCCGTCCGGAGATGGCGCGGACCACGTGTCGTCCTCGGGGGAGTCCGTGAGCCTCGTGAGCGTGCGCTTGAGCGCCTTCGACAGC
>CAYNQF010000064.1:0-14840 GCA_964399265.1 uncultured bacterium | reverse complement strand
TGCCTACTTCACATCCAGTACTTCAGAGAACAGCCTCCCGTGAACCCTCAGACCGGAGACATCAACGGTGTAGTGCACCCGCCGACCCGCACGGGAACTCGAGACAATCCCTGCCTGCCGAAGCACACGTAGGTGCTGTGACACAGCCGACTGCGTGACGCCGAGCCGGGATGCGAGTGCTGTCACGCAGAGAGGCACCTCCGAGACCCGTAGCATCTTCATTATGCGGAGCCTCGTGGGATCGGAGAGGGCCTTGAACGTCTCAGCGAGCTGTTCGATGTCCTTAGTCGATTCAATCATATAAGCAAAGACTAATAGTACATGTCCCTCGGGTCAAGCGGATTCGTACGGCCGACACACTCGGTCGCCTTCACCACAGGACCCCGCAGACTGGGAGACCAAGCCGCTGGTGCAATCACACACCAGCACAGGCGCCTGAGCGCTTGCGTCCCGCCGGTTCCACGGCGCTGTGTCCGACTGAACGCGTCGTGATGCCCGGCTTGACGGTTTAGCGCAGCAAGAGTACTATTATGTCATGCTTCTGCCAGGGGCCACGGTTGTGATCGTGAGTGCAGGTCAGGCGCGCGCTTCTTGATCGGCCTCGACTGTCGACGCACGCGACGCTCGGAGGGGCTCATCCTTGGCTTCCATCGCACGCAAGATCGCTGTAAGGGTCTCACTGCTGATACTTGCCTTCCTTCTTGCCGAGGCAGCTCTGAGGGTCCTCCTGGCGGTCGTCCCCGCTCCGGAGGGATCGCCGTACCTGCACGATGCGGGCTGCGGCTACCGCCTGCAGCCCAGCCCCCAAGCGATCAGGGAAGCCTACCCCGACGATCACATCAACGTGTGGGGCTTCAGAGACCGTGAGCACGCGGTGGAGAAGCCGAGCGGTACATTCCGACTGCTGGGCATAGGGGATTCGTTCGTTTACGGCACCGTGCCGTTGAACGACAACTTCCTCCGCGTCTGCGAGGATCGCCTGAGTCGGCGGTTGCCCCAGGATCGCCGCGCCGAGATGGTCCTGATGGGAATCGGCGGCTACACGCCGGAGAACGAGCTCGGGCTTCTGGAGTCTCAAGGACTCGGCCTGGACCCTGACGTGGTTGTGCTGAACTTCTTCGTAGGGAACGACGTCACCGGGCTAACGATGCCCGGCGTAGTCTGCCGAGGGCAGCTCTACTACCTCGGGTCCAACCGACCGTGGTTGCACGTTCTGCGACAGTCCAGGATGTTCCTTCTGGCAGAGTCGGTCTATCTCACCAAGATCAAGCGACGCATCATGGAGAATCAGTTCGCGGAGCGAGCGCCCGATCCCGCGAGCACGGCCGACGAGCAAGGCGGCGCCGACGTCGGCGAGAACGAGGAATCGGATGCACCTATTTCACCCGCGTACTTGCAGATCCAGAGGAAGAGGCTTCCCGTCTACCTGAGGCAGGCCCCACGGCAGATCGAGCGGCAGTGGCGACGCGTGGACGACATCCTCTGCGACTTCGATTGCCTGTGCCGCGAGGCGGGAGTCCCGTGGATACTCCACGTGATCCCGTCTGAGATCCAGGTGGACGAGAGCGTGCGCGACGAGGTCCTCGATCGTCTCGGCCTCTGTCCGGACGCCTACGACTTCGACCTGCCTCAGCAACGCCTGCTGGCGATCTCGGACGAGCATGGCTTCACGCTGCACGACCCCCTGCCGACCCTGCGTGTCCTGAGCGACACGGGTGGACGGCTGTACGCTCCGAACGACACTCACTGGAATGTCTTGGGAAATCGCGTGGCAGGTGAGATGCTGGCTGATGCGGTGGCCGCCTGCTGTGTGCAGTGACGGACCGGGCATCTCGGACCGCCCGTACTCGCTTCCGAATCGAGCGCACGCCCGCACCAGCTCAGCTTTGACGCCTTCACCGAGTGCCGGCAGCGCCGGAGAGCGGCGGGGCATTTCCATCTGGAACACGAAGGCGCGGGAGGGGTACGATGGATAGGCGAGGTGCCAGGCTCTTCGAGGAGTTCGACGACTCTCCGCGGGCCCCCCGCGCGCCTGAGGCAGGACTCGACGTGATCGTCCGCGCGGGCCGCATGGACGACGCCGACCCCGTCGCCCACATCGCCGCCCGAAGAGAGGGAGGTGACCCGGCGACGGAGGCCGCCGCGCTCAGGAGGGCACTGGCGAGCGAGGGGATGGGGAACAGCCGCATCCTGCTTGTGGCGGAGTGTGAGGGTGCGGTCGTCGGTTTCGGGAAGGCTCAGTACCGCGACGCCGACTCGCCCCGCGAGGGCGGCCTGCCGGAGGGCTGGTACCTCACGGGAGTCGTGGTCGACCCCGCGTTTCGGCGGAGAGGCATAGGCACCCGGTTGACCGAAGCGCGGCTGCGCTGGATAGCGGAGCGGGCAACGGCCGCGTACTACTTCGCGAACGCCGGGAACCGTGTCAGCATCGCGCTGCACGAGCACTTCGGCTTCGTGGAGATCGCCCGCGCGTCCGAGTTCGGAGGCGCTACCTTCGTCGGGGGAGAGGGCGTGCTCTTCAGGGCCGAGTTGGCTGGCGCAAGGGAACTGGATCATGCAGACTAGGCTCGTACCCGTCCTGTGTCTCATCGCAATGGCAGGCATCGCGCGCACGGCGTCGGCCGACGTTGGCCTGGGCGTCGTCGCCGGCGAGCCGACGGGCATCAGCTTCAAGACGTGGATGAGCGACACCGACGCGATCGATGCCGCGGCCGGGTGGTCGCTCGGAAAGAACGAGCTGGGGGTCCGGATTCCCCTGGGACTCGACTACGTGTTCCAGGAAGCACCCTTCGACGTGTTCATAGAGGTCGCCCCGATCGTGAACCTGGTGCCCGAGACGGAGTTCGACCTGAGCGGAGGAGTGGGAGTCAGGTTCTGGTTCTGAGCCCGCCGCCGTGGTGTGGCGCAGGGCTCCACGATTTGAGTATCCCCCCGCGGAAAGGCAGGCAGTGCAATGAGCCGCACGACGGCGAAGATCGCGACCGTTCGTGAATTGACCCTCGTCTTGGCCCTTCTTTCGGTCGCGTTCCTCTTCGGGTGCGAACTCGGGATGGACTCGGCGCTCGAGGAGTGCAATGTGACCCCCTCGAGCCTCGACTTCGGAGCGGTGTCGCTCGGAGCGCACTCCGACATGTCGTTCATCATCGAGAACCTCGGCACCGGTTCGCTGTCGGGGAACGTGACCGAGGACTCCATCTACTACTCGGTCTTCTCCGGCGGAGGCAGCTTCGAGCTGGGAGAGGGCCAGTCGATGGCCGTCGTCATCCGGTTCGAACCTGCCGTCGGGGGACGACACGAGTGTACGGTTGACCTGGGCACCCGCTGCGGCGGCGTAGCGTGCACGGGAACAGGCGGCACCGGTCCGATCTGCGAGGTCAACCCGCAGGAACTGGACTTCGGGGAGATTCCCGTGGGGTCGGTCTTCGGACGATCGTTCAACATCAGGAACGTCGGAGACGGCATCCTGACCGGCTACGTGACCGAGGACAGCGACGACTTCGAGATCGTAGAGGGCGCGGGCATATTCAACCTCGCCCGCAACCAAGCGCTTAGCGTGGGCGTCCGCTTCGAGCCAACGTCGGTAGGAACGAAGACCGCTACCATCCTGACCGGAACGGACTGCGCCTCGGTCGAGTGTACGGGCAATGCCACGCTCGAGTAGCCGCAACGTCTCTTCGAAAGGTCCCCGCCCACGCTGCGCCTGCTCGGCATCAAGGGCCGCTCCAGCTTCACGGACGACTGATGGATGCGAGAGCACGCTGGGCGATCAGCATAGCGATCATTCCTCAAGCGGCCTTTGGGCCTCCTCCCGTTCGCGATCACGCTCGCGAGCTACCAAGCGCGAGCTTCCTTCGAGATGTCGCGAGACCTCCGGCTCGAGTCGGACGAATCCGTGAACTCGCAGATGCGCACGCGCGAACATCGAGTTGAGCATCGGGCCTGAGAACGGTATGCTTGGAGTTCCTTGCTGGTCCTGAGACACGGCGCCGTCGGCATTGGGCGGGCCGTGCCTCGGTTTCGGACGGCGCTCGGCGACCCCGCATCACTGCATGGAGGCCAGATGAGACGCTCCACGCTGTTCGCAGAACTCACATCGGCGTTCGAGCGCCCGGCTCCGTTCTCGACGTACACGGCCGACGTTCTGTGGACCGACGAGCACATCTCGCGGCAGATGCTCGGTTACCACCTGAATCCGTCCGTGGACCTGGCGTCACGGCGCCACGACTTCATAGACCGCTCCGCCGCCTGGATGGCGCGGCGGTTCGACCTCGCGAACGGAATGAGGGTCCTGGACCTCGGATGCGGCCCGGGGCTCTACACCTCGAGGATGGCATCGGCGGGGGCCCGCGTCACGGGCGTCGACTTCTCGAGGCATTCTCTCGACCACGCGCGCGCGGAGGCGGAGAAGCTTGGCCTGGACATAGAATACGTGCAGGCGGACTACCTGGGCTATGAAACGGACGAGAGTTTCGACCTCGTGACGCTCATCTTCTGCGACTTCTGTGCCCTCAGCCGGGACCGGAGGTCGTCGCTGCTGGACAGGATCCTGGGCCTCCTGAGCCCCCGGGGAGCGCTGCTCATGGACGTCTGCTCGCTCGCCGCGTTCGGCAGCTGGAAGGAATCGACGGCGTTCGGGCACAGGTTCATGGACGGCTTCTGGTCCGAGTCCGACTACTTCGGATTCCGAATCTCCTTCAAGTACGAGCCGGAACGTGTCACTCTCGACAAGTACGTCGTGGTCGAGCCCCGGAGGAGCCGGGAGGTATTCAACTGGCTCCAGTACTTCGGCACCGACGCGCTGGAGGGTGAGCTGCGCTCGGCGGGATTCCGCGTGGCGGAGACCTACGCCGACGTCGCCGGGGCGCCCTACGACGAACGCGCCGACCAGTTCGCGGTCGTGGCGGTGGAGGGAAGATGAAGCTCAAGCTCGCGTGCGCGGCCACCGTGCTCGCCGTCATCGCGCAGGGATGCACCTCGACGACGCCCGAGTGGGCCGAGTCGATCAACCCGTGCTGCGGACAGGACCTGGTCAGCCAGGGCATCGAACCTCCGCAGAACCGGTGCGCCGACATCGTCGTCGACCAGCAGACCGCCTTCCGTCTCATGAAGGACCTGAGCGGAGGAGCGGTCACGCACTGGGAGGTGAGGCTCATCCCGGGTGGACCCGCCTGCATCTGGAAGATCTGGCCCGACGAGGTCGGGTTCCAGCCGGAGAACGTTCAGCCCGACTGGATCGGCAACGAGACGGCGCCCGGGGACAGCGGCGCGGCCGCGGACACCACGAAGACCGGAGGGAGCCGCGAGTGAAGGTCCTTGCCATCTCAACGAGCCCCCACACCTGCGGTACATCGACCCGCCCAAGGGCACGAGGCTACCCAGGCTGCTGGAGGAGAGGGACAGAACGGACGAGACCGCACGGAGACTCCATCGTCTCATGAAGGACAAGCCTCAGAGGAGGCTCGCCTACAGGGCGGTGGCCTGGATGCTCGGGCGAAAGGTGGCCGGTGCGACCGGGGACGCCGGCGTGGAAGACGAACGGAGCACCGAGTGAGCATCGACGTCAGGAAGCACAACGCATCGGCGTGGGATGCCGAGGTCGAACGCGGCAACCCGTGGACGATCCCCGTCGGCCCCGAGAGGGTCGAGGCCGCGAGGCGCGGTGACCTGGAGATATACCTGACGCCCACGAAGCCGGTGCCCGCCGACTGGCTCCCGCCGCTCCGTGGAGCGGACGTGCTCTGTCTCGCGTCCGGAGGCGGACAGCAGGGCCCGCTGCTCGCCGCGGCCGGTGCCAGGACGACCGTGTTCGACAACTCGCCCCGTCAGCTCGCGCGCGACAGGGAAGTGGCGGAGCGGGAGGCGCTCGACGTCCTGACGGTCGAGGGCGACATGCGGGACCTGTCGGCATTCGACGACGAGAGCTTTGACCTCGTGTTCCACCCCGTATCCAACTGCTTCGTTCCCGACCTGCAGCCCGTCTGGAACGAAGCATGGCGCGTCCTGCGACCGTGGGGACAGCTCCTGTCGGCCTTCTCGAACGGTGTGGTGTACATCTTCGACGAGCAGGCGATGGAGGCAGGCGAACTCAAGGTGACGCGCAGCCTGCCGCACTCCGACCTGGAATCCCTCACAGCGGAGGAGTTGGACACCCTCGTTCGCGACGGGAGAGCCATCGAGTTCGGCCACACGCTCGAAGAACAGGTGGGCGGACAGCTGAACGCCGGTTTCGCACTGATCGGCGTGTACGAGGACAGGGAACCGGACAGGCCGCTCGCGACGCATATGGCCATGTACATGGCCACGCGCGCGCTCAAGCCGGGAGAGACCGAGGAGAGATAGGCCGGAGAAGGGAAGGCAATGGGAAAGGGCCGCACGGTACTCGTCAACATCGTAGTTCTCGTGGTGACCATCATCGTCGTCGTGGCGGTCGTCGACGCCGTCGCCTACTTCCTGCTTGGAATGCGGGGAGCCCGAAGCGGGTCCGAGGACGTGATACAGTTCTCTCCGATGCTGGGGCACTTCCAGCGACCGCTCTCACACACGAGATACTACCCGCGCCGCGGGCGAGACGGTCATGACGTTGACATCAACTCCTTTGGTTTCTGCGACATGGAGAGAAGCGCCGAGAAGACGAGGCCGCGCATCGTCCTGATCGGCGACTCGACGACCGAGGCCTGGGAGGTCGACCCGGAACAGCGGCCGCAGGTCGTGCTGGAGGAGATGCTCGACGACAGGTTCGAGGTCCTCAACCTGGGGATCAGGGCCTACGGCACTGACCAGTCGCTCATACTCCTCGAGAGAATAGGGATGGCGTTCCAGCCGGACATCGTCATCCACACGTTCTGCATCAACGACATCCGCGACAACGCGAAGCACCGCGGCAAACCGTACTTCGAGATCGACCGCGAGGACACGAGCAGGATCGCCGTCGCCGGCTACCCGGTCTCTTTCCCGGGCACGAGCGGTCGACGTACGGTCGACCCGGTCTGGAAGTACTCGCTCGTCTACAGGACATTCGGCCTCGCGGCAAAGAGGCTCCGGATCGCGGAGTCGGCCGCGGTGGGTGAGCAGCCGCTGCCGCTGTCCGAGCACTTCGAGCTCACACCGTACAAATCGGTCTATAACGAGGAGGACCGCGAGCGGTGGCGCGTCACGAGGCGTATCGTGGCCGCGATGCGGGACGTGGCCGAGGCCGGAGGGGCGCGCTTCATGGCCGTCGAGGACCTCCACCTGCCTGAGATCGACCCGGAGGCGGCCCTGGAGCTCTCTGCGCCGTACGCATCGGAGGCGACGTTCGACTTCGGGAAGGTGACGCGGCTGTTCGAGGGTTTCACGCAGAGCGCGGGCATACCGTTCGTATCGCTCGCGAGAGTGGCATTGGAGCAGAAGCTGGATCCCGCCGCTCTCATGCCGCCCGGAGACACGGTGCACCTGAGCGCGGAGGGCATCAGGTTCTGGGCGACCGAGGTAGGGAGAGAGATGGAGCGGAGGGGCTGGCTCGATTGACGCCGGCCGGAGAGGAAGGCGGAGCGCATGAGCGGGGTCAACAAGGTGCTGGTGGCCTACGCCACGTGGGCCGGTTCCACGAGAGGCGTGGCCGAGGCCGTCGGGGAGACGCTCCGGCAGGAGGGTGTGCAGGTCGATACGGCGGCTGCGGATGAGGTCGGCGGACTCGACGACTACGACGCGGTCATACTGGGCTCCGCCGTTCAGGCGGGCAGGCCTCACGGCGCAGCCACGCGGTTCGTGAAGGAACACGCGGCCGCGATCGTCGGGCTTCCGTTCGCCGCGTTCGTGGTCTGCCTCGCCATGAAGAACGACACTCCTGAGAACAGAGCCAAGACAGAGGCCTACGCCTCGAAGATGTGGAGCGGCGTGCCCGGCGTCGACCCGGTGTCGGTTGGGCTCTTCGCGGGCGCCATCAACACCGACCCGGAAGTGCTCAAGACGCTTCCGTTCGCGCGGCGCTTCCTGCTCGGCAAGATGAAGTCGCTCGAGGGGGACTACCGCGACTGGGACGACATCCGCTCGTGGACCCGAGAAACGCTGGCGGCGCTGCGCTCGCGCTGAGAGCTGCGCCGTGCGTACGGCGAGGAGCCTGGACTATGAACGTGTTCACGATGGTGACCTCGAGCGAGGACGTGCGCTGCGCGAGACTGCTGGTGGAGAGCATCAGGGCCTTCGGCGGCGCCCACGCCGGCTCACCCGTGACGATGCTCAGACATCCGTCTTGCGACGGCGTCGAGCTGCCGTCGGTCGAGACGCTGCTGCTCGACGCGGACCCTGCGGAGCCCGGCTATTTCTTCGCCCTCAAGGTCGAGGCCTGCGCTCAGGCGGAACGCATCCTGGCGGACGACCTCGCCACCGGCAGGGTGGTCGACCCGACGCTCGTCTGGATGAGCCCGCACTGTCTCGTGGTCAACCCGCCGGGGCTGCTCGAACTCGGAGGCCGGGAACGGGCGGCGCTCAGAACGGTGCATGTCAGCAACGTCGGTTCGCCGGCCGACGCCCCTCCGGACGAATACTGGCAGAGGATCTACCGCGAGACCGGGGGCGAGCCCGGAGAGCACACGGTAGTGTCTCTCGTAGACCGCGTGAAGCTGAGGCCGTACTTCAACACGCACCTTTTCTCGGTGGACACGCGGTTAGGGCTCATGGCTCGCTGGAAGGACTCCTTCGACGCTCTCGTTCTTGACGCCGACTTCCAGAAGAGGGACTGTTCCAGCGAGACGCGGAGGGTGTTTCTGCATCAGGCCGTACTGTGCGCTCTCCTTACGGGTGCGCTGGACTGGGGAGAGATTCGAGAGCTGCCGGTCGGCTACAGCTACCCGCTGCACCTTCACGACAAGGTGCCGCCGGAAGACCGGCCGTCGCATCTGGGCGAGCTGACGTGCCCGGTCTACGAGGAGTCGTTTCGCTATCCAAGAACCCTTGGGGGCCTCGAGGTGCGCGAGCCGCTGGCGTCGTGGCTCGTGGAGCGAACACATGAACGCTGATGCAGCGAACACATGAACGATGATGTGATGACGTTGCGACGCGAAGAAGTGACGGACGAGCACTGGAATGATGACCGTGGTTAGTCTCTGAGCCCGGCTCGAGAGGAGGACCTCATGTGCCTCGGATTCGCTAGACACACAATGCCGCTGGTCGTTGGAGCGGTGGGACTCGTTCTGCTCGCAGGCTGCGCAGGACAGAAGGCGGTGACGGAAGACTGGTGGGGAAGTCCCGAAGAAGGCGTCGTCCTCCGCTACAGGATGCCGGAGGGAGAAGCCCTCGTGTACGAGGTCACCAACGAGTCCGATCAACACATGGGGGTCATGGGCGAGACCACGGATGTGAGTTCGTCGGAGACCCTGACGTTCAGCCTCGTGCCGGGAGCAATGAAGAGCCACAAGCAGAAGCTCGACATCACCATCGAAGGCCTGGAGTTCAACATAGTCAGCGACCAGGGCACGGTGTCGCCGCCGACCGATGCCGTCGTGGGCCGCGGTTTCACGATGTCCGTCTCGGACCTGGGCGTTGAGAACGGATGCGAGGCCGCGGAAGAGCTCAAGTACAACGTCATCAAGGACGCACGCGGCCTCTCGACCGAGTTCTGCTCGTTCTTCACCGACCTCCCGGAAGGCCCGGTGGCGATCGGGGACACCTGGGAATCCACGACGAACGCCGAGCCGACCGGCGGAGGGAGCGGAGTGACGCTCGAACTCACGAGCAACAACACCCTGGTGGGATTCGAGACGGTGAACGGACACGAGTGCGCCCGGGTGGAGACCGAGTTCACCGGCACCATGGGGGGCACCAGCACTCAGGGCCCGGCCACGATCACCATCAAGGGGAACATGGAGGGCTCGGGGACGTGGCACTTCGCGTACATGGAGGGGTTCCTGGTCGACGAGTTCTCGACGGGCACGAGCGACGGAGAGGTCCTTGTGCAGGGTCCGCAGGAGATGACCATACCGACCACGCGTGAGTTCACGATGGAGACGAAGCTCGTGGAGTCCGTGGAGGAAGCGGCGCGCACGTCGTCTCCGCAGAAGAAGCCCATTGAGAAGACGGCCACGCCTGTGATGGAGCCTCCACTCATCGTGAAGGCCGGACCGTTCACCGTGATGGGCGTTCCGAGGCGCTTCGAGTCCGTCGAGGACACGGAGACCGCCGACTTCGACGAGCTATGGACGAACGAGTTCATGCCGTTCCACGACGTGCTGCTGCCGCTCTCGACGAACCAGAACTACTACGGTGTCAGCTACGGAACGGGCGAAGGCGACTCGTTCTACTATCTGGCAGGTATGGCCGTGATGGACGAGGTGGAGACCCCGCAGGGACTCACGAGATACGACGTGCCGGAAGCCACCTACGCCGTATTCAAGACGAAGACGGAGAGCATAGGGAACGCGTGGGACAGCGTATTCGAGGACTGGCTCCCGAACTCGAACTACGAGTACGACTGGCAGACCCCGAGCTACGAGGAGTATCCGCCAGACGCGAATCTGGCGTCGACGGTGCTGCTCTATGTGCCCATACTGGAGAAGAAGCCGCGCTGAACTCCGGCGCGCGGCCAACGCATTCGACCCCTCATGAGTTGAGCCTGGAGTTTCCGACCCCTCGGAAGGAGACCGACCGATGTTCAGGCCAGCGAATGTCGTACCGCCAGCGGCGATGAAGAGGAGCATCCTGCTCGCTCTTCTCGCGCTTGCCTGCATCGCACCCTCGGCCATGGCTGAGGACAAGAAGGAGGCCGCGCTTGAAACCAAGATCATCTCCGCCACCGTCTACGGGCGGCAGGCGCAGATCGTCAGGCGCGGCGAGGTAACGATCGCGGAGGGTTCGACCAGCATCGTGTGCCGCGACCTCCCGGAGAAGTTCGTCGAGTCCTCGCTCGACATCGAGGCGTCTGGCCTGGTCGGGGCAAGGATCATAGGCATCGACCTGCGGCGTCCTGGTCCGAACGAAGCCGACTCCCTGAAGAACCGGCGGTTCATGGACGAACTCGGCACACTGCAGGCACGTCGCGACAGCCTCGCCATCGTCCTGAAGGCCATGGGCCGCCGCACGCAGATGACGGACTCCGTCACCGACCTTCAGACCCAGCGCAGCCGTGAACAGCTCATCAACGGCACGTTCTCGCCGACCCAGTGGAAGGACCTCCTCGCGTTCTTCGAACAGGAGCGGCTCGCAACGTCGAAGCGCGAGGTGGATATCAGCCGCATCAAGTCCCGCATCGACAAGAGGATCGAGTGGATCTACGAGGAGATGCGGCTCAAGCAGATAGGAAGGGCCGGCAAGAACGTAGTGATCGACTGCGACTCGACGGCACCTGGGACGCTCACCGTAGAGGTGTCCTACCTGGTCCCCGACGCATCGTGGAACCCGGAGTACACGCTCAGATACGATGAGGGGAACGACCAGGTCGAACTGACGTACTCGGCCCTCGTCGGCCAGGCGACGGGGGAGGACTGGGACGACGTGAGCGTGGTGCTCTCGACGGCCGCTCCTCAGTTCGGCGCGTCGCTGCCGGAACTCGCGCCGAAGCACCTGGGCATATCCAGCGGGGCGCTGACCGGCAGGGTGACGGACGCGGCCACCGGCCGGCCGATAGGCTACGCCAACATCACGCTGCAGGGCACGCCCTACGGTGCCATGAGCAACCCCGAAGGCGTGTACGTGATAAGCGACGTCCCCTTGGGCGCCTATCGTGTGTCGGTGTCGTTCATCGGGTACGAGACGGAGAAGCGCACTACCGTCAGGATCGCGGCCGGCCGTGTTGAGCGGGCCGACTTCGCCCTCAGGGAAGAGGCGCTGACCGCCGAGGAGGTGGTCATCGAGGCGGACCGGGTCAAGGTGCGGCCTGTCAACACCGTCGAGGAGGCGCTCGCCGTGCAGCCCGGGGTCGTGCTGCATGAGGGTGAGGTCCACACAAGAGGCGGGAGGTCGTCCGAGCTCAAGACGTATGTGGAGGAACCGCCCGTCGTGCCGTACGTCGAAGCGCAGGTCAGCGGCTCGGAATTCGCGGCGAACCTCGAGATCCCCAAACCCGTGACCCTGGGCACGGGCGACGAGCCCCGTCGCTCGCTCGTGGCGATACAGAACCTGCCGGGTGAGTTCGTCCTGCACGCGGTGCCGCGGCTCTCCGACCGCGTGTTCGTGAGAGGGACGATGCGGAACCCGCTGGACTTCCCAATCCTGCCAGGGATCGCCGAGGTCTACGTCGAGACCGCCACCGATGGAGCATCGTCGGGAGTCACGAACTTCGTGGGAGACAGCAAGCTCGACGCGGTCGCGTCAGGAGAGGAGTTCACGATGTACCTGGGCGCCGACCAGAACGTAAAGGTCGAGCGCGAGATCGGAAAGCAGGTGCTCTCCAAGGCGCGTGACAAGACGACGAAGGTGCGGTACGAGTACACCATCAAGGCACGGAGCTTCAAGAGACACGCGGCCGAGCTGTGGGTGACCGACCGCATTCCAGTCTCCGCCATCAAGGAGATAGAGGTGGACGACGTCGAGATCACCCCGGCTCCGGACGAGCAGACGGAGGACGGCCTGCTGACCTGGAAGCTGAACGTCACCCCGGGGCAGGAGCTGCAGATCGACGTGAGCTTCGTGATAGAGTACCCGAGTCAGATGTCGGCACAGGACCTCGGACTCGAGGACTGATCCCGACAACAGCAGGTGAAGCACAGGCGCCGCCGAGCCGTCGTTGACTCGGCGGCGTCGCACAGGTATGCTCGGTGCTCCACAAAGATGAGGTGCCATGCCTGACAAGGCCGCGAAGTTCTACAGAATGACCGTCGAGGAGACGCTCGAGGTCCTTCACACGTCGCCCAAGGGGCTCACCCGGGACGAGGCCGCGTCGCGCCGCAGCGAATACGGCGCAAACGAGTTGGCCACCGATGTCTCGAAGCCCAAGTGGCTCATCTTCCTGTCGCAGCTCCGCGACGTGCTCGTCATCGTGCTCATGGTCGCCGCCGCTATCTCCTACACGATCGGCAGCTACAGAGACGGCACGGTGATGGTCATCATCGTGCTCGTGAACGCGGTGATCGGATTCGTCCAGGAGTACAAGGTCAGCAGGATCCTTGAGAGCCTCAAACAGCTCATCCAATCGCCCGCCAAGGTGGTGGTCGACGGGGAACTCACTGAGCTGCCGCAGGGCGAGTTGGTCCCCGGCGACATCGTGAAGGTGGAGGCGGGTGACCGCGTTCCGGCGGACATACGCGTCATCGAGTCGTTCGACCTCCGCACCAACGAGTTCTCGCTGACGGGCGAGTCGACGCCCCAGGGCAAGCAGTCGAACGCCATCAAGGAAGAGAGCGTCCTCGCGGACCGCGACAACATGGCGTACGTGGGAACGACGGTAGCGTCGGGGACGGCGACGGGCGTCGTCATAGCCACCGGCATGAACACCGAGATGGGCACCATCGCGGGGCTGGCGCAGGAGACGACCGAGCTCAAGTCGCCCCTCGAGAGGGAACTCGGGACGCTGGCCAAATGGCTCACGATCGCGGTGGTGATCATAGGCGGGATGCTGTTCGGCGTCGCCGCGTGGCAGGGGTTCACGCTCTTCACGAGCATGGTCTACGCGCTCGGCATCGCCGTCGCCCTCGTTCCGCAGGCGTTGCCCGCGCAGGTGACGGTCGCGCTGTCAGCGACGAGCAAGAGGCTGGCGGAGCTGAACGCCGTCGTGAAGAGCCTGCCGTCCGTGGAAACACTGGGGTCGACCAGCGTCATCTCTACCGACAAGACCGGCACGCTGACGAAGAACGAGATGACGGTGACGCGCGTCTGGTTCGACGGCAAGCACTTCGGGATGACCGGCCTCGGCTACGAGCCGAAGGGAGAGATAGAGGACGAGAACGGCAAGGCGCTGTCGCAGGAGGCCATCGACGACATCGAGATCATGATGGACGCAGCGACGATGGCGTCGAACGCAGAGATACACGCGCCGGACGACGAGCACACTCAATGGTACCCGGTCGGAGACCCGACCGAGGCCGCGCTCGTCGCGATGTCGACGAAGCTCGGGACGCGCTCGCCGACCGAGGACGAGGAGAACCCGGAGTTGCAGGAGTTCCCCTTCGACTCCGAGCGCAAGCGCATGAGTTCGGTCAGGCTCTTCGAGGACAAACACCAGCTCGCCATGAAGGGCGCGCCGGACAGCGTCCTCTCGATCTCGAGGTCGATCTACAAGGGTGGCAAGGCCGTCCCGATCACGGACGAAGACAAGAAGACGATAGAGGCGGTCAACGAGGAGTTCTCGAAACAGGCACTCCGTGTCCTCGCCATAGCGTACCGGCCACTCGACAAGCACGGGACCGAGTACACGGACTACACGATGGAGGAGGTGGAGAAGGACGTCACCTTCCTGGGCCTCGTCGGGATGATGGACCCGCCGCGCGAGGGCGTCCGCGAGGCGATCGCGGAGTGCCACGGCGCACACATACGCACGTTCATTATGACCGGCGACCACGCGATCACGGCCCAGGCCGTGGGGCGCGAGATCGGCCTGTCGGACCCGGCGCCCGCGTCCGACGACGGGAGCGAGTCGGGAGACGGCGCCGCAACATCCGGACCGGCCGGCCGCGGTGGCGAGCCCGGGACAGGGAGCGACGCTCAGGCCGCCCGCGAGCGAGTGATAACGGGAACGGAACTCAAGAAGCTCTCCGACGAGGAGCTGTCGGGCATCATGGCGAAGTCGACGTCGCTCATCTTCTCGCGCGTCGACCCCGAGGACAAGCTTCGTATCGTCAAGCTGCTGGAGGAACAGGGCGAAGTGGTAGCGGTCACTGGCGACGGCGTCAACGACGCGCCGGCCCTCAAGCGCGCCGACATCGGCGTCGCCA
>CAYNQF010000063.1:1964-15146 GCA_964399265.1 uncultured bacterium | reverse complement strand
CGCTAGTGCGAAACAGGACAGAGTCTTCATCGGAGCGATACCTTCCTTCCTTCGACAGGGCCGATTCACACCATGGAAACTAGCAGGGTCGCGGGCTTCCTGTCAACGCGAAAACCCCTCGGACGGGCTCATCGACCTCCCGGGGGCGGCCGCTTGTTGCCGCAGGGAGCTGGTGATATACTCCACCTCCATGGTGAAGACTCCCCGCAGATCAGCGCTTCGGACTACGGCTCTTGTGGTCGCGCTGTGCGTTTCGCTCGTGGCGTCGGCGTCCCCGGCCCGCGCGGTCGGCAGCGTCTCGACGGCGGCCGCCAGACCTCTGGGCATGGGCGGGGCCTTCCTCGCCGTGGAGGACGAGGTCGCCGCGATATCGTGGAACCCGGCGGCCTTCGACCCGCTCGAGTGTCAAAGGCAAGGGGGCTTCCGCTTCCATCTGAATGTGCTGGGCGCCCCGGCGATCGCCCGCGAGACGGGTCTGCTCACGGGTGTCGAGAGGGGCATCTTCGAGGGTCTGCCGGCGGGTGAGAAGATGGGGATCGCCGTCGGGGCCGTCGTCAAGTCGGCCAGCTACTACAAGGGTGGGTTCGCGGTAGGCGCCCTCATGCTGGAGGAGCACCTCGACCCGAGCGGCCTGCGGGAGTCGAAGGGGCTCGCCGACGCCAGAGACCTGCTCAAGGCCTATTACTCGTCGGCCTGCATCGTGTTCCATCTGAGTCCGACCGTGTCCATAGGTGCCTCCGAGACCATATACGCGCGTCTGGACGCGGAGGACCACCGGCACTTCGGGGCCGGAAGATCGTACGGAGCGTTGCTCAAGCCGAACAGCGCCGTTACGGTCGGGCTCATCTACATCGACATTCCGCCCGAGTACGAGGACTACCGGAGGGGCATCGAGGGCTTCGCCCCGAGGACGATGAACGCCGGCATATCCTACCGCCCGGTTCGGAGCCTCCTCCTCACGTTCGACATGCGCGACCTGGCCGAGAAGCATGCGGACACGGCACTGTCGCCGCGGGCGGGCATGGAGTGGAGCCTCTGGGGAAAGGTGGCTCTGAGAGCCGGCTACTACCGTGAAGAAACCTCGGATTCGAACGTCATGACTGTAGGCCTGGGCGCCATACCCATGCCGGGCTGCAGGCACCGCGGCACCGAAGCCAGGAGTGACTTGTTCGTTCTCAACTATGCATCGATGTTGTCGGAAGCGTCGGGTCCCAGACATCTTCTGTCGGTCGTGTTGCACTTCTAGGTTGGCGTATGACAGCCGTTTCCGCTTGACACTGCGGCCTTGAGAGGTTGTACTTTCCTGTGTCCGGGCTCCCTGTCCGGACCTGCGACCACCCGAAACCGGGGGACTGCTGGTATGCCAATGACGGGCCCGGCCAGGCTCTGCGCGGCGGCGCTTCTGACGGCGCTACTGGCCGCAGCTCCGGCATGGAGCGCGGAGATCAACGACCTCGGGGCGTTCCCGAACCCGTTCTCGCCGAACGGGGACGGCGTGTACGACCAGGTCGACATCGTGTACACGCTGTCGGACAGCGCCCGCGTAGAGGTGGACGTCTTCGACTCGCTGGGGACGATCGTCCGCAACCTGAATGCCGGAGACTGGGAGCAGGGCCCCGGGCAGCACGCGTACACCTGGTACGGTCTGAACGACGGGAGCCAGCAGCAGCCCGATGGAAGGTACACGCTCAGCGTGTCCGCCGACGGGGCGGAGCCTGCCGAGCTCGTGCTCGTCGTGGACACCGTCCCGGCGCTCGTGTCAGGTCTTTCGGTCCAGCCCAGCCGCTTCACACCCGACGGCGACGGCCTCGCCGACAGCACGCTCGTGTCGTGCAGGCTCGAGTCGGCGGGTCCGGACGACAGGTTCTGGGCGGAGGTGGTGGACCCGGTGGATGGGTCGACGCTGGACCTCCTGACGGGAGTCGGCGCCGATAGCGTGAGCGTCTACTGGGACGGCTCAAACTCCGCGGGTGGGGCGGCTGCCGACACGGTCTACACCGTGATCGTGAGGACGATGGACACGGCCGGGAACGCAGACGAGAGGGAGACGCTGGTCGACCTCGACACGGCCGCGCCCGTCCTCACCGTCCACTACGCCCCCGATCCGGCGGTAGAGGAAATTCGCGTCGCGTCCAATCCGGACACGACCGTGGTCGGAACCGCCTACGACAGGGCCGGCGTCAAGAGCGTGGAGATGTCGGTCGACGGGGGCGACACATGGAGCACGATCCACTCGGCCCGCGGGCCGCTCTGGGACGCCGCGGTGGAGTGGTCGCACCTCTTCGTATGCGAGGAGTGCGATCCCGGGGTTCGCGATGACACGACATCGGTGATGATCAGGGCGCACGACGCGACCCTGACGAGCAACGGGCTCGGACACTACAACACGAGTTCGACCGCTCACCCGATGCTCTCGTTCGACATCATCTTCGACGTTGCTCCCCCCATATACAGGGACTCCTACACGGAGGACCAGGACGCCACTTACGAGGTCGGTCAGCGGATCCGTATCAAGAGCTTCTGGGACGCTCCCGGATATACGATGGAGGCCGATTTCAGCCACGTCGACAGCGCCGTCGACAGCATGTTCGACATGACCGGCGTGACGTGGAGCGACCTCGGCGGTGGGGAGTATCGGATCGACTACACGACGTCGACCGGCGACGCGCTGGTGCCGGTCTACAACGCGCCCGTCTGGATAAGGGCGATCGACATGTTCGGACGTGCCGTGACAGACACTACGGTCACCGTGTCAGTTGTCGAGTCCAGCAGCAGCGTGCCGGGTCTGTCGGTGAGCAGGAACGCGTTCGATCCGAGCGCTTCCGAGAGCGTGAAGATAGCGCTCGGACAGGGCGGCGACGGTGCGAGAGTGCAGATCTACAACATGGCCGGAGTGCTCGTGAGGACGCTCGAGTCCGGAGGCGCGGGCGAGGTCACCTGGAGCGGGAAGAACGAATCCGGCGAGATCGTGGCGAGCGGCGTCTACTTCCTGCACATCACGACCGCGGCCGGCGACGCGACACGGTCGGTGGCGGTCGTCAAATGAGAGGGACAACGGGAGGTCCACGCATGAGGTCCAACAGGTTCGCGATCCTGCTCGCGCTTCCGCTGATGCTGCTGCCCGCGCTGGAGTGCGCAGCTCAGGGGACGTCGGGTTCACAGTTCCTCGGGGTGGGAATAGGCGCCAGGCCGATGGGTATGGGTGGCGCGTCCGTCGCCACCTCGGACGACGGCACGGCGCTCTTCTGGAATCCCGCGGGTCTGACGCAGGTCACGGGCCACCGTTTCAGCGTCTCGCACCTCGAGTGGCTGTCTGACGTGACCTACCAGTACGCCGGCTATGCGGCGCCGTTCGGCGACCGCGCTGCCCTGGGGCTAGCGGTCGAGCAGGGTTCGCTCAAGTGGGACAACACGGGTGAGGGGACGTTTGACGCGGGCGACTTCTCCGGCGCCGTGGGCTACGCGAGACGCCTGAGGCCCAACCTCGGCGTCGGGGCCGGGCTGAAGTATCTCTCGAGCAAGCTCGGCGACGACTCCGCTTCCACGTACGCCATCGATCTCGGAGCCGTCTATCGGATGTCTGAGAACGTGACGCTGGGCGCCGCCGTCCGCAACATGGGTTCCGGGCTCAGCTTCAGGGCGGAGAGCGATCCGCTGCCCACCACCCTCGTGGTCGGCGGGGCCTACGTGTGGAAGGACGTGACGGTCGCTCTCGACGTTGAGAAGCAGAACGACCTCTCCGCGTGCACGAGGTTCGGTGTGGAGTACGTTCCCGTGCGATACCTCGCGCTCCGCGGCGGCTACGTGTCCGGTGAGGACTCCGCGCTCGGGGACCTGACCGGGGGGTTCGGGGTCAAGTGGGAGGACAGCTGGGCGCTCGACTACGCCTACCGGTCGTCCGAATTCGGCGGCACGCACCAGGTGGCGCTCTCGGCCGGGTTCGGCGAGGGCGTCGGGCTGGCTGCTGCCGCGGCCACGGAGGACGAGATCTCCGTGACCACGCTTCCCAAGTCCAACCTCTCCGTCATGACCCAGGTCATACGCGAGGTCGTCGACGAGGCGCTCGACCGGATGAACATACCTGAGGGCGCGCAGATCAAGGTCACACAGGACAATCAGAGCGACGCGAACTGGCTGATCTACTCCGTCCTGCTCGAAGAACTAACCGACCGCGGCCACGCGATCGTGGCGCAGGGCAGCGAGAGGGGAGACGAGGAGCGTCCTCGCTACGACATATGGTACAAGGTCGTCACCTGCGAGACCACGTACCCGAGGCAGTGGCGGGAGTGGATGGTCGGGGCGCGGAAGGTCGAGCGGAAGACCCGCTGCGACATTCACTTCAGACTGTCCGACGAGAGTTCCGCGACGATATGGGCCGGCAACGTGGAGCGCGAGCGACGGGAGATCATTCCCGGAAGCAGGATCGAGGAACTCGGAACGCCGGGTCAGGTCTTCGTGAGTCCCGAGATCGAGTCGGTCGGTTGGGACAAGGTGCTGGAACCGGTCGTCGTGGCCGGCATCGTTGGCGGACTCATCTATCTGTTCTACACGAGCAGGTCGACCGAATAGGTTCGGCTGGGCTCCGGAGGTCTGCAGGGTGCTAGAGAGCAGGAAACCGGTTGTCGTACTCGTGGGCGTAGTGCTCACGGCCGTCGTTCTCGGAACGGGCTGTTCCCCGATGCCGTCGTTCGACGAACTGACCGTCGAGGAGACTTATGAGGTGGGGGCCGAGGCGGTGGCCCGAGGCGACTACCTCGTTGCCACCGAGGCCTTTCGCAGAGTCACGGCAGACTCGCCTCTGAACGAGTATGCGGACGATGCACTGCTAGGTCTGGCGGACACCTACCGCCTCTCGGGCGACTACGCATCGGCCGAAGAGGCCTACTGGAGGCTTCTCTCGGACTATCCCAGGTCGCCTCTCGTCGCCGAGACGCAGTATAAACTGGGTCTCTGCTACTACGAGCAGTCACCGCCCGCGTCGCTCGACCAGGAGTTGACGCGCGAGGCCATAGAACGCCTCCAGCTCTTCATCGAGAACTACCCGGACAACGAGAACGTCGACGACGCGAGGGCCAAGGTCGAGGAACTGCGCGCGAAGCTCGCGGAAAAGGAATACCGGAACGCCATGCTCTACATGTCTCTCAAGAGCCCCGACGCCGCCAGGGTCTACTTGAGCGCGGTCGTCGACGAATACGGCGAAACGGTGTGGGCAAGACGATCCCTCCTCGAACTCGCCCGGCTGCTGTGCGCCGAGGGCTCGACCGCAGCCGGCGCCGAGTCCTATGCCCGCATAATCGAGAACTACCCAGGGACCGAGGAGGCCGCCACAGCCGCGACCGAGGCTCAGGCCTGCGGTCGTTAGACGCCTTGGAGGCTCTCATTGGCTACAGGTCTCTTTGGCGGCACGTTCGACCCGATACACGTCGCCCACCTCATCGTTGCCGAGGCCGCGCTGGACCAGCTGGAGCTGGACCGCGTGTTGTTCGTGCCCTCGGCGGGGCCTCCGCACAAGCCGGGACGCAAGATCACTCCGGTCGAACACCGTCTGGAGATGGTGAGGCTCGCGATATCTGACAACGTTCGTCTCGCCCTCTCAGGTCTCGAGGCACGCCGTCCCGCGCCGTCCTACACCATCGACACGATTCGTGAGCTGCGCGGGGAACTTGGTGGCGGAGAGGCCCTCCACTTCGTCATGGGTTCCGACAGCCTCGTGCAGTTCTTCACGTGGAAGGAACCCGAGCACCTGTTGGCCGAATGCGAATTCGCGGTCGTGCCCAGGCCCGGCTTCGACCTCGCAAGCGCGGATCCGAGGATCGCCTCCCGGGCGCGCATCCTGGATGCGCCTATGATGGACATCTCCTCTACCGACATTCGTGAGCGGGTCCGCGAAGGCCGGACGATTCGCTACCTCGTGCCCGCTCCTGTCTCCGATTACATAGCAACGAAGAAGCTCTACTCATGACCCAGCACAACGGCACGGGTCAGACCGCCCCGACGCTGTGTCTGGTCGACGGCACGGCTCTGGCCTACAGGTCCCACTACGCGTTCGTACGGCGACCCCTCGTTAACTCGAGCGGCGAGGAAGTGAGCGCCATATATGGGTTCGCCGACAAGCTCCTGCAGATGCTGCAGGAGATGGACCCGGACTACATGGCCGTGGTCTTCGACACCCCGGAGCCGACCTTCCGACACGAGGCGTACGAGGACTACAAGGCCACGCGCGAGGAGGCGCCGGATGAGATGGTAGCGCAGCTGCCGGCCATCTCGGAGTTCGTCTCGCTCGTGGGCGTTCGGGTACTGGAACTGCCGGGATACGAGGCCGACGACGTCATCGGGACGCTGGCCGCGCGTGGCAGGGCCGAGGGCATGCGGGTCGTCATCGCCTCGGGCGATAAGGACTTCTTCCAGCTCGTCGGCGATGGAGTGACGGTGTTCGAACCCTACTCGAGGACGGAGTACACGCCCGAGGTCGTGTGCGAGAAGTTCGGTGCTCCGCCGGAGAAGGTCATCGAGGTTCTGGGCCTCATGGGTGACACGTCCGACAACGTGCCGGGCGTTCCGGGCATAGGGAAGAAGACGGCGCTCGACCTGATCGCCAGGTTCGGTACGGTCGAGGAAGTGCTCGCACACGTTGACGAGATATCGGGCACGAAGCGCCGGGAGAACCTCACGGAGTTCGCCTCGGACGCTCTCATGAGCAGAGACCTCGTTACGATCGACGTCGAGGCACCCGTCGGGGCGAAGCCTGAGGAGTTGCGCCGCGGGTCGGTCGACGTCGAGGGCGTCGCCGGGTTCCTGAGGCAGTGGGAGATGCCGTCGCTCCTCGACCGCGTGATACCACTCGGAGCGACCGGAGCCGGGGACGCGGAGCACGTGCTCGTCCTCGCGATGGCGGAACTCGAGGATCTGATCGCCCGGCTCCGCTCGTCCGGCGGGTTCGTGATCGATCTGGAGACGACCTCGCTCGACCCGCTCTCGGCCGACGTCGTCGGCATCTCGGTGGCACACGACGCGGACACCGCGTACTACGTTCCGGTCGGACACACCGGCGGGGAAGGCCTGGCGCGGGACGAGGTCCTCGCGAGGTTCAGGCCGCTCCTCGAGGACCCGGCGGTTCCCAAGTTCGGGCAGAACCAGAAGTACGACTACGAGGTCCTGAAGAGGACGGGAATAGAGATGGCGCCGCTGTCGTTCGACACGATGATAGCGTCCTATCTGCTCGATCCGAACAGGAGGCAGCACAATCTCGCTCTGCTCGCGCTCACCCGCCTGAACCGCAAGATGGTGCCGATAGAAGACCTCATCGGGCGCGGCGGCTCGCAGATGAGCTTCGCCGACGTGTCCGTGGAGCAGGCGAAGGACTACGCGTGCGAGGACGCGGAGGTGACGCTGGCGCTCCACGACCTGCTGGCGCCTGAGGTCGCAGAGGCCGGAATGGACGCGCTCATGCGCGACGTCGAGCAGGCCCTCATCCCGGTCCTCGCGGGGATGGAGCTCAGGGGAGTGGCTCTCGACTCCGAGATGCTCGACCGCCTCGCGCAGGAGTTCGGTGGCGAGATAGAGGAGATTCGCGCCCGCGTCTTCGAAGCGTCAGGCGTCGAGTTCAACCTGGACTCTCCGAAGCAGGTCGCGGACGTCCTGTTCGAGCGATTGGGGTTGCCGAGAGGGCGGCGCACGAAGACCGGCTACTCGACCGACGAACGCGTCCTCGAAAGGCTGAGCGGCGTCCACGAGGTCGCGGCCCTGCTCCTCTCGTACCGCAAGCTTATGAAGCTCAAGGCCGGCTACCTCGACGCGCTGCCGAAGCTCGTGCATCCAGCGACGGGGCGCGTGCACACGTCGTTCAACCAGACCGTTGTCGCGACGGGCAGGCTCTCGAGCAGCAGTCCCAATCTCCAGAACATACCGATGCGCACGAAGCTCGGGCGGAGGATACGCGAGGCGTTCATAGCCGATGAGGGAAGGGTGCTGCTCTCGGCCGACTACTCGCAGATCGAGCTCCGGATAATGGCGCACCTCTCCCGCGACCCCGGTCTCATTGACGCCTTCGAGAAGGGTCTCGACTTCCACAGGGCGACCGCGGCCCTCATCTTCGGGAAGGATGAGGACGGCGTAACGCAGGGGGAGAGGGACTGGGCCAAGACCGTCAACTTCGGCATCATGTACGGCATGAGCCAGTACGGACTCTCCCGGCAGCTGGGCATCGGCGTCGGCGAGGCCGCGGAGTTCATAGGCCGGTACTTCGAGACGTATCCGGGCGTCCGCGAGTACACCGACGGAGTCATCGAGCGGGCGAGGAGTGACGGATACGTCGAGACGATGCTCGGACGGCGGCGTCCGATACAGGGACTCTCGTCCGATAATGCGAACGCGCGGTCTCTCGCGGAGCGCGCGGCGGTCAACACCCCGATCCAGGGCAGCGCCGCGGACCTCATGAAAGTGGCCATGCTGGGGGTCGACGCGCGGATCCTTAGTGAAGGGCTGCCCTGCGACATGGTGCTGCAGGTACACGACGAACTCGTGTTCGAGGTGGACGAGGACGACGTCGACGCGGTGACCACGGCCATTCGGTCCGAGATGGAGTCGCCGCGCGGATTCGATCTCGCCGTGCCCGTCGTCGTCAACTTCGGACACGGCCGCAACTGGCTCGAGGCGCACTAGGGGGGCGGAGTGTTCAGGATCGGTCTCACCGGCGGCATCGCGAGCGGGAAGAGTCGTGTGGCTTCGGTGCTCGGCGGCTTCGGCGCCGCCGTCATCACCGCGGACGACGTCGCGCGCGAGCAGGCGGTGCCCGGCGGTCCCGTTCTGGAGCGGCTGGCGAGCGAGTTCGGGAGGAGCATATTGAAGGCAGACGGGACCCTGGACAGGGCCCGTCTCGGGCGGATGGCCTTCTCCTCCAAGGAGCACCTGAGGCGCCTCAACGAGATCACAAGCCCACCCCTCGTGGAGGAGATACTGCGGCGTGTCGAGGCGCTCGAGCGGGAACGCCCGAGGGGCGTGGTCGTGGTCGACGCGGCGCTCCTGATCGACTGGGACATAGCCGACGCGTTCGACCTCGTGGTCGCCGTCAGGGCGCCCGTCGAAGTGCGCGTGCGGCGGCTGGTGTCCGGCGGCATGGACGAGAGGGCGGCGCGGGACAGGATCGACGCGCAGATGGACGACGGCGCGCTCGCCGCGGCCGCGGACGCCGTGATCGAGAACGCCGGTTCGCTGGAGGAACTGGACCGGAAGGTCCGCGATCTCTGGGAATCCATTGTCAGGGGGACGGAAGGAGAGGAACGATGAGCGATCTCAAGAAGGCACTGGAAGCGATCGTCGCGAGGCTGTCCGAACTCGAGGACTATCTTTGACGTGGCTGCCAAGCGTAAGCGCAAGACCGAGCTCGAGGAGGCGACGACCGCCTCGGACTTCTGGCAGGACTCCGAGCGAGCCAAGGGCGTGATGGACGAGCTGGGCTCGCTCCGTGAGTGGCTCGGCCCGCTCGGCGGGCTGCGTGAGGAGAGCGAAGATCTCTCGGCACTCATCGAGATGGCCGATGATGAGGGCGGCGAGGCGGCGGAGGAGGCCTGGCACCACATAGAGGGCATCGAGGGCAGGCTTCGGGAACTCGAACTCAGGAAGATGCTCTCGGGCAAGGACGACGACAAGAACGCCATCGTCGCCATCCACCCGGGTGCGGGAGGCACCGACTCCCAGGACTGGGCGCAGATGCTCGTGCGCATGTACCTGGCGTGGGCCGAGCGGCGCGGATACGAGGTCGAGATGATGGACCTCCAGTCCGGCGACGAGGCCGGGGTGAAGAGCGCCACCTTCCTTCTCAAGGGGCCGTACGCGTTCGGACACATGAGAGCCGAGATCGGGGTCCACAGGCTCGTGCGGCTGTCGCCGTTCGACGCGGCGCACAGGCGTCACACGTCGTTCGCGTCGGTCGCCGCCTATCCGGAGGTCGCCGACACGTCCGATGTCGAGATCAGGGACGGCGACATCGAGCTGGAGTTCTTCCGCGCGAGCGGGCCGGGAGGGCAGCACGTCAACAAGAGCTCGACGGCCGTTCGCATCAGACACATCCCGTCAGGCATCGTCGTCTCTTGCCAGAACGAACGATCGCAGTTCCGGAACCGCGAGAACGCCATGAAGGTGCTGAGGGCGCGGCTCTACGCGATGCAGGAGGAGGCGCGCCGCAAGGAACAGCAGGCCGCCCAGGGTGAGAAGATGGAGATCGCCTGGGGGAGCCAGATACGGTCATACGTGCTCCACCCGTACCGCATGGTCAAGGATCTTCGGACGTCGGTCGAGAGGTCCGACGTCGACCGCGTGCTCGACGGGGACATCGACGAGTTCATCGAGGCGTACCTGAAGAGCACGGAGTGACGGCTCCCGGGCGCAGGACGGCTTTCTTGACTGGCCAACCAGAGGTGGTATAACGATAGCGGGCGCCGCGGGCCACGCGAGGCTCAGGAGGATGTACTTGGAGAGGGACGAGAGCGCAGCAGCGTCGGGCATGCGTGAGCACGTCCGGGACTTGAGGGAGCGGGGCGTAGACCCCTACCCGAGGTCGTTCATCAGGACCCACACGGCGGCGGAGGTCTGCGACGGTTTCGACGGCCTCGAGGGCAAGGACGTCAGCGTCGCCGGACGCGTGACCGCGCTCAGGGTTCACGGGAAGGCCGGATTCGCCGACCTGCATGACTCGAGCGGCCGGATCCAGCTCTACCTCCGGAAGGACGACCTCGGTGAAGAGGCGTTCGAGACCTGGCAGCTCGTGGACGTCGGCGACATCGTGGGCGCGAGCGGTTCCGTGATGAAGACGCGCACCGGCGAGGTGAGCGTGAAGGTCTCTCGGTTCGCCGTCCTGGCTAAGGCGCTTAGGCCGCTCCCGGAGAAATGGCACGGACTCAAGGACCAGGAGCTCAGATACCGCCAGCGGTACCTCGACCTCATCGCGAACGAGGAGTCGAGGGGCGTCTTCCTGAAGCGCAGCCGGATCGTGCGCATCGCGCGCGAGTTCCTGGACGAGCGCGGCTTCGTCGAGGTCGAGACGCCCGTGCTCCAGCCGATCTACGGAGGGGCGTTCGCGCGGGCCTTCGAGACGCACCACCACGCCCTCGACCTCACACTCTACCTGAGGATCGCCGACGAGCTATATCTGAAGCGTCTCATCGTGGGCGGCATGGAGAGGGTGTTCGAGATCGGCAAGGACTTTCGCAACGAGGGCATGGACCGCACGCACAGCCCCGAGTTCACGCAGCTCGAGCTTTATCAGGCGTACGCGGACTACAACGACATGATGGAACTCACGGAACAGCTCGTGGCCCGCATGGCGACGGAGGTGCGCGGGGGGACTGTGGTGCCCTGGCAGGGAGGCGAGATCGACCTGGCGCCACCCTGGAGGCGACTCAAGGTCGCAGACGCGGTGAGGGAGCGTCTGGGCGTCGATGCCGGCTCGCCCCTCGACGAACTGCGCGAGGCCGCAGTCGACGCCGGCGTCGAGCTGCCGGATCCCCTCACGCGCGGTAGTCTCATAGAGGAGATCCTGAGCGCTCTGGTCGAACCGGAGCTGGTCGAGCCGACCTTCCTCATCGACTACCCCAAGGAGATATCGCCGCTCGCGAAGTCGACGCCCGACGACCCGGAGACGGTCGAGCGTTTCGAGTTCTTCATAGGCGGCCTCGAGCTTGGCAACTCGTTCAGCGAGCTCAACGACCCCGACGAGCAACGTGCCCGCTTCGAGTCCCAGGTCGAGCAGCGACAGGGAGGCAACGCCGAGGCCCACGGTATGGACGAGGACTTCGTGAGAGCCCTGGAGCACGGCATGCCGCCGACCGGCGGTCTGGGGATCGGCCTCGACCGCCTGGTAATGCTCCTGACGGACTCCCGCAACATCAGGGACGTCATCCTGTTCCCCCCGATGCGGCCCGAGGGATAACGCGCCGCACCTGACCGGGGAGGTCGAGAATTGTCGTTCGAGTGGTTCGTTGCGCTGCGCTATCTGAGAGCCAAGCGCAAGACCAGGTTCATATCGATCATTACTTTCATCTCGGTCGCCGGCGTGGCGGTGGGCGTGATGGCGCTCGTCGTCGTTCTCGCCGTGATGAACGGGTTCGAGAGCGAGATCCACCAGCGCATCATCGGGATCAACGCTCACATCATTCTGCTCAAGTACGGCAACGAACTCATCACCGGCTACGACGCTCTGACGGACAAGGTCGAGGAGTATCCGGAGGTAGTGGCCGCAGCGCCGTTCACCTACACCAAGGCCGTCATACAGGGCTACGGCGGCTCCGACGGCGCGGTCGTCAGGGGCGTCGACCTGGCGCGCGAGGCGAGGGTGACCGACATCCTCACGAACATCGATCCGCCCATCACCGATCTTGCCACCGAGCCCGGCGAGATGCCCGGAGTGATCGTCGGCGACGAGTTGGCCAAGCGTCTCCGGATCTCGCTTGGTGACACAGTGGCCGTTACGTCGCCTTTCGACTACGTGCTCACGCCGATGGGCCTGATGCCGACGGTCGGGAGGTTCGAGGTCCGTAGCCTCTTCAGCTCGGGCATGTACGAGTACGACCAGTCGCTGGTCTACCTCGACCTGCCCGAGGCCCAACGCCTGTTCAACCTGGACAGCGGCGTCATAGGGATATCGATCAAGATAGACGATCCCTACAAGGCGCCCACGGTCGCCGCGGACATAGTGGAGTGGGTGGGTGGCTTCCCTTACAGGGCCAACAACTGGATCGAACTGAACCGCAACCTGTTCACGTGGATGCGGACCGAGAAGAAGGTGATGTTCTGGATACTCTCCCTCATCGTCATGGTCGCGGCGTTCAACATCGCGAGCACGCTCATCATGGTTGTCATGGAGAAGACCAAGGACATCGGCATCATGAAGTCGATGGGGGCGACGGCCTCGTCGATACTCCGGATCTTCGTCTTCGAGGGGCTGGTGATCGGCGCCGCGGGCACGCTCATAGGCAGCGTCGCCGGCTACGCGCTGGCCTCGCTGCTCGACCGGTACCAGTTCGTCAGCCTCCCCGGCGACGTCTACCCCATAGAGACTCTGCCCGTGGAGATGCACGGCCTCGACTTCCTGATCGTGGCGCTCGCCGCCATCGCGATCAGCTTCGCCGCGTCGGTCTACCCGTCGTGGAAGGCCGCGAGGTTGGAGCCGGTCGAGGCCATCAGACG
>CAYNQF010000063.1:0-1864 GCA_964399265.1 uncultured bacterium | reverse complement strand
CATCAGACGTGAGTAGGTTGGTCGAACCCGAACGCTGACATCAGACGGGAGCACGTGGATTGAACCCGGACGCCGTCATGCTGCGGCTCGACGGAATAACGAAGACCTTCGAGACGGGGCCCGAGAGGCTCGACGTTCTGAAGGGCGTCGACCTGACCGTGTCGCGCGGCGAGATAGTCGCGATCGTGGGCCCGTCCGGCGTGGGCAAGAGCACGCTCCTTCACATCATGGGGGCGCTCGACAGGCCGACGTCAGGCGCCGTGAGCCTCGACGGGACCGATGTCTTCTCGCTGAACGACCGCGACCGCGCGGCGTTCCGCAACAGGACGGTCGGTTTCGTGTTCCAGTTTCACCACCTGATGCGGGAACTCACCGCGCTGGAGAACGTGATGATGCCTCTCCTCATCGCCGGCGTCCAGCGCGAGGAGGCCGCGCGGAGGGCATCGAAGCTGCTGTCGGCCGTGAGGCTGGACGGCAGGCTCGAGCACAGGCCCGGAGAGCTGTCGGGCGGGGAGGAACAGCGCTGCGCGGTAGCGAGGGCGTTGGCGACCGGGCCGCTCCTGGTCCTTGCGGACGAGCCCTCCGGCAACCTGGACCAGACGTCCGGGGAGGAACTGCACGACCTGATCTGGGGGCTGCGCGACTCGCTGGCCCAGACCTTCGTCATCGTGACGCACAACCAGAGGTTGTGGGAGAGGGCCGACCGAGTCATCGAGCTTCAGGATGGGCGGGTCGTTCCTCACGGCAATGGAGCGTACGCGTGAAGTGCGACGAGTGCGGCGGAGGCCCGTCGACGGTGAGGTACACCGAGATCGTCGACGGACAGCTCCGCACCTGGAACCTGTGCGAGCAATGCTCGCGGTCCAGGGGCGTCGGCCCGGGACTCTCGTCGATCGCGGGTCCGCTCGTCAACATACTCATGAGTCTCCTCGAGGATGCCGGGCTTGACGAGGCCGGCCCCGAGAACGGAACGACCTCCTGTCCTCGGTGCGGACTGACCTATGAGGAGTTCAGGCGGACGGGACGGCTCGGCTGCGACGACTGCTACGAGGCGTTTCGGGAGGAACTCCGTCCACTGCTGCGCCGGATACACGGCTGCACGGAGCATGTCGGCGGCTTTCCGCCCGGCAGGTCGGAGCCCGTCGAATCGCTCCGTGAACTTCGCAGACTGCGAACCGAACTCGAGCGCGCCGTCGCCCGCGAGGACTACGAGAGGGCGGCGGACCTCAGAGATGAGATACGCACCATGGTCGAGAGTGGCCCGGGGAACGATGATGTGGACGCTTGAGAAGATGATGGGGCGGCCGCCGGGATGGCTGGAGACGCCGGGGCCCCGCTCGGACATCGTCCTCTCCACGCGCGTTCGCATCGCCCGCAACCTGCTCGGGCACGCCTTCCCGGGCAGGGCGTCGGAGCAGGAGCTTCTGGATGTGCGCGACGAGCTGCTCTCGGCGGCGTCGCGAAACAACTACCTGACCAACGCTCTCGTCTTCAGAATGGACGAGGCGTCCTCGGCGGTGCGTGACGTGCTGATGGAGCGCCACGTGGTAAGCGCCGGCTTCGCGCGGTCGACCGGGGCCGGGGCGGCGGTGGTCGGCGAGTGTGAGGTCGCCAGCGCGATGGTGAACGAGGAGGACCATCTGAGGCTCTCCTGCATCCGCTCGGGCCTCGCTCCCCTGGACGCCTGGAGGCTGGTGGATAGGGTCGACTCCGAAATGGACCAGAACTTGCATTATGCCTTCTCGAATGATCGGGGGTATCTGACGGCCTGCCCGACGAACGTCGGGACGGGTCTGCGTGTCTCGGTGCTGGCACACCTGGTGGGTCTGGTTCGCGACGGCAGGATCGCGTCGGTCCTGGGGAG
>CAYNQF010000062.1:0-15756 GCA_964399265.1 uncultured bacterium | reverse complement strand
TTGCCGTTTATCAGGCCGTCCATCACGATCTCGTCGCGGTACACCTCGAAGGGGATTCGCGCCACGCCCTCGTTGCCGGACAGCACGTAGCGACCGGGCGGCGAGTCGGAGTCGGCCCTCTCCTCGCCGGTCGAGCAAGCGGTCGCAACGAACGTCAGGGCCAGAGCGAGCGCCAGCAGAGAGATACCCCGGGGTCTCATTTCTTCCCTCCTCCGAACTGCGGGGGTCGAACCCTGCGGCCCGACCCCCACCCCTTCCCGCGATGCGGCGTCCTCGCGACGCGACGGGCGCGTTACTCCGGCTCAACGAACACAGCGGCGGTCATGGCCGGAACGCTGAACGCGCCCTTCTTGACGTCGTAGGCGGACTGTTTCACTACCTCGTCGTAGGACGTCTGGAGCACGGGATGCAGCTCGAACGCCGTTCCCTTCCAGTCGGGCACGGCATAGACCTGCGTGTCCGGCGTACCGTTGAGTACGACGACGATCCTCTTGTAGTTCGGGTCGATGGAGCGCATCTCCGGCACGACGTCCGATACGCTCATGACGATGAGACCCGGTATCTGGTCGCGCCCCACGTTATGGAAGCGCACGCGGGCCTCGACATCCGAGCCGGTCCTGAGCCTCAGAAGTACCGTGCTCTTTCGGATAGCCAGAAGCTCCCTGAAGTGGTGGACGCCCGCCATGATGCTGTCGTGGTCGGGCGTAATGTCCGCGCGGGCAAGGAGCGGCCTCATGATGTTCCACCTGTCCTGGTTCTTGTCCGCTATCGGGAGCCCCACGCCGAAGTTGTCGGCCTCGTACGACCAGTCGACCTTGTTGAACCAGTCGCCGGAATTGTAGCTGTCCCTGTCCATCGACTTGGAACGGAGCATGTCGGAACCGGCGTGGAAGAACGGTATCCCCTCGCCCAGGGCAATCACGGAGAGCCCGAGGTTCTGCATGCGCACTCGCTGGCCGATCGTGGCGTCCTTCGGCGCGGCGAACTGGATCTTGTCGAACCAGGTCTCGTTGTCGTGTGCCGACACGTAGTTGATGACCTCCTGCGGGTCGGTCGTGTACCCCACGCCGTCCATGTTGCCGCCGCGCACCTCGTTGCCGCGGTAGTCGATCAGGAGGTAGTTGCGCAGATTGCCGGCCATCCCAATGCGGATGCGGTCCATCGACTTGAGCAGCGCCTCGCGCTCGGCTGGCCCCGAGCCGTTGAATCCGCTCGGGTCTGTGTAGAGGCCGGTGGCGAATCCCTGGTCACGACGGTCGCCGAACGGAGACCCTCCCCTAACGGCGTCGCGGATGCGGTCGTTGAACGTGCCGATGCCGGTGCCCGCCATGTTCTTCTGGGTCGCGTTGATGCCACGCTTGCCGCCCTGCACCTCGCCGAAGTCCCAGCCCTCTCCGTAGATGTAGATCTTCTCTCCGTCGACGCCGTCCGTCTCGGGACGGAGCGCGTGAAGCGCGTCCTGGATCGCCAGCATGTTGCTCTTCATGTGGTGGCCCATCAGGTCGAACCTGAACCCGTCCACCTTATAGTCGCGCGCCCAGTGGACCGTGTCATCGACGATGAAGCGTCCCATCATGTAGTTCTCGCTGGCGGTGTTCTGGCAGCATGTGCTCGTCTCCACGAACCCGTCGGCGTTGAGCCTGTGGTAGTAACCGGGCACGATCTTGTCGAAGACTGACTTCTCGCTCAGGCCGCCCTCGTGTGTGTGGTTGTAGACGACATCCATGACGACGCGGAGACCCATGTCGGCGAGCGCCTTGACCATGGTCCTGAACTCGACTATCCGGGCCGGGCCGTCGGGCGCCGTCGAATAGCTGCCCTCCGGGACCCCGAAGTGATACGGATCGTACCCCCAGTTGAATCCGTCGACGTTCTGAATGCGCGCCACCGCGGCCTGCTGCTTGTCGGAGTCGGGCGGGTAGACCGAGAGGTCGCCCGGGCTCTGCCACGTCGACTTGTCCTCATCTACGGACGCGAAGTCGAAAGAGGGCAGCAGGTGGACGTGCGTGAGGCCGGCCTCGGCGAGAGCCGTCAGATGCCGTGCCCCGTTCGTATCGTCGGCGAACGCCATGAAGGTACCGACGTGCTCGGCCGGCACGGTCGGATCGTTCGAGCTGAAGTCACGCACGTGCATCTCGTATATGACGATGTCCTCCGGTGCATCGAGCGGAGGCTTCACGAGCGTATCCCATCCGTCGGGCTTCAGAGACGGGTCGTCGAGGTCGACGAACTCGCTCCGTACGCTGTTCATCGACAGTCCCCGCGAATACGGGTCGGTCACCATGTTCCTCTCGACGGCGTGGGTCGACGGCACATACACCTTTACTTCGTAGAGGTAGTACTTGCCCCTCCAATCGGCTGTGCCGGCGACGCTCCACACTCCGGCATCCTCGGTCATATCGAGGACGCCAGACTCCTCGGGAGCGTCCGACGAGTCGAACACGTGAAGCCACACCTTCTGAGCGGTCGGTGCCCACACCCTGACGGTCGGCACCCCTCCGTCCCAGTTCACGCCGAGCGGCCCGTCGTAGGCGAAGATGTCGTCCAGAACGCCGGGAATCTGCAGACCGGTCGCGTCCTTCACGACGCCGTCCGGCCCCGTTACCGAGACCGCCACCTCATGCTTCAGATAGTCCGGCACCTTGTCGAGCGCGTCCTGCGGCAGCTGGAGTTCCTTGCTGCCCACCAGGTATGGGTACTTGGCGAGGATCTCTCTCGGAAGGTTGCCGCCCGTCATCGTGAGGACGATGTCCTGACCGCCCGTCACACCGTCCGCCGTCAGCTTGAGAGCGTCGGTGCCTCCGACGTGCAGCTTGAAGACGTCGCCGTCAGACGACGGCACCTTCCAGGCGATCGTCGAGCGATTCACCCAGTGAGCGCGCTGACGGTCGAGATTTCCGAAGGCGAGAGATGACACGTCGGGCTCCTCCGTGTTGATGACGGACGACCCGGACACTATCCATACCTCACGGCCCTGCTTGGCAAGGTCGATGAACATGTCGGGCCCGGGATCCTTTGTGTCGCCCTTGTGGATTATGAAGCCCACGCTCTTGGCGTCCTTCTTGAGCTCGACGTCCCAGTAGAGCCCGAAGTTGTCCTGCCCGGTGGGAGGCAGCGGGCTCGTCCACTCAACTACGGGAACCACGTCCTGCCAGACGTGCAGACCCCAGCCGCCGTACCCGCCCTTCGGACGGTGATAGTGGATCCGCACATACCCGTCCTTGAGAGGCGGCGCGGCCTCGAACGTCTGCTTCTGGGCGGGCTTGTTGCCGCCCACGTTCCTCACCGCGTTGAGGCCGCCGTTGGCGTCGTCAACGTAGCCGTCTGCTTCGGGGTCCACTGGACCTCCGTCCAACCACGTGGACATGTCCTGCGGCCACGCGCCGTTGATGTAAAACTTGTACTGGTGCTCCCCGGGAGTGAGGTCGACGGTGACGCTCCAGACTCCGTTGTCCCCCTTCTCCATCGGGGTCTCGCCCCAGTTGTTGAAGTCACCCCGGAGAGAGACGGAGTCGACCTTCATGCTCTCTGGGGGCTGGAACTTGAAGGTGACCGGCTCGGCCGACGCCGATGCGGCCGCGAAAAGGACGGCCAATACCATGCACATCGCTCCACGCTTCATCGCGCTGGACATGAGTGCCTCCTGTATGTGGTACTGCTTTCGCGTAGCGGCGGGAGAGATTCTAGCACAGGCGCCCCGGAGGCGCTACGGGACCATTGGATGCGGGGCGCCGAGCGGTGTGGCGCCCTTCCGATGGGCCATGGTGGCCCTCCGGGATGGCGGGTCGTGAGAGACCGCTAGAGCAGCTTGAGCAGGCTCTCATACCTACGCCGGCTGATCCTCCCGGACTCCACTGCTTCCTTGATCGCGCAGCCCGGCTCGTGGGTGTGCGAGCAGTCGGCGCCGAACCTGCAGGCGCCGAGCAAGGGCCGCATCTCGCGGAAGTAGAAGGCGAACCCCATCGAGTCCTCGGGGGGCTCGAAGAGCTTCATTCCGGGGGTGTCGACCACTCCCCCTCCCGCGTCGAGCGGGAACATCTCGAGATGAGTCGTGGCGTGTCTGCCCTTGCCGGAGCTCTCGCTGACCTCCCTGACGTAGAGCCCGAACCCCGGCTGCAGCGCGTTCAGGAGCGACGTCTTGCCGACTCCGGACTTCCCTACGAACACGGACACCTTGCCGGCCAGCGCCGCGCGCACGGCGTCCACCCCGTCTCCCGTCACGGCGCTCGTCAGCACCACGGGGTAGCCGAGGCTCTCGTAGACGGACACCTCACGCCGGACATCGTCTCCGTTCAGGAGGTCCGTCTTGGTGATACAGATCAGTGCGGGGATGTCGGAAGCCTCCGCTCCCACCAGGTAGCGGTCGAGCAGATGCCACGTGGGCCTCGGCTTGGCCGCCGCGAAGACGGCCACCATCTGGTCGACGTTGGCCACGATGACCTGGTCGACCGGCTTCCCCTCGCCCCTGCGCTTCACGTCCTGGATGCTCCTCGAGAGGGTGTTGCGCCGGGGCATGACCTCCCGGATCTGTCCCTGCCCCGAACCGGCCGGCACGTAGAGCACCTCGTCGCCGATGGCGACCGGGTCGACGAGGTGTATCTCATCGACTCGACGGACGCCGCGCGCCTTCCTGAACACGACGCCCGCTTCCAGGCGCTCGCCGCGTTCCATATCGCTATGCATCGTTGTTACTCCCAGTTGAGTACGTGTCTCTCGGTCACCGACACGCGGAAGCGCTCGGGCAGCCCCCTCGAAGAGAGGGCGTCCGACTCGATGCACAGCTGCTGCCAGGGGTGTCGCGCAGAGGCGCGTCTAGCGGGCAGGCGTATCGAGGTGCGCTTCCGCCGTATGGAATCTCTCGCTCACCGACACAAGGCACCTCCTTTCGGGTAGGTATGACAACGCATGCGAAACGCGATGCTACGACGCCGGATAAGTGCAAGTCAACTGGGACCTCAAGCCGATGCTCCCGACGGCGTCTGCGTTGCCGCTCGTCATGCGATTGGACCCGCGTCGACCCCGCCGGGATGAATCACCTCTTCATGCGGTCGATGATGAAGGCGTACGTGAAAGCGTCCTCACGATAGCGCTCGTAACGCCCGGAGGACCCGCCGTGCCCTGCGCCCATGTTCATCTTGAGCAGCAAGACGGAGTCCGTCACCCAGTTCATGCGAAGCTTGGCCGTCCACTTCGCGGGCTCCCAGTACTGCACCCGCGGGTCGTTCAGGCTCCCGGTCACCAGAATGTCCGGGTAGTCGTACTGGCCCACGTTGTCGTAGGGCGAGTAGGACTTGATGTAGTCGTAGTAGACAGGATCGTTCGGGTTTCCCCACTCCTCGTACTCACCGACGGTCAGGGGCAGCGACGGGTCGAGCATCGTGTTGAGCACATCGACAAACGGGACGTCCGCGATGGCGAGCGCGTACAGCTGGGGCCTCATGTTGAGGACGGCCCCGATCAACAGCCCGCCCGCGCTCCCACCCCACATGGCGACACGCTCCGGGTCAGCGTAGCCCGCTTCGATCAGGTGCTCCGTGCACGCCATGAAGTCCGTGAACGTGTTCCTCTTGTGGAGCAGCTTCCCCTCGTCGTACCACTCCTCTCCCATCTCGCCGCCGCCGCGGACGTGCGCGATCCCGGAGACGAACCCGCGGTCCAGCAGGCTCAAGCGCGTCGACGAGAACCAGGGGTCGATGCTGGCTCCGTACGCTCCGTATCCGTAGAGAACGAGCGGGTTCGTCCCCTCGGCGAACATGTCCTTCCTGTAAACGAGCGATATCGGCACCATCGTCCCGTCCGGCGCCTCGGCGAAGACGCGCTCGGACTTGTAGAGGGTCGGGTCGTAGCCTCCGAGCACCTCGGTCTGCTTCAGAAGCTCCCTCTCCCGAGTCCTCATGTCGTAGTCGTAGACGGACCTGGGGGTCACGAGCGACGAGTAGCTGAAGCGCAGGAGGTCGGTGTCGTACTCCTCGTTGTCGCCGGGCCACACCGAGTACGTGGGCTCCGGAAAGTCGACGAAGTGACCCGTCTCATCCGTGACGTTGATCACGAGCAGGGTACGCAACCCCATCTCGCGCCCGACCACGACGATGAAGTACTTGAAACACTCGACGCTCTCGACCCGCACCTCATCCTGATACGGGATGACGGTGGCCCAGTTCTCCCTCGATGGAGCGGTCACCGGTGCCTTCACGACGTCGAAGTTCCTCCCGTCCGCGTTCGTCCTGATGTAGAAGTCGTCCCCGTGGTGAGAGACGTAGTACTCAAGGTCGGGCGTGCGAGGTTCGATGAGCCGGAACTCACCGCGCGGGTCGTCGGCGTCGAGCACCCACGACTCATTGGAGGTCCTCTTGCCGACCTCCATGACAAGGTACCGGTCGCTCCTCGTGCGGTAGACAGAGACCCAGAACGACTCGTCGGGCTCGTGGTAGATCATAACGTCTGCGTCGCGTGGCGTCCCGAGAACGTGGCGCCACAACGTGTCCGCCCGCTCCGCTTCGTCCGTCGTGGTGTAGAAGATGGTCTGGTTGTCGTTCCCCCACTCCACGTCGTAGTCGACGTCCTCCAGGACGTCGTCCAGGAGCCTGCCCGAGGCTATGTCCAGCACGTAGAGGGTGAAGTTCTCCGCGCCGGTCGTGTCCACCACGTAAGCGATCATGGAGTGGTCCGGACTGACCTTCACCGTGCCTATGTCGAAGTAGTCGTGGCCCTCCGACAGCACGTTCTGGTCGAGCAGGACCTGCTCGGGGGCGTCCAGGCTGCCCTCCTTGCGGCAGAAGATCTGGTACTCCTTGCCCTCTTCGGAGCGCCAGTAGTAGAAGTAATCGCCCTTGCGGTAGGGAACCGACAGGTCGGTCTCCTTGATGCGCCCGACGATCTCCTGGTAGAGCGACTCCTGCAGAGCCGCGGTGTGCTCGGTCATGGCCTCCGTGTAGGCGTTCTCGGCCTCCAGGTACTTGATGACGTCGGGATCGTTCCGGTCCTCCATCCACGCGTAGTAGTCGATGCGCACGTCACCGTTGGTCGTGTCCGCAACCGGGAACTCGTGAGCCAGAGGCGGCGAGAGAGGATTCGCGGCCGTCGCCGCGAGCGGGGCCGCGACCAGCACGGCCAGGACTGCGCAGACGCACGGGAGTGCCCGAAACCATCTGTGTGTGGACGTCATGCCGTTCCTCCAGTGGGATATTGGCAAGAGCGGTCGCGTCGTCGTGACGCACTCTCGGACGCAGACCTCGCAGAACAGGCATCAATGACAATACCGAGAGCATAGCACCGCCGTGGTCGCCCGGAAACACGCAATCAGAACCGGGCCGCGCGTCGGACGCGCGCGGGACGCAGCAGGACGAAGGATCACAGTTGACGGAGCCGCGGCGTCGGCCCTCCCGGCCCCAACAAAGCGCGAGGGGCCGTCCCCGCGGACGGCCCCTCGGCCGAGTGCCAACTCCTGCTCCTGCTTCCTACCTGATCAGTACCACCTTCCGAACCTCGGTGACGCTGTCCACCTCCGCTCTGCAGAAGTAGATGCCGGACGCCACCGGCGTCCCGTTGCTGTCACGTCCGTCCCACACGGCCTCGTGAACGCCGCCCGCGCTCACCGCGTCGACCAGCGTCCGCACGAGGCGACCGTTGATGTCGTATATGCGCAGCGCCACTCGCGCGCCCTGAGCGGGCACCGAGTACGCTATGGCCGACTGCTCCGTGAACGGGTTCGGCCTCATGAACGAGACCGACGCCACGAGGTTCTCGGGCACGTCCGTGTCGATGAGAGCATGGTCGACGGTGTCGCTCGGGGCACTCTCGTTCGCTCCGAGATCCACCGCGAACAGCCTGTAGTAGTACGTTGCGCCGAGTGGCAATCCGCTGTCGAGGTAGCTCTCGTCACTCGTCTCGAACGACACCGTGGCCGCCCCGAAGACCGCCGTCGTGTCCCTCTCGAGGCGGTAGTGGTCGAAGTCGAGTTCAAGACTGGCATCCCACGAGAGCTGGATCTCACCCTCCTCGACGCCGTCCTCGGCGGCGAGTCCGGTTGGCGCGTCGGGCGCCACGTCCGTGGCCAGGGCCGACGTCGCACCGCTGGCGCCGCTCTCGTTCGAGTTGGCGTCGACCGCGTACACCCGGTAGTGGTACGTCTCACCGGGCGTGAGGCCGCTGTCGCCGTACTCGCTCGCGCCGGCCGTGAACGACGTGGCCCCCGTGAACTCGGGATTGTCGGCGCGCTCGACCCGGTAGTGGTCGAAGTCGCTCTCGGCGTTGTCGTCCCAGTCGACGTCTATCTCACCCTCGCCCGCGCCGGAGACGGCAACCACACTGGTCGGAGCCGCCGGAGCGAGGTCCAGGGCGATCGCTGACTCGACACTGCTGGGCGCGCTCTCGTTGCCGCCCGTGTCGATGGCGAAGACGCGGTAGAAGTACTCGTCTCCCGGCACCAGACCGGAGTCGGCGTGGTACGCCACCTGGCCCTCGAACGGGTCGGAGCCGGGGCCGAATCCGTCGTCGGTGTCCCGCTCGAGCCTGTAGTGGTCGAAGTCCGGCTCGGTGTTCGCGTCCCAGCTGACCTCGATCTCTCCCTCGCCCGGTCCTGGTGTCACCGTGAGGCCGCCGGGCGTGGCAGGTGCGAGGTCCGTGGCGACGGCACTGTCGTCGCCGCTGGCCGGGCTCTCGTTGGAGTTCACGTCGACCGCGTACACCCTGTAGAAGTACGTGCCGCCGGACGTGAGGCCGCCGTCCGCGTACTCGCTCGAGCCAACGGTGAACGACGACGAGCCAGTGAAGGACGGGTTGTCCGCCCTCTCCAGTCTGTAGTGGTCGAAGTCGGACTCGGTGCTGTCGTACCAGTCGACGTCGATCTCGCCCTCACCCGAGCCGGGGCTCGCCGTAAGCCCCGTGGGCGCGGCGGGCGCGAGGTCCGTGGCATACGCCGAATCCGATCCGCTGGCGCCGCTCTCGTTGTCGCCGGCGTCCACGGCGTAGACGCGGTAGTAGTACCTCTGGCCGGGCGTCAGACCCGAGTCGCCGTAGGAACTCGACGAGGTCGTGAACGACGAGGCGCCGGTGAACGACGGGTTGTCCGCCCGCTCCAGCCTGTAGTGGTCGAAGTCAGGCTCGGAGTTGTCGCTCCAGTCGACGTCTATCTCGCCCTCACCCGAGCCTGGTGCTGCATCGAGGCCGGTCGGTGCCGAAGGCGGGTCGTCGGGAGCGGGTGCCCCGCAGTTCGTGACCACCGAGAAGTCCTGGTCGGGCTGCGGAAGCAGCGTCGCTACTACTCTGATGGTCCATGTTCCGGTGGCGGGCGAGTTGACCACGACCTGCTCGACGTTGTTCAGGTCGTCGACGCCCGTGGTCGCGGCATAGCTCGGATGGTCCGGGTCGAGGACATAGGGGTGGTAAGTGGTGGCGCTCGGGGACACTACTTCGAGGTCGAGGTCGTTCACGAGCTTCTTCCCCGCCGCCTCGTAGCTTCCAAAGTAGTCGTCCCACGCGAGCGTGACCTTGAGCTGCGACTCACCATCGACCTCGACGTCGTACGTCCAGGTCTGGCCGTTGCCGACCGAGTCTTCCTTGATGAGGTCGCCGGTGCCGCCGTCTGCGCGCACGATGTCGATCGTGTTCTGGATGTTGACGCGTCCGAACCCGAACTGGTAGTCCGGCCCCAGATTCCCGAAGTCCTCGGCGCCCTGGATGATGAGTGCCTTGATGGTCGACGGCCACGCCTCGCCGCCGAACTTGTCCATGTAGTCTTCCTGAGTCAGGACGACGCAGCCGGACACGACCGGGCAGGAATACGAAGTGCCGCACGACGAACTCGTGTACCCGTCGTTGACGGCGGTCGTCGTCACGCCCGAAGTGCTCTTGCATCCCGGCGCCACCACGTCCGGCTTGAGCCTACCGTCCAGCACAGGACCCATGCTGCTGTACCAGCTCAGGCCGTCGGTGTCGGCGTTGTTGCTGCCAACGACGATCGTGTTCTTGGCGGTCGAGCCGGGTCCGGGAATCGTGCCGTACGGGAAGTCGGGTATGTCACCCGAGCAGTCGGTGCAGTCGCCGTCGTTGCCTGCCGCGAACACGACGGTCAGACGCTTGCCCTGGCTGCCGCACACCACCTTGTCGTAGTTCTGGCTCCAGTCATCGTAGTCGCCGTAATACGCGCAGTAGTCCGAACACAGCCCCCAACTCCAGGAGTTCGACGAGACAACGATGTCATAGTTGCTGATGGCCTGGCCCGTCTCGCTGTCCATGTTCGAGAGGTCGCTGGGCCAGCTGTACGAGGCGAGGTTGCAGTCGTCCGCGATGCCCCGCCACTGATAGGGGCTGCCGCCGTAGGCGGAGCTGCGCGAGCCGTCCCCCGCCAGGATCCCTCCGCAGGCCGTGGGATGCGACCCGGTTGCGGACCCGTCACCGACCACCAGCCTGCCGTAGAAGTCCGGATGGTCCGTGCAGACCGAGCCGTTGTCCCAGATTCCGGCGTAGATGCCCGTGCCGCGAAGGCCGTAGGGCGGCGCCTGGACCTCGTCGGCATTGATGTTGTCCCGGAGGTCGTCGAGGCTCTCCACCTTCTCCGGGAGTGGCCCGTCCACGTACTTGACCACGTCCTCAGCCGCCAGGTCTCCCACGTCTCCCGCCAGCTCGACCACGTACACGTTGCGCACCGAGCCGACCACGGAGCCGTGCCTCCCGAGCGCCTCGCGTGCGGCGGCGTCGGAAACGTCCGGGTAGACGAATGCTCTCACGACATGCTGACCCGCCGCACGGCGTGAGATCTTGTCGTCGGCCGACAGGGCGAAGACGGCCCGCACCCTCGAAGCGTCCAACGTGGCCAGCGCACCGGCCTTCGCCGAAGCCGTCCAGGCGTAGTTGGGAATGTAGTCGAACAGCTCGACGCCGCGCGCGGCCAGCTCGTCCCTCTCGCCCAGAGAGGGCACATCGTAGAACTGGATGACCACGTGGACATCCTCGGGGTTCGCCCTCAGTTCCTGCGTGGGCACGAACGTGCGGCTGTTGAGCACGATGTCATATCCCGGAGCCGCCAGAGCGGGCGCGGCGGCCGCCAGGACAAGGACTGCAAGAATGGACACGAAGGGTGGCGGAGACGCCTTCATTCGTTTCCTCCCGGGTGCTGAGCAGGCTGGTTCACTGCCATCTATGTGCGAAGAGGTCCGCCGGCCGGCACGCGCCAGCCTGCGAACCCCCCACTCACTTCATTATACCACACTAGCTGCCGATAGTCAATGAACGGCCGGTCAGCGGCGGGAGTCACAGGACTCAGCCACCGCAGTCGGCGCAGGCGGCCAGCACCTCCCTGACCTTGCGGGCAAGGGCAACCGGCGTGAATGGCTTGGCGAGGAAGTGCTTCTCCGGTCCCAGGACCGTGTCGTCTGAGACGGCGCTGGCCGGGTATCCGGACATGAACAGGACGCGGGTCTCGGGATGCACGCCGTCAAGAGCACGAGCCAGTTCGGCCCCTCCCATGCCCGGCATAACCACATCCGTCACGGTCAGGTCCAGCCGACCGCTCATCTCTCTCGCCGCACCCAGCGCCTCACTGCCGTCGCATGCCTCAATGACGGTGTAGCCCGCCTCGCGGAGCACCGTGGAGACGAAGTCGCGGACCAGGTCCTCGTCGTCCACGACCAGGATGGTCTCCATTTCGTGCCGCGCGGCGGGAGCGGTGGTCGGCCGTTCCTCGGCGTCGCTGCTATCGAATGCGTGCAGCCTGGGCAGGTAGGCCCTCACCGTAGTACCTTGCCCGGGTGCGCTCTCGATTTCGACGGTGCCACCGCTCTGCTGTATGACCCCGTGCACCGTGGACAGACCGAGTCCAGTCCCCTTGCTCTTGTCCTTGGTCGTGAAGAACGGCTCGAACGCGCGCAGCCGCGTCTCGTCATCCATGCCGAGACCGGTGTCGGTGACGGACAGCACCACGTACGGACCTGGCTTCACGCCTGGGGCTCGTTCCGCGAACTCCGCGTCGAGCGCCACATTCGCCAGTTCGACGGTGATGGCGCCCCCGTCCGGCATCGCGTCCCGCGCGTTGACGACGAGGTTCATCACGACCTGCTCGATCTGCGACGGGTCCGCCTTCACGACGCCCGCGTCGGGGGCGGCCACCACACGGAGTTCGACGCCGTCCGTGAGCATCACCTGCAGAACTTCCCGCATGCCCGTGAGCACGGAGCGAAGGTCGATCTCCCGTGGCCGCAGCATCTGCCTGCGGCTGAACGCGAGGATCTTTCGGATCAATGCGGCTGCGCGTTCGCCCGACTTGAGGATCAGCGCGCCTTCCCTCGCCACGTCGGCATTCTGTCCTGTCCGCATCATGAGGAGTTCCATGTGCCCATTGATGCCGGTGATGATGTTGTTGAGATCGTGGGCAATGCCGCCCGCCAGCTGACCTATCGACTCCATCTTCTCAGACTGCCGCAGCTGCTGCTCGATCCTCCGTTCGCGTGTCACGTCACGCATCGTAGCGACGTACTTGACGATCTCGCCGGTTTCCCCGAGAACCGGTGATATGGTCGCGTCCTCCTCGTAGGGCGTGCCGTCCTTCCGCTCGTTCATCAAGTGACCGGTCCACGCCTTCCCCTGTTCCAGGTCGGACCACAGCTCAAGGTAGAACTCCTCGTTCTGCTTGCCGCTCTTAAGCATTCGGGGGGCGCTCCCCGATTGCCTCGTCGCGCGAGTAGCCCGTTATCCGCTCGAAGGCGGGGTTCACGTACTCCACGATCCCGTCGCGGTCGGTGATGATGATCGCCTCACCAGCCTGTTCGATGGCGGCGACAAGCTCCACGGCCCGGTCACGGCGCTGAATCTGCGCGAGCATCGTGTTGAACTCGTCGTACAGGACACCGATCTCGTCATCGTTCTCCTTGGTGACGCGCACTGAGTAGTCGCCCTCTTGAGACACGGAGCGTGTGATGTCGGCCAGCCGCAGTATGGGGTCGGAGATGATGCGCTGCAGCCTGACGCCGAGCAGCATGGCTCCGACCAACGCGGCGACGACGACAAGCCCCGCTGTCTCCAGCGAGTGGTATGCCGAAGCCTGGACCTGGGAGAGAGACGCCCTGATCACGATCGTCCCCAGGGGCTGACCCGCCTCGCGAATCACGGCCGACGCGTCGACGAATCCCGGTGTGGACGCTTCGCCCTGACTGCGTTGAGCCCACGTTGTGGCCTGACCTTCAGCGACGAAGGAGGCGAACAGCCGCCCCTTGGTGTCGTAGACACCCGCCCCCGCAACCAGCGGCTCGCGGGCCAGGGAACTCAGCAGTTCATCAGCGGCCGACCTGTCGTCGAACACGAGGGCGGCGGCGCAGTTCTCGCCGATGACCTCCGCGAGGCTCGAGAGCCTACGCTGCGTGGAGACGTGTGCGGACCTCATGCTCCGCTCCACGTCCACACCGGCGGTGAACAAGACTGTAACGGCGGCAGTGCCGGCGATGAGAAGCGTCAGCTTCAGTCGAATCGACATGTCTCGATACCGAAGCACTACGCGCCTCCTACGCCGTCGCGCACGATCGACGCCAGTCTCAGCAGCTTGGAGCTGATGGAGAGACCCGCAAGTTCAGCGGCATCAGGGTTGATCTCAAACCGGACCTTGCTGTCCTCAATGTAGAAGTTGACCATGCCACCGTCGCTGGCGAAGCCCTTGGTCTCACCGACGACCAGAACGTGTGCCCTGTCGGCCTTGCTTAGAATCTCACTGAGGGGAAGTCCGTTCCCGCGACTCACGAACAGAATGTGACAAGGCACGTACTGCTCCATGGACGCGAACCGTTTAACGACCACTCGCCGCCCCCCTACCGACCTTTCGCGTGCCATCGCATCAAGGGACGGCCCGAACGGGTCGTCTCCGAGCACGCCAATGACGAAGTCACCAGTCTCTCCGGCCGGAGTCTCGCTCGGCCACTCTACGTACATGGCGAAGTTGTAGAGGAACGCCGCCTTGACGTCGTATTCCCCGACGTCCCCACTCTGCGGGGCGGCGAGCTGCGGGATGAGAAGCAGCAGGGCGAGTCCCAACATCACGACCGCACGCGGAGACGCCCGTATGAGGCGGTCGCCGCGCGTCTCGTCGAAGGAGAGCGGGACGTATGTCGATCTTGCAGTACCCATCGAACCAATCACCTCACGCCAGCCGATGGGGCTCTGGCTCAGAACCCGTACGTCAGCTTCAGACGGAAGCTGCGCCCGTCCTGCTCGATGGCATCCTGGACGTGTTCCTCCGAACCAGGGTCGCCGTAGGTCTGATCGAACAGGTTGTACACGCCCAGAGACGCGTCCAGCCCTCCGAGCACTCCGCTCGCGCGGAGATTGAGGTTGACCACCAACGCGGGGTCGACCTCTCCGTCGCTCAGGGTCCTTCGTGCGCTGAGATAGCTGATGCCAAGCCCGGCACTCAGACGACTCCCCACGAGAGGCGCAACCAGATTCAACTTGGCGACGTGCTCAGGGGAGTTGCTCAGTCTTTCGTCCGTCTTCCCGTTCGTTGCGTCCTGGTACGAGTAGCTCATCCGACCGGCCCATCCGGAAGGCGACACGAGTTCCAGGTGGGCCTCTACGCCGTTGGACTCCACGCGCTCCACGTTCTCGAACACGAGAAGTGAATCATAGGGATCGGTCACGAGAGTGATGATGTCGTTGAGCTCATATCGGAACGCGGAGACCGCGCCCCGAAGGTGCCGGACGATCACCTGCTCCAGAACGATCTCGTAGGTCGTGATCCTCTCGGGCCCGAGGTCGGGATTGGGCTTCTGGGTGTCCTCGCCGTCGTGGTAGTACAGCTCATATGCGCTCGGAGCCCTGAAGGCCTCGCCGTAGAGGAGCTTCACCGAGGTGTCGTCACTCGGAATATAGATCAGAGCAGCCCTCGGACTGAGCGCGTCACCGAATACCTGCGAGTGGTCGTGTCTCAGACCGGCGTCCACGATGAGTCGCTCGCCCAACGTGATCTCGTCCTGCACGTAGGCACCCCAGTCCACCGAGGACTCGCTGCTGTCGAGGTAGACCTCCTCGTCCCAGTTGGCCTGGTCCTGTCTGAACTTGTCGTCGTACTCAGCGCCGGCTGAGACATTGTGGCCCTCCAGCGGCTCCCCTCGGAGCTGCACCTCGGCGCCAAACCAGTCTCCTATCGACCTGTCGCGGTTCACGATTATGTAGGGCGACTCGCCCGTTTCGTCGTAATCCCACACGTAAGCACCGTCGAAACGGCTGTGGTCGTACCGGAAGCGAGCCGTGGCATTGACCGCCTCACCCAGTCTTCCGGTCCAGGCGAGGTCAACATATCCCCTCGTGTCCCTCGCGTCATTCCTGACGTCGTCGTAGACGGTCTCCCACGCGCCGGTGGGGCGTTGCTTGTCGCGGAAGGAGTATGCTCCACTCAGATCGAAGCCGGCGAACGAGGCCGAGACGAAGAACGACTCGAACGCCTCACCATCGTTGTCCACGTGGCCGTCGCCGATCTCGGGGTCATCGAACTCCTCGAAGTAGAGGTCCTGTCCCGCGCGGTCGTACAGCGTTCCTGACACGAGGAAGCGGAGCCCGTTGTCCAGCGTTCTGCCGACAGTGAGCCTGCCGGTCTCTTCCCCCTGGCTTCCGACGCCCGCGGAGATCTCGACGCCGCTCCGCTCCACCTGGCGTCTGGTGATGATATTGACGACGGCCAGCACGGCACTAGAGCCGTACACGGAGGAACTCGGCCCGCGGACCACCTCGACGCGTTCTATGAGGTCGATGTCCAGCGGCAGCTCGGCGCCAACCGGA
>CAYNQF010000061.1:13957-16339 GCA_964399265.1 uncultured bacterium | reverse complement strand
ACTTCGTTCCAAGCTTGAAGGCCTGGCTTACCTCGATGCCGCGGAACGAGTCCAGCGTCTTCCCGCACTTCGGGCAGGCGTCGCCCTTTCTCACGAGGACTATGTCGTGGAACGCCGTGGGCCTGAAGTCGCGCCCGGGGTTCACGTTCCTCACGTGGACGTCGGTCTCGTTGCCGCCCACGACGATGTTCCTGAGCGGCTCGACCGTGTGGTCGGCGATGATCTCGACACCCTCCAGGCCCACCGGTCCCGCGAATCCCACCGGCGCACCGGTGACCTTCTCGATGACCTCCGGAGAGGCGGCCTCCACGACGTCCGCCCCGAGGGCCATGGCGAGCTTGGCCTCGTTGATCTCGCGGTCTCCCCTGACGAGCGCCGCGACGGGCCTGCCGTCGACCTGGTAGATGATCGTCTTCACGAGCCTCCACGGCTCGATCCCGAGGAAGCCCGACACTTCCTCTATCGTGCGCGCGCCGGGAGTGTCGACGCGCTCCATTGCCGTCGGCGCCTCCTCGGACGCGACGGCCGGCACCTTGCCCTCGGCCCGTTCGTCCGTGGCGGCGTAGCCGCAGTCGCACACGATGACCTCCGACTCGCCGGTGTCCGACAGGACCATGAACTCGTGAGAGTGGCTTCCGCCTATCGCGCCCGTTGCGGCCTCGACGGGACGATATCTCAGTGAGCAGCGGTCGAAGATGCGCGTATACGCGTCGCACATGACGCGGTACGTCTCGTCGAGCGACGCGTCGTCCCTGTGGAAGCTGTAGGCGTCCTTCATCATGAACTCGCGCGCCCTGACGACGCCGAACCGCGGCCTGGTCTCGTCGCGGAACTTCGTCTGTATCTGATACAGATTGAACGGGAGTTCGCGGTACGAGTGGACCTCGTTGCGGACGATGTCGGTAACGACCTCCTCGTGGGTCGGACCGAGCGCGAACTCGCGTCCGTGCCGGTCACGGACCCTCCACAGCTCGCCGCCGTACACGTCCCAGCGACCGGTCTCCTTCCAGAGTTCGGCCGGGCTCACGACCGGCATGTGGATCTCCTGCGCCCCCGACCGGTCCATCTCCTCCCGGACAATGGCCTCGACCTTCCTGATGACGCGCCATCCCAGGGGAAGGTAGCTGTAGACGCCGGCCGTCAGCTTCCTCATGAGCCCGGCCCGCAGCATCAGCTTGTGGCTGGTGGTCTCCGCGTCCGACGGATCTTCCTTGTGTGTAGGGATCAGTGCTTGGCTCCAGCGCATGGTCCTCCCCGCTCCTCCTCAGTCTCGTTTCCTGTCGGCCTCGCGCAGCTCGATGAGCTCGTCGTAGAGCTTCTGCACCTCATCGAACCCGAAGTCCTTCATGTTGCCTTCCCAGCCCCAGAAATCGTCGAGCATCCTGTTGCCCGCGCTCTCGTACTGGTAGGCCTGCGTGAACATCTCGAGCTTGTCGACCGCTCGCACCAGCCGTCCCTCGACCGACGACCGGTCCGCGAACTCCTTCCAGAGTTCGACGTACCGCTCGCGCTCCGGCAGTCCCTCGAACAGGCGTTCGAGTATGCGTACCTCGGCCGCCTCCTTCACATCCTCGCCCAGGACCTGCGTCGCCGGGGCGTGTATGTCGCCCAGCATGTGCTCCGGGAGGTCGTGCAGGAGGGCGATCCGGAGCAGCTTCTCGACGTCCACGTCGATGTCCATCCGGTCGGCAAGTATCATACACGTAAGGGCGACCGCGTACGAGTGCTCCGCGACGCTCTCCCCGTCGGTCACGCCGCGCACGCGCCAGCCCATCCTGGGTATGGTCTTGAGCTCGTTGGCCTCCAGCAGCACGGCGAGGAGTCGGCCGCACTCTTTCCCTCTCCACTTGGTCATTCTGACTGCGCTCCTTGGCTGCGTCCGCCCGTCTCCCATCGCGCCTGCGCCCGCCGCGCTGACTATGGTCCGCCTGCCCCGCTGCCGTCCGCGAGACGCGACAGCGCGCCGTCGATCGCCGCCTCGAGCCTGCGGGCAATGTTCAGGTCGTATCCCCGGCTCTCCATCACGAGGTCGCCCCCGGCCGAGAGCCGAACGAGCACCACCGGAAAGGCCGACGCATCCACGGGAACGTCCGTGAACACGCCCGGCTCGCTCTCGAAGCTCGCTGCCCCCTCGGGCAGGTCGATGACCGAGGCCGACGGGCCCGCGAGCCTCGACAGCTCGTCCACCTCGCCGGGATCGCCGCTCACGATGCCGCACACGAGGTCGACCGCGCCTGGTCTCCTCGCAGCAGCGCCGGCCACGAGCGGCATCATCCGGAGGCTCGGCTCGCTGCCGGGCAGCGCCAGCACGACGACGGTGATCGCCCCGTCGAGGCCCGCTGGCCTCATGGCGTCGAGGCCCGCGCCCTCGCCCCTGGGCGT
>CAYNQF010000061.1:0-13857 GCA_964399265.1 uncultured bacterium | reverse complement strand
CGTCGAGGCCCGCTGGCCTCATGGCGTCGAGGCCCGCGCCCTCGCCCCTGGGCGTTACGTCGAACGCGAGCCGGGCCGCGTCTCCGGGCTCGACCCTCACGTCCTGCATCATCACGAAGGGGTTTCCGCGCGCGTCGCGCACGCCGGCCAGGGCGACGTACCAGCCCTCGCCCACCGTCGCGCTGAACCGTCCGCCCTCGTCGGCCACGGCCTCGAGCGCGTCCAGCGGCACGAGAGCCCCGCCGTTCCGGACCGACACGGAGAAGTGCTCGAACCCGGAAGCAGGGAGACCGTTGTCCAGAAACTCGAACTCGACCACCCCCGTCTCGGTGTACATCTCCGTCACGAGGACTCGATCGAACGCCGAACTGCTGGACACGACGGTGACGTTCTCCGGGAACTCGCGCTCCACGTACCCGTAGTCGCCGAAGGCCTCGGGGGCCATTGGGTAGAGCGGCAGCCACTTGCTGCCGTCGTAGACCTCCATCCAGTGTGCGCCGCCGTCCTCCTGGCCCAGGGCAGCCACCGAAGCCCGGCGGCTCGGTATGCCGACCGCCTTGAGCGCCGCGCAGGCCAGTATCGCTATCTCGTTCTCCGTCCCGCTGCCGCTGCGCAAGGTCATGAGGGGCGACTGCGTCGGCCCGTAGAAACCCGACTCGCGCTCTTCGATGGAGTCCTTGAGTTCCGCGTTGATGGCCATGGCCGTTCCGGCGACCGTGCCCTCCCGGCTCGCGACCGGCGCGAAGCGGCGGAAGAGCTCCGCCCTCCACGGCTCGATGGGCTCCTCGCCTATGCGATAGGTGAGTATGTAGGGCGCGAACATGTCGTCGGGCACGTCGTACGGCATCTCCGCCCTGGCCCTGAATGCGTAGGACACGTGCTCGACCAGCGTCGACGCCGTCATCTCGAGGCGGTCCAGATGGGGCATGCCCTCGATGAGCGTCAGGCATGCGTCTCGCTGTTCACCGTCGAGCGCCTCGAGAGCCCCGGCAAGCTCCGGCCAGTTCCGACCCGCGTCCTCGAGCGCGCTCCGCAGGTCAGTCCTCCCGGACTCCTCGACCAGGGCCAGGACGTTCCCGTTCTCAGCCGCGTCGAACGAGCCCTCTACCGTCCCCGCGGCGTCCAGCACGCCGGGAGCGACCAGGCATGCTGCCGCCAACAGAGTCGGCAGGATCGCGACCCGGGTTCCGGGTCCGGCCGCGACGAGATGTTCCCGCGCGCTGCGCTTGATCATCTCACTCCCCATCGGTGTCGTAGTTCAGCCTGAACGATGCGTCGAACGGCGTGCCGCCCGCGAGTTCCAGCTCGGCCTCTGTCGTCTCGCCGGAACTCACCTCGGCGAGGTTCCACGCGCTCTCCCGGCTCCCGCCTGCGCAGACGAAATACGTGCCGTCGCCCATCGTGAAGTGGACGCGGCCCTTGTCGTCGGTGTCCTGACGTCCTACGGCGCGCAGGGCGCCGAAGTTCCACACCGAAACGGTCACCGGCACGTCCTTCGCCGGCGCGCCGTCCCTGACGACGGCCACGTCGAGCCCGCCCGGCTCGAGGTACCGCGAGACCGAGTTCACGAGCGAGAAGCCCTCGTCCTCCCTGTACACCTCGTCGCCCTCGGCCGGAGGTCCGAAGACCGACGAGAGGACGATGGCGGCCCCCTTCGCGGTGTCGGTGAACCAGGCTTTGTCGAGCGCATCGGCCGGCTCGCATGCGCCGGCGTACCTCCACTCGCCGTCGACCCACAGCTCCGTCCAGGCGTGGTTGTTGTCGGACGTCGCCCAATACGGTGTCCACGTCTGCCTGGCGGGTATGCACACGCTCCGGAGGGCCGAGATGTGCACGATCATCATCTCCTCGCACCGCCCGTAGCCGGACGCCAGCGTTTCGAACACGCCCTGGTCCCTCCGCTGCGTCGGCCTGTAGCCGACGCGCTCTCCGCACCACCTGTTGACCTCCAGGGCCGCTTCCTCCATCGAAGTGATGCCCTCGAGTCGTCCAGTCAGCTGCTCGAGCATGAACGGCCGCCACTCCTCGAGCGGTTCCTGCGACACGCGTGGCGGCAGGACGTACGCCAGGTAGACGTCGTCGGGAACGGAGGCGCCCCAGGAGAACCGCTCCCGTGCTTCCCCGGCGAGTCTCACGTTCTCGAGAAGGAACTCCGCGTCTGCCGTGGCCAGGTCGACCGGCGGCAGGTTGGCCACGAGGAACGACATGGCGTCCCGGTCCTCCTCGGGCGCGGAGGTGATCGCCTCGAGCACCTCGGTCGCGTTGTCGCCGGCCATATCGAGTGCTGAGCGCACGTCCTGGATCCGTCCGCGCGGAACGTAGCCTCGGAGGTCGACGCCCATGTACGCGGTGTCGGAACACCCGAGGCACAGCGCCGCGAGTGCGGCCAGCATGATCGCTGTGAGAGGTTTGGTCGCGTTCTTCATGATCTCTTCGATAGGCCGAGCACGTCGAGCATGTCGTACAGACCCGGCGCGCGTCCGTTGACGTAGCGGACGGCGCGCACGGCTCCCCTGGCGAACGCCTCGCGCGAATAGGCCTCGTGGTACAGCCGCAACTCCTCGATGCCCGACATGAACGACACCTCGTGTCTTCCCGCCACGGCTCCCCCGCGGAGCGAGTGGAGCCCTATCTCGTCGGGCGCCCTGCCTTCCGACATTCCCGAGCGTCCGTACGCCACGGCGCGCGCCACGTCGATGCCTCTCGCGTCGGCCACGACTCTCGCGAGTCTGTCCGCCGTGCCGCTGGGAGCGTCGCGCTTGTCTCTGTGGTGCGTCTCGACGATCTCTACGTCGTAACCGGGCCCGAGGGACTCGGCCGCTAGTCTCACGAGTCCGAAGAGGACGTTCATGCCGACGCTGGTGTTCGGCGCTACGACGACCGGGCACCTCTTCGACGCTTCCTGGACGAGAGCCTGCTGCAGGTCGGTCAGGCCGGTCGTTCCTATGACGAGTCCCCTGCCGGTGGAACTAGCAAGCTCCGCGCAGTTGACGGCCTGGGCAGGAGCGGAGAAGTCGACGATGACGTCGAAGTCGCCCGCGCCGAACGACTCAAGGCCGGGCTCCACTCTGATCTCCGAGCTTCCCTCTCCCCACACTTCGCAGAGGCGCCGTCCCACGTTCCCGTGGCCCGGCATCTCCACGGCGCCTGCCAGCTCCATGTCCTGCTCCGTCACCACCGACCCGGCGACGAGCGTTCCCATGCGGCCGCATATGCCGCTGACGATCACGCGCAGCAAGATGCCCTCCCGGCCCGAGTCGCTGTCCGACGCGGAGCCTCCGATGTCTCGAAGATGAAAGGATGGTATCTGAGATTAGTAGCGTGCGAGAGAGGGGCCAGTCAAGGCAAAAGCGCCCTAGCTGGGGCGTTCCTGGGTGGTCTCGGGGCTCTCGAGAATGGTCCCGCCGGCCGCCGCGTGCTCGTCGAGCGTCTTGCGGACCGCGCGCGCGATCTCGCCCGGACCGAACGGCTTCCGCAGGTAGAGCGCGGCGCCCTCGAGCAGGTCTCCGTTCTCTGCCGCGTCCGGGTAGCCGCTCATGGCGATGACCGGGATCGTCGACCCTCTGCCGTTCAGCTCCGTCCACATCTCGATGCCGTTCATCTCCGGCATCACGATGTCCGTCATGATGAGGGAGACGCCGTCTCCGGACTGCGACAGCTCGTCGAGCGCGTCGCGACCGTTCCCGACCGGGAGCACTTCGTACCCGCTGGACTCGAGGACCTCGGTGATCATGCGGCGTACGGACTCGTCGTCCTCGACCAAGAGGATCGTTTCGTGTCCCACGTGCGAACCGACCGTTACGGTCTCCTCGGCGTCCTGCTCCGGTGTCCTGACCGGCAGGTATATCGAGAACGTGGTTCCCTCGCCCGGCCTACTGGTCACGTCGACGAACCCGCCGTGACGCCGAACGACGCTGAATACGATCGAGAGTCCGAGTCCGGTGCCGTGCCCTACCCCCTTCGTCGTGAAGAACGGCTCGAAGATGCGCTCCTTCGTCTCAGCGTCCATGCCGCATCCGCTGTCCGTCACCTCGATGACCTGCGTCCGGTCGATGCCCGGGATGCTGAAGCGTTGCGCCAGAGGCCCCGACACGTCGTACTGCTTTGTCGAGATGACGAGCTTGCCGCCCTCCGGCATCGCGTCGCGGGCGTTCACCGCGAGATTCATCACGACCTGCCCGATCTGCTGGCCGTCCCCGACGATGGTCTCGAGGCCGTCGGCCAGGTCCAGCTCCACCTCGACGCCGTCGCCCATCATCCTTCTCAGGAGCTTCATCGTGTCCGAGATGACGGTGTTCACATCCACGGGGCCCGTGGTCGCCGTGTCACGGCGGCTGAACGTGAGGAGCTGCCTCGTGAGCGACGCCGCTTTCTCGGTCGCCATCACGATCTCCTTGAGACCGGGCATCTCCCTGTACTGCTCGGGCAGCTTGGCGCTCAGGAGCTGAGCGTAGCCCTGTATGGCGGTGAGCAGATTGTTGAAGTCGTGCGCCACGCCACCGGCCAGCTGACCGATCGCCTCCATCTTCTTCGAGTGGTGATACTCGCTCTCGAGCTGGGTGCGCTCCTCGATGTCCCTGGCGCGGCCGATTGCCCTCGAGATGAGGCCGCCGATGACCTCCAGCAGCTGTATGTCCTCGGGCGTCCACGCCCGCTCCTGCGAGCAGAGTTCGAAGCTCGCCCAGCCGACGATCGACCTGTGCACGTTGATCGGGACCAGAAGCAGCGAACGGACGTCCTCACGTCTCAGAAGTTCGGCCTCCGCATCCGGAAGCGCGGACACGGCGTCTATCCGTACCGTCTCTCCGTTGGCCATCGCCTGTCTCCAGCGATGGACCGTCTCGAGCGGATAGACGTCTCCACGGGCGCACGGCTGAGTCCCGTCTGAGACCCACTCGTGCGTCGAGACGCCCAGTCTGTTGTCGTCGGTGCTCCTCGCGAGTATGCGCACCCTGTCGAGCGCCCACGTCGTCCCCACACGCGATATCACGTCGTCGAATCGCGCGGTCGGGTCGTCGTAGTCCTGGAGCAGCATCGAAGACACCCTGTGGAGCAGCGACTGGTAGGTGACCTGCCTCTTGAGCCTGTCGCGCACCGTCAGGTTCATTCTTCCCACCCACAGGATGGCCCCGACCGAGACGAACAGGTCGAGGTCGTGGTCGGTGAGCTTGGGCTCCTGTGCGGCATCCTCGACCAGCGTGCCGGCCACAAGGACGTGCTCCACGCGGCCGTTCCTCGCGGAGGGGACCCAGACGAAGTGCGGTATCGACAGGCTGTCGCGCACCCCGGCGACCCACTCCGCCGGCGCAGCGTCGCTGTTGACGACGTGGTTCTTCGACGCCGCAAGCCTCGCGTCCTCGGGCAGCCGGATGCTCCGCGGAGGTTCCTCCGGGGGATATCCCAGCCACTCCACGGGACGCAGCGCGCCGCCGTCCGACGTGAGCTCGAGCACGACGGCGCGCTTCATCCACAGCTCCGATATGATCGACTTCAGGGCGATCCTGTAGAGCACCTGGATCGACCTGGCGCGGCTGATGTTGTTCTGGAAGCCGGTGAGGAACTCGAAGGCTTCACGCGAACGCCTGACCTCCTGCGTGAGGTGCAGGACCTTGTAGTCGGCCCTGACGACCTCGCCGCCGAGTTTTTCCAGGCGCGAGCGCAGCCCCTTGACCTGCCTCTCGAGGCCCTCGATCCTGTCTTCCGCCCTGTCGGCCGCTTCGTTCACCTGCTAGTCCTCCGTAAGGACTATTAGGACTCCGGTCCAGTCGAGCGCGCGCGAACCGCCCATGAACGGAGCGATCTCGACGCCCGAATAGAAACCAAGAAGAGGCATGCGCGAGCCGATCATCTCCTGGATGATCGCACCCTCCTCGGCGCCCGCCCCGCTGAAGCCGCTGGTACGCCCGGCGCAGTCTACGTAGATACCGAGGAAAGGCTCCTTGCCGTCGATCTCCCTGAGCACGCTGTTCGACATGGTCCTGGCGGACGATATCATGTGCTCGTTCGAACGACGCATGACCTGGACCTTCTCTCCGGGTCCGAAGTCGGACTCGAAGAGGATGACCGATCCATCGTCCGGGTTCGCGGCTGCGATGAGCCTGCTCACGTACTCGTTCTCGTCGAAGTCGCCATACGGGTCGTTGCCGTAGTTGGCGCCGAGCGTCACAAGGAGCGAATACTGCTGCCAGTCCTTGGCGGCGCCGCTGCCGATGATGTCCTCGATCACGTCGAGCGCCGGCCTGCCGTCGAGTTCCCGCACGACCGGACCGTCTATGCTGGTGATCGTGTGGTAGTCGCTCGCGGGCTCGCAGCCGTGGCTGATGGCGTGGTGGACCGAGCAGTCGCCCGATATCACGAGACCTACCGCATGCTGCGTCAGCGCGGAGCCCTGGGAGAACACGTGCGACCCGCTCCACTGGTAGTCGCGAAGCATGCCGCCGCCGAGCACTGGAGCATGCGGGCCGTCGAGACCCTTCTCGATCCCGCGGATGAGCCGGCTGGCCAGGTTGACCGCCAGCGGCTGCGGGTTCTTGATCGAATCGTAGAAGAGCAGTATGGCCTGCGCGTCTTCCTCACTCTTGCCTGCCAGGAGCTTGCCCAGCTCCTCGCCGGCGTGGAGTTCGTCTTCGTTCAGTCCGCCGACCGCAACGGAATCGAACCGTATTTTGTCCGACGAGACCACTGCGACGCCCGCCTCGTAGCCACCGTAGCCGGTCGCCTCGTTCGAGATCACGCCGACCGCCGTACCGCCGATCAGGGTCGCGTCACCTACGACGTCCTCGACCGACTTCAGGAACGCTATCGGGTCGTGATTTCCGCCGCAGAAGGCGAGAGCGAGGTCGCACTCGTTGGCCGACGCGTTCGCGAGGGCTCTTTCGGCCGCCTTTGTCCCCGCCGCTTTGGAATCGGCCATGTCCACGTGGCCGACGCCTGACTTGACACTCCTCATGTTCTCTCCTCTCCTTCTCCACTGCGCGCTGCCGTTCGTTCGGCGGGACTCGCGCGCACGCTTCCGGCCGGGCATCGGCCCGGCGGTCCTTGCCAGATGGCTCTACGCCCAGAATCAAAGCAAGACGCGTACCAGCGTCATTCGGAGAGGAGGCCCTATCTAAGGGGCTTCTGAGGAGCGCGCGACGGGAGGGATGGGGCGGTCCGACGCCTTGGCCTGCCGCGTGGCAGGATGCAAGGGCCGTGCGAGCGTCCGGAGGGGTGGACTGTTCATGGTTTGCACAGGGGGAAACGTCGAGCGCGGCGGCCCTCAGGCCGCCGCGCCCATAAGGCGCCCGGGAGCGCCTCGTAGCCGACGGGTTGCGCGGCGTGCGTCGGTGAGACGCCGCCCCGCGTTAACTGTGGCTAGTCTCGTGCGCTGCCACGCGCGCGGCCGGCGCCTCGGCGGCGCCTCGGCCCACCGCGAGGTGAGCGAGTTCCTTCTCGGGTGACCAGCCCATCATGCGGACCTTGTCCCCTCTGGCTATCGTGATCAGGTGCGGCACGCAGAAGCCGGACGTCTTGTTCTCGAGAGCCCCGAGCAGTCTGCTCGCCTCTTCCCCCCCAACGAGGAAGTGCTCTGCCGCGGGCGCGTGTATGCCCCAGATCGCGTAGTAGGGCAGCACGCGGTTCGCCGCGAGCCTTTCGTACAGCTCTCTCAGGATCGACGGGTCGTCGTTGACTCCGCGGAGCAGCGGGCCCTGCTGAAGCATCACCAGGCCCGCGTCACCCATCATCTGCAGGCCTCTGATTGTCTCGTCCGTGAGTTCCCTCGGGTGGACGAACGAGAAGGTCATGAAGATCGGCTTGTGTTCCGAGAGCATCCGGACGAGCGACTCGGTGATCCTCGAAGGAACGAAGATGGGTGCCCTCGTGGTTATGCGGATGATCTCCACGTGGTCGATGGCTCTGACCGACGACACCCAGTACTCGAGTTCGTCGTCGCTCAGGATCAGCGGCTCTCCGCCGGTGATGATGACGTCGCGGATCGACTCGTCACTCCGGATGTAGTCGAGGGCCGCCTCGCTCTCGTCGGAGCTCAGCTTCTGCAGCTTCTTGCCCTTGCGGAAGCAGAAGCGGCAGTGCGCGGGGCACGACAGCGTCGGCATGAGCAGGAGCTTGCCCGGGTACCGGTGCACGATGCCGGCGCACGGCTGGTGCCTTGCCTCGTCCGCGTGCACGTCGTCGTCATCCTCGCCGGGTCGATGCCTGAGTTCGAGAAGCGAAGGTATGATCACCCGCCGAAGCGGATCGTTGCTGTCGTCCGGACTCAGGAGGCTCAGGTAGTGCCGCGAGATCTTCATCGGGTAGTCTTCGCCGAGTTCCTCGATGGCGCGCCGCTCGTCGTCCGAAAGCTTGATGAGCCTGTCGAGGTCGGCGAGCTTCATGACTGCCCGGGACATCTCGCCTCTCCAGTCTTCGCGTGTCTGCATTCTGCCTCCCCCGCGGTGGGCGATGTCACGCGTCGCCGCCTCCAGAAAACAAAACGCGACGCCTGGCTGGCGGCGGTCGCCAAACCAAACGTCACGGTAGCCGTGTAACTTCACCTCAACTATGAAGGACAGGTCAGTTCCTGTCTAGTCATAAGTTAGGCGGGGTGGCAAGAACAGCTTCCAGCATGGAGAGACGCCAACATTCTCCGCGGATTGCGCTGCCGGCCCGGTCAGACGTCCGGATGCGTCTTGCAGAACGGCTTGCCCCCCATGCCCCAGTCGGTCTTGGGAATCTCCCGTATGATGACCTCGACGGCGTCGGGTGGCGCGCCGCACGCTCTCGACACGGCCTCGGTCACTTCCCTGATCATCTTCTCTTTGACCTCGTCGGTCCTTCCAGGCCAGAGAGATATCTCCACGAGCGGCATGAGTCGACCTCCTTCTGCCTTGCCGTTGTGCGGAACACCTGTTGCTTCGGAACCGGGGCGCGTGCCCTCGGACTAGTCCGGCTGCAGCTCTCTCATTCGCGCGATCGCGGGCGCCATCATCTTCATGCTCTCCTTCGTCACCGGCACGAGCGGAAGCCGGAGTTCGCCGGAGGCCGTGAGTCCCAGTTCGGAGAGCGCGTACTTGACCGGTCCCGGATTCGTCTCCACGAAGAGGGCCTCGGACATGAGACGCACCTCCTCGTGCAGCTCGAGAGCCCTGTCGGGATCCGACGGGTACGACCCGACCATCTCCGATACGACGGACGGAGCCACGTTCGCCACAACTGACACGACGCCCGCGGCTCCCACGGCCATCATGGGAAGCGTCAGCGGGTCGTCGCCGGAGAGGACCGTGATGTCGCACAACTGCCGTATCGCGCTGACTCTGTCGACGACGCCTCCGGCCTCCTTGATGGCCACGATGTTCTCGAGTTCGCTGAGGCGAGCCACCGTCTCGGGCAGCATGCTGATGCCTGTGCGCGACGGGACGTTGTACAGCACTATCGGGATGTCGACCGCCTCGGAGACGGCCTTGTAGTGCTCGTATTGACCGGCCGGTGTGGGCTTGTTGTAGTAGGGCGTGATGATCAGGGCCCCCGACGCGCCGCCGTCCCCGGCGAGCTTCGTCAGCCTGATCGTCTCCCTGGTCGAGTTCGAACCCGTTCCGGGGACGACAGGGAGCTTGCCGCCCACCTCTTCCAGGCAGACGTCGAGGATCCTGGACCTCTCGCCCTCCGTGAGCGTCGCGGCCTCACCGGTGCAACCCGCCGGGACGATCGCGGACGTTCCCGACTTGAGGTGCATTCTGAGAAGTCTGCGCAGCGATGCCTCGTCCAGCTCGCCGCCCTTCATGGGGGTGACTATCGCCACGATCGAGCCACGGAACATCCTCTCACTCCTCCGACCGGCTTATCTCGCCCTCGTAGATGGTTCTCGCGTCACCAGTGAGTGAAACATCGCAGAATCCAAGGTCGCTCATGAAGAACCCTATCGTAAGCGTGAACCCGCCTCGTGTGAGCACGCGGACGGGCGGCTTCACCTTGCCCTGCGCGGCCAGCACGACCGCGGCCGCGACCGCGCCCGTGCCGCAGGCAAGAGTCTCGTCCTCTACGCCTCTCTCGTATGTCCTGATCGACAGCGATTGCGGGCCCGTCACCCGCACGAAATCCACGTTCGTCCCCTCGGGCACGAACTTTCGGTGCTCCCTGATCGCTCTCCCGACATCCACGACGGCGACGCCGTCGAGGTCGTCCACCTCCACGATCGCGTGCGGCACGCCCGTGTTCACTCTCTGCAGTGTGACCTTTTCTCCCCTCAACATGATGTCGAAGTCCAGGAGGAGCGCTCGCGGGTCGGTCATGGCCAGACGCACCTCGCGGTCGTCGATGATCCAGGCCTTGTGTGTGCCCGACCTGCTCTCGAAGCACATCTCGTCGTCCGCGATGCCGCGTTCGCGCGCGAACCGGGCGACGCAGCGTCCGCCGTTGCCGCACATGTCGGCCTCGCTGCCGTCCGCGTTGAAGTACCGCATCCTGAAGTCGCAGCGAGAGCTGGGGAGCACTAGTATCAGTCCGTCGGCTCCCACGGACAGCCTGCGCCGACAGAGCTGCTTCGCCATCTCCCTGGCGTCCTCTCCCACGGAGTTCGACCTGTCGTCGATCACGATGAAGTCGTTCCCCGCGCCGCTCATCTTGGCGAACTGAAGCGTCACTGCAGCCCCTCCCGCGTCGCCGGTGGTTCCTGCTCCGTCCCCGTTACGGGTTCCGTCTGCTCCGGCTGCAGTGCCGACCCGTCTTCCTCGGTGCTTTCCTGCGGATTGTTCTCCTCCGGACCGTTCTCCCCGGGCGGGGGCGGTTCGATGGGAACCACGAGGCCTCCCACCGAGTCTCCCTGCGACTCCACGAATGCCGCGTCGTCCAACACTCCACCCGTCTCGGATGAAGGTGCGTATCTTCGGTCGCCGTTGGCGTCCATGAAGGCCACGATTGTGTACGGCGTCGCCGTCGGCCTGACCCTGCGGATCGTGAAGGTCCCGTCTTCGCCGGACGACGTTCCGTATCCGCACGGCCGGACGACGCCCGTCGAGTCCGCCAGGGCCGCGCCGGCGCAAGCCCAGACCACGGCGCCCTCCATCGGATCGCCCCCTGCGGTGACGATGCCCGATATGATGCCGCTGTCCATCGACGGGCCCGTCGAGAAGGCGAACGAGAAGGGGCGTCCTGAAGCGACGTTGTGGTAGTCCTGCGCGGAAGAGGCGATCTCCACCACGACCGTCGTCGACTCCGGAAACGACTCGGCCGGATCGACGAAGAGAGTTCTGCCCTTCCACGACATGTCCAGCCTGCCGACATCAGGGACGATCGCGAGCGATCTCTCGACAGACGGCCGGTTCATCTCCTCGCTGAACTCTATCTCCAGCTCGGAGTCCGTGTCGACCATCGTGGCCGCGTCGGCCGGCCGCGTGCTCACGACCTCGGGCGGCTGCTCGTCGGGCGGTCCGCCTCCCGGCGGGCCGGGCTTCGCGCACCCGGCCCCGACCGCCGCCAGCGCGACGGCGGTGGCGAACGACACGAGAGCGCAGGTCACCGACCTCACGCGGAGTGAGGCGGCCGGCGTTCCAGGCCCCGCGTCACCCCCCGAGGCCACTCCGCCGCGAGGCCGGTTCTCCTTGCTCGACATCGCTCTTCCTCACTCGCCCATGAGCTCTATCATGATCGCCTTCTGGGCATGCAGGCGATTCTCCGCCTGGTCGAAGACGGCCGACCGCGGTCCGTCGATCACGGAGTCGGTGATCTCCTCTCCGCGGTGCGCCGGCAGGCAGTGGAGCACTATCGCGTCCTCGCGGGCGTGCGACATGAGGCCGTCGTTCACCTGATACGGCTGGAACTTCCTGCGCCTATCTCCCGCCTCGGCCTCCTGTCCCATGCTCGTCCAGACGTCGGTGTAGACGACGTCCGCGCCGTCGACCGCCTCTTCGGGGTCGGTCAGCACCTTGACGTCGGCACCCTTCGACCGGGCGGCGGCCATGAGGCCCGCGTCAGGCTCGTAGCCCGATGGTCCCGCTATTCTGAGTTCGAAGTGAAGGTTGCCGGCGGCGTTCACCCATGAGTTGGCCACGTTGTTCCCGTCGCCGACGAACGCAACCACCATGTCGTCCAGCTTCTTGCCGCGCTCCGCGCAGGTCTGGAGGTCTCCCATTATCTGGCACGGGTGCAGGAGGTCGGTGAGCCCGTTGATGACCGGAACGTCTGCCGCCTCCGCCAGCTCGACGCAGTTCGAGTGCGCGAACGTCCTTATCATGATGCCGTGCACGTAGCGGGAGAGCACCTTGCCGATGTCGTGCGTCGACTCCCTCTGCCCCATCTTGATCTCCGCGTCCGTGATGTACATGGGGTGGCCGCCCAGCTCGAAGACGCCCACCTCGAAGCTCTGGCGGGTCCGGAGCGACGGTTTGTGGAAGATGAGGGCGACGGTCTTGCCCGAGAGGTCCGTCCTTGGGCGCCTGTCGCGCTTGACGGCGGCGGCGAGGTCCAGAAGCCGCTCCATCTGTGTGCGGTCGATGTCTGCTATCGAGATGAAGTCCCTCATTACCCCTCCTGCTCCCCTCGGGAGCGAGCATCGCACCTCAGGCGCGCGGATGCGCCTTCTTGTATATCTCCTTGAGCCGCGCCGTCGTGACGTGCGTGTATATCTGCGTGCTCGATAGGCTCGCGTGACCGAGCAGCTCCTGCACGGCCCGCAGGTCCGCTCCCGCGTCGAGCATGTGCGTCGCGAAGGTGTGTCTCAGCACGTGCGGCGAGAGCTGTCTTGCCTCCGACACCTGACCGTGTCTCTTCGTGACGATCCTCTGAACCGTCCTGGCCGAGAGGGCCTCGCCCCGCGCGTTCGTGAAGAGCGGCGCGCCCCTGCCCTCCTTCGCGCCGCGCGGCGCGAGATAGCGCTTGAGCGCGTCCGACGCCGCGCGACCGACCGGGACCACTCGCTCCTTGTTTCCCTTGCCCAGCACCCGGACCAGCCCATTGCGGAGGTCGAGGCTCTCTCTGCGGAGACCCGTCAGCTCCGAGAGACGGATGCCGGTGCTGTAGAAGAGCTCGAGGATAGCCCTGTCGCGAAGCTCGCGCTCCGTACCGTCTCCCCTGCCCTCGAAGAGCAGCTCGACCTCGCGGCTCCTGAGGAACGACGGCAGGCGCCTCTCGGGCCGCGGAGCCGACAGACCGGTCGTCGGGTTGGCGTCGAGCAGCCCCTCGGAGACCAGGTATCTGGCGAACGCCTTCACGGCGGCGAGCTTCCTCTGGACGGAGCGGCGGGCGTACTTCGATGCGGTGAGGGCCGACACGAATCGTCGAACCGCCTTCGGCGTGAGGTCGGAGGCCGACAGCTCCTCGTCGCGCGTGATGTCTCTCAGGAATGTCTCGAACTGCACGAGGTCGCGCCCGTAGGCGGCTCGCGTGTGGCTGGACAGGTTCCGCGCCCCGAGCTCGCTCAGAAAGGCGTCGATGTGCGCGCGGATCGGTCGTCTCCTAGACTTCGTCATCCCCGGGAGTCCCCCGCGTCTCCTCAGCCGACATCCGCTCTCCGCACTCGAGACAGACGAGCGCCTTCTCGCTCTTCTTCCCCTTCTCGACCATGAAGGTCGCCTGGCACGACGGGCAGTTCACCGGGACCGGCTTGTCCCAGATGGCGTACTCGCACTTGGGGTAGGCGCTGCATCCGTAGAAGGTCCGGCCCCTCTTGGTTCGTCTCTGGACGAGCACGCCGTCGCAGTTCTCCTGCGGGCAGGCGACGCCGGTGGGCAGCGGGGACGTGCCCTTGCACTCGGGATAGCCCGAGCAGCCCAGGAACTTGCCGAACCTCCCGTGCTTGACGACCATCGGCTTGCCGCACAGCTCGCACTTCACGTCGAACTGCTCGGTGGCCTCGTCCTCGAGCGGCATTGTGAACTTGCAGTC
>CAYNQF010000060.1:0-16680 GCA_964399265.1 uncultured bacterium | reverse complement strand
TGATGATCTGCTCGACGACCACGCCCTCGCTCTTCTCGAGTTCGTACGCTCCCGGCGTCGCCGACACGAAGACCGTGTGCTTCATGAACTCCTCGAACTCCTCGAAGACGAGCGGCCTGTTGTCGAGCGCCGAGGGCAGCCTGAAGCCGTACTTGACGAGCGTCTCCTTCCTGGCCCTGTCTCCGCGGAACATGCCCCGAAGCTGCGGGACCGAGACGTGGGACTCATCGATGAACATCAGGAAGTCGTCGGGGAAGTAGTCGAGGAGCACCGCGGGCCTCTCCCCTGCCTTGCGGCCGGACAGGTGCCTGGAGTAGTTCTCGATGCCCGAGCAGTACCCCATCTCGCGCATCATCTCTATGTCGAAACGGGTGCGCTGTTCCAGCCGCTGCGCCTCCAGCAGCTTGTTGTCGTGTCGCAGTTCGGCCAGCCGGTCGCGAAGCTCGACCTCGATCCGTGCGATCGCGCGCTCGATGTTCTGCTGCGTGGTCACAAAGTGCTTGGCCGGGTATATCGATACCGTATCCAGCTCCTCGATGGCCTTCCTCGTGACCAGATCGACGACGGAGATGCGCTCGATCTCGTCCCCGAAGAACTCGATGCGGATCGCCTTCTCCTCGTATGACGGCCTGACCTCGACCACGTCTCCCCTGACTCTGAACGTCGCTCTGGCGAAGTCGTAGTCGTTCCTGTCGTAGCGCATGTCGACCAGCCGGCGCAGCATGACGTCGCGGTCTGCGCGCTTGCCGACGTCGACGGACAGGAGCATCTCGCTGTAGGCCTCGGGCGACCCGATGCCGTAGATGCAGGAGACGGAGGCGACGATCACGACGTCGCGGCGCTCCAGCAGCGACGTGGTCGCGCGGAGGCGCAGCCGGTCTATCTCGTCGTTGACGTCGGCGTCCTTCTCGATGTACGTGTCCGTGACCGGGACGTACGCCTCGGGCTGGTAGTAGTCGTAGTAGCTCACGAAATACTCGACGGCGTTCTCCGGGAAGAACGCGTTGAACTCAGCGAAGAGCTGAGCGGCGAGCGTCTTGTTGTGGGATATGACGAGAGCGGGGCGACCGAGTCTCGCGATGACGTTGGCCATCGTGAAGGTCTTGCCGGAACCGGTGACTCCGAGGAGCGTCTGGTACCGGTCCCCGCGCTCCAGCCCTTGCGTGAGCTGGTCTATCGCCTCGCCCTGGTCGCCCTGCGGGCTGTACCCGGAAACAAGCTTGAAGGGCCTGTCCATCGTCTCCTATCGCGACATTCCCTCTTCGTTGACTATCAGGTTCTCAACCGGACCGCGCCCGGCTCCGGCGGTGCCCAGGTATTCGCCGTTCAGGTAGAGATCGAGCGCGTCCCCGGTCCCGACGAAGAGACTGAACTCCTCGACACCCTCCCACCGGCGCCTCTCTCCGGCGTCCAGCGTGAGGTCCGACACGCGCTCGCCGTCAACGGAAACGGCCACGTAGACGCGCTCCTTGGCGACCACCATCAGCTCGAGCCCGTGCACCTCGATCATCGTGTCGACCCAGGCCGCCTCGCTCACCGGCTGAGTTATCAGCGGCGCCTCCTCCGTCGCGACGGACTCCTCCACACGGGGACGCGTCGCCAGCTTCACGACGAAGACGGCGACGATCACGACGACGATCAACGCCGCGGCGATCCACATCCAGCGGCGTCCCATCTCCTTACGCTGCTCCTGGAGTTCGATCTCGACGGTGTCCCACTCGTCGAGTTCCGCCGGCTCGTTCTGCTGCGTGAACCGCTTGTACTTCTCAACGACCTCATCCTCGTCGAGCCCCAGGAATCGCGCGTACGTGCGGAGGTGCCCCTTGACGTAGACGGGCGCGGGCAGAACGCTGAAACGATCCTCCTCGATCGCCTGGACGATGAGGAGGCTCATCTTCGTCGCCTTGACGACTTCATCCAGCGTCTTCCCCTGGGCCTCTCTCTCTCGCCTCAGGAGGTCGCCGACCGATTCCATGTGTCCCTCCGGAACCCCTGTTCTCTAGTAGTGATACCGGATCGTGTAGCTGACCACGACCTCTCCGTCCGCCTCGACCGGGATCTCGAACTGAATGCGATTGGCCTCGGTCTTCTCGAACGGGTGCGACGTCTTCGTGACCTCCCAGTACCCCTGCGGGTGCTCCACCAGGCGCACGGTGACGGGCACGTCCTTGTGGTTGCGGATGGAGACCTCGAAGTCGTCCTCCCGCACCTTGTCGGTTATCTTGCGCGCGTCCTTCTGAACCCTCTCGACCTTGACGTCGAACGCATTGCCGAGATACAGCTCGACGTCCTCGTCCTTCGGCGTATGGTCGATCATGTCCTCGCCGATGAACTGGAGGTCCGCTGCCGAGTCCTCTTTGTACATCCTGACCTTGCCGGCCGGCAGAGCCCTGCCGAGGCCGTTGTCCTCCGAGTTCTTGAACTCGAGGAGGACGCGCACATCCGGCCCTCTATAATAGTCGAATTCGAGCACCTTCTCGACGGCAACCTGTGTGCTCGGGAAGAATGTGAGCTGCTTTATCTCCCTGTCGGCCACGGTGGCCGGGGTATCGAGCTTGTACAGGTAGTATTCGAACAGCTGCTCCTCCTGAAACTCGGGCGCTCCCTTGGCGACCATGGCCCGGGCCTGGTCGTACATGACCTCCTGCTCCATCGGCCTGCGCCCGGAGACTCTGTTCACGTCCCCGGCCACCAGGTCGAGCTGGGCGTCCTCGTACGTCGCTCCGGAGCGGTTGTCGATCGAGACCCAGGCGGTCAGGTCGATGTTGGCGTCGTTCTCGTCGACTATGCCCACGTACTCGGCGTGCCAGTTGATGCTCGAAGTGATGTAGGTGACCTCGACGAGCCTGTCGCCCGACCTCTCCGCCCCTATCTTCCACACGAGGGACGGCTTCGATATTAGCCCCGATGGAAGCATCGGGAATCGGATGTACGAGATCTTGTCGCGGTTGAGCGTGACGACCGGGCCCATGCCACGCCCCTGGTCGAGCACGAGCGACTTGTCGTCGACGCTCACGAGCTTGCCCGAGAACAGGTCCGCCTGCTCGCCTATCACGTCGATGTCGCTCTCCAGGTACTTCTCGAGGATCTTCGAGGAACTCGCAAGATCGAACCTGTAGTTCTGCTCCCAGACCGACGCTTCGGGACCCTCGATGATCTTGAAATGGACGCTTGTCGGGTCGATGCGCTGCGCGATCCCCGGGAAACGGACCTCGTGCACGCCGGACTCGATGGAAACGTTGCGCGCGTCCTTCACAAGAGCCATGTCGGAGTTGTAGACGGTGATCGATACACCCGGCTCGGCGGCGCGCGGAGCGGCGGAGACCGCGAGCACTACGAGCACATACAGGAACATTCTCATCGTCCTCTCCTCCTCAGGGAACGAGACTCATCCGGCGCGCGCGATCGACATCGCGAGCGCGACGAGACCGGCACCCCAGCAGTAGTAGGCGAACCTGTGAAACGTTCCGGCGGACACGACCCTCATGAGGACGGCGATCGCCGGGAGGGCGCTCAGGAACGCCGCCATCGTGCCGGCCAGCACCGGAACCCCAACCTGCGAGCCGGACGCCACGGCGTCCCCCAGACTCACGGCGGTGGCGCCGAGGATGACCGGGAGCGACAGCAGAAAGGCGAACTCGGCCGCCCTGGAGCGCTCGATCCCGAGCCCAAGCCCGGCGGATATGGTGGCCCCGGACCGCGAGATGCCCGGCAGAACCGCGGCCGCCTGGGCGAGCCCGACGAGCACGGCGTCGGCGGGTCTCACGAGTTCCCGCTCACCCTGACGCATGCGTCGCGTGAGCCAGAGCATCGTTCCGGTCACGAGGAGAAGGACCGACACCAGCACCGGGCTTCCGAACGCCGACTCCACTTTCTTCTCGAGGAGTACGCCGACGATGGCCGCGGGGATAGTACCGATGAGGAGATACAGGCCGAGCCTCGCGTCCTCTCTTTCGTGCTCCTTCCTGACAAGCCAGCGGACCACGGCGACGACGATCGCGCCGACGCGGCGCCTGAAGTACACGAGCACCGCAAGAGCCGTCCCGAAGTGGACGAACACCTCGAACGTGACACCGGGACTGCTCACGCCGAAGAAGTACTCGGCGAGCGCCAGGTGCCCAGAACTCGAGACCGGCAGGAACTCCGTGAGTCCCTGCAGGATCCCGAGCGCTATCGCGGCGTAGACGGTCATTCGTTCACCTTCGCCTCATTGCGGGTTCGCGTCCAGTCTCACGAGTAGGATCCGGCCACGAACGCGATCAGTCCCAGCAGCATCACGACCTTGAGTCCGTTCGAGACCTGTCTGAGCTTCGCCGGATCGGTGCGGTCGCGCGAGGAAGCCACGACCAGCCACGCGAGGGTGGCTTCGAGAGGCACCAGCACGCCGACATACGCGAGGCCCATGAGACCGAGCAGATAGGGCGCGGCGGCCGCCCACATCGTAACGAGCAGAGTGACGCGGGCCCAGGCCAGCGCCGCCCCGGGCCCGAGGGCGACGGCGATCGTCCTCTTGCCGGCCACCGAGTCGCCGGGCTCGTCCTCGGCGGACTTCACGAACTCCCTTGCGAGATGGAGGAGAGCCGCGAGCGCGAACATCACCGCCAGCCTCTCTCCCGCCGCCACCAGCCGCCGGCCGGTCTCGACCACGACCGCCGATCCCAGAAGCCCGGCCGCGGGCCCCTCTCCCGCCCCGGGAACGCCCTGCGTCAAACCGCCCATGAGGAGCGGCGAGGCAGCCACAAGAGCCACGACGACATTGCCCAGGAGCGGCAGACGCTCCAGCGTGACCGAGTACAGCGTCGTGAGCACCACCCACGCGCCCACGAGAGCGAGCGCGCGTGCCCCCAGCGGCGCTGCCAGGGCCGCGCTCGCGGCGAACAGAAAGAGCCCGGTCCACACCGCCGCCCGGGGCGACACGCGCCCGGAGGGTATCGGTCTCTCCGGACGATTGATCCTGTCGGCCACCACATCGGCCGCGTCGTTCACCGAGTTGGCCGCACATGACGCCGCGAACGTGGAGAGCGCGCCCAGGCCGGCTGCGCACCATCCCACAGGATGGCGTACGGCCACCGCTCCGACGAAGACCGCCGCGGCCGCCATCACCGCGTTCACCGGCCTCAGAAGCCCAAGCACGCCGGCTCCGTCAGAGCCTGAGGTCGACACGGGCCCAGAACTCGTACGACTCATCATCGACGGTATCGCTCCGGCTGCTCGTGAAGCCTGCACCCACCTCTGCGCTGAGTCCGCCGGGGTCCTCGTAGCCCAGGGCGGTACGCACGCTGCTGCGTCTCATGACGTTCCCGGACGGGAACGACGGCTCGTCGTCCTCGCCGACCACGAACGGCGTCTCCGTGTCCCCTTCACCCTTTCTGGTGAAGGAGTACGTCGTCGTCACGCTCCACGGCGGCGCCGGGTGGTAGACGAACGTCGCCATGGCCCTGTCCGCGTCGGGCCCAAGCTCGAAGCCGAGGGGCCGCCCGTCCTGCGTGAAGCTGTGCTCTTCGGTCGGGTGGGTGTAGGTCCACTTGCGGACGTTCGTGTACTCCGCCGACAACTCGAAGTCGCCCTCCGCCAGCTCGCCGTACCATCCGGCGCCGAGCGTTATCCCGTACTTGTCGGGGTGTCCGGTGTCCCTGTCGTACTGCAGGTCGTCGACGACGAACTCGCCCCACGTCTCGACGCCGGCGCGCGGCCGGCCGACGAAGTCTAAGGACCAGAGCACGTTGTCGTCGGCCCGCTCGTTGTGCTGTGAAACGTAGTACGGCAGGAACGGATTGAGGTAGGCCGGGTCCGGCAGATCGCCGCTGTACACTACGGCCTCGGCGACGGCCACGCTTCCCCAGTCTCCGGCCACCACGGCCCTGTGGGCCGCCAGGAACACCTGCTGCTGCGTCGGGTCCTCCTCGGACACGTCGTCGGAGTACGGCCTGTCCAGGAAGGTCTGAAGCCCCTGGAGCGTGAGCGGTCCGACCCGGAAGCGCACCTCGACGCCGTCCAGCGTCGGGGCCGTCCCCGAGAGCAGCAGCCGGCCGTGGTCCGACCTGCCCCAGGCCACGCCGCGCCTGCCCACCGTGACCGCGAGGGCGCCGCGTTCGTACTTCACGTAGGCTCGGTCGGCGGCAACCGCTATCCCGCGCCAGGTCCGTGTGCGGCCGGAGAGCCTCTCCGCCCTCGGACCGTTCTGTCCCTCCAGGAGTATGGTCGTGTCCGCGTAGAACCCGAGGTCGCGCCCGGCGCCGCCCCACAGGTCGTACGCGACATCCATCGAGATGTCGGGGTCGCCCTCCTCGCCGCCGCGCCCCTCCGTACCGAGCCGTAGCCCGAGCGCTACGAGCGACCTCCCGCCCGAGAGCGAGACCAGCGGACCGTCCACGAGTCCGCCCAGGAACTCGTCCTCAAGAAGGAAGAGCGCCCATCTCTCGCGCTCCGTCGCCGCGGGCGGCGGCGCTCCGCAAGGGCTGAGCGCGGACGCGACGGCCTCGGCTATGGCCTCTCTGGACAGAGGCAGCGTCGACATGTCCAGCTTGACTATCTCCCTGGCGGTCAGCCGCTCCAGGAGAGGATAGGCCCAGTGGTCGAGCGGGAGGTCGCTCGGAGGTCTGGGGCACAGACGCCTCCTGCGCGACGGGAGGTCACCGCGTGACGCGGGCGTCGGGTCGTCGACGACCTCGGGCGGCAGCGGGGTCCGAAACACCTCCGAGTGCGCGGGAGCGCTCGCGGCGCGACCCGCCTCGGCGGGCGGCTCCGGGGACCCGGGAGCGCTCACGGCACGGTCCGCTCCAGCGGGCGGCGCGGCGCAGAGCGCCGCTGCAATGAGTGCCGCGACGACCACTGTGCGTACTGGCTGCGTCATCGGGGAATCGGATCCTCGTCTGAGTTCAAAGGGGACGGTCGCTTCGCGCAAGGCATCAGCCCGCCGAGCGGAGTTCGTCGGCGCGTCTGTACGAGTCGGCCGCCTCGAGACCACGTCCCAGGCGGTCGAGCACGATGCCCAGCTGGTAGTGGATGCGGGGGTCGTCGGGTGCGGCGTTCGCGGCCTTGGAGAGCTGACGCTCTGCATCCTCGAGCTTGTCCTGCGCGGCGAGAGAGATCCCCATGTGGTAGCAGGTGTCCGGCCCCTCTCCCTCCAGCGCCACCACCCTCTGGAACGCGGCGACCGCCCTGCCGAAGCGCCCCTTCTTCTCGTAGACCAGGCCGAGCTGGAAGTGCGCCATCGCCGAGTCCGGCGCGTGCCGGGCGGCCAGCTCGAGAGCATCCAGCGCCTCGTCGGTGCGCTCGCCGGCGAGCAGAGCGGCGCCCAGGTTGAAGTGCGCCTCGGCGCTCAGCGGAGCGACCTCGGCGGCCTTGGAGAACTCCTGCACCGCGTCCTCCAGCATGCCGCGCTCCCCGAATATGGCGCCCAGGTTCAGGTGGTGCTCCGCGTTGTCCGGGTCCAGCTCGATCGCGCGCTTGAACTCGAGGATGGCCTCGTCGGTGCGCCCCAGCTGGTCGAGCGCGTATCCAAGGTTCGTGTGAGCCTTGGCGCAGGAGTAGTCCGCCTCGATGGCCTTCGCGTAGCAGTTCGCCGCCTCCTCGAACTCGCCTCGCAGGGCGAGAGCCACGCCCAGCCGGTAGTGCGGCTCCGCGTCGTCGGGCGCCAACTCGATGCCGCGTTCGAAGTGGTCGTACGCCTCCCCGACCCTGCCCTGCAGGTCGCACACGCGCCCCAGGCTGTAGTGGGCCTCCGCGCTCGCGGGCGACGTCCTGGTCGCCCGCTCGAGTTCGCTCGCCGCCGCGTCGAGGAGTCCGAGCCTCATGTAGCAGATGCCGCAATCTATCATCGCCCGGAGATCGTTCGGCCGCCGTCCGAGCAGCTGCTGGAGCGCGACCACGGCGTCGCTCAGACGGCCGTCCTCGATGTACGACGAGGCGAGTTCGCGAAGCGCGTCCATGTCGTCGGGCGAGGCTGAGAGCCGCTTCCGAAGATCGGTGGACTCCCTGTCAGCGAGTGTGCGCCTGCTCACGCTCCCTCCCGGGGAGAGGACTCTACGAGTCCGACTTGCCGCGCGCCACCAGCACTTCCTTAATCTTGTCCTTGAGCTCGGTCAGGTCCGACGACTTGACGACGTACGCGTCGGCCATCCACGAGGCGAAGTCCTGCTTGTAGGTGGAGTAGGCGGAATTCAGAACGACCGGAAGGTCTCTGCGCTTCTCCATGATGGTACGGAGGCAATCGATGCCATCCATTCCCTCGAGGCGGATGTCCAGGACCACCAGGTCGAGCGGCTCCCGGTCGATCACCTCGAGCGCCTCCTCCCCGCTCTCCGCGGTCAGCACCTCGTATCCCTCGCGTCTGAGTTCCGACTCGTAGAGCTTGCGAATGTTCTTCTCATCGTCGACGACGAGTACTCTTGTCATCAGCGTCCTCCCGCTCTGCCTCGTGCTACTTCCCGTCGGTATCTGCGTGTTTCGCGATGTCGTGGTGCGGCTCGCTCTCGCTCGGCCGCTCCGCGTCTACCTTCCGCGTCCCGGCGTCGACCGCGCGGATCGAGTCGCCCTCTGTTCCGTAGATCTTCCTGCTCTCCACCTCCTGCGTACTCCTCACGATGGGTATCGACACGTTGAACGTGGTGCCCTTCCCCACCTCGCTCATCACCTCGATGTCTCCGCCGTGGTTCTCGATGATGCGCTTCGTCACCGCCAGCCCCAACCCCGAGCCGGTCTTGCGCGTCGTGAAGAACGGGACGAACAGCTTGCTCATGACCTCCCCCGGTATCCCCGGTCCCGTGTCCTCTATACTCACTACGATGTTGCCGCCGCTCTGAGCGCTCGTAACGATGATGGTCCCGCCGTCGGGCATAGACTGAATGCTGTTGTTGATGATGTTCAGGAAGGCCTGCTTGAGCTGGTTCGCGTCGCCCATCGTCAGCGGCAGGCCGGTCGCCAGCTCGCCCACCAGCCGTACCTGCGACGACAGAAGGCCGTGGGAGAGCAGCTTCCTCACGTCCCTCAGGATATGATTGATGTCGACGGGCGCCAGCACCGGCACCAGGTGACGCTCCAGCGTCAGCTGCTCCCGCAGGATCTGCTCCAGCCTGGTGACCTCCTCGAGGATGATGCCGGTGTACTCACGCCTCGGGTCATCGGGACTCATCTGCTCGTGCAGATGCCTCGCGAAACCGCCGACCGCCAGAAGCGGGTTGCGTATCTCGTGAGCGACGTTGGCCGCCATCTGGCCGATGCCGGTCAGCTGCTCGACCTCCCTGAGCTGCTTCTGCAGCTTGACCCTGTCTGTGACGTCCTTGATGTACTGGATCGCCTGGACCGTCTCGCCGTTCTCGTCCTTGACCGGGAACGTGTAGACGTCGACGCCCCGCCTGTGGTAGCCGGAGGCCAACTCCAGCCGCGAGGCCATCGAGGCCTTGCCCATGGCGAACGTTTCGTGAGCCGGGCACAGCTCGCAGGCATGGTCTCCCCTGCAGTAGACCTCGTAGCAGAAGCGCCCGACCAGGTCCTTCGGCTCGCGGCCCAGGAAGGCCGCCTCGGCCTTGTTGACGGCGACGATGCGAAAGTCGCTGTCGACGATTATGAGGCCGTCGGTGATCCCGTCGAAGACCGCCTGCAGCTGACGCTTGCTGCGGAGCACGTCCGCGTTCTGACCGCCGACACCCGGCCTGAGAGCGCGGGCGGCCAGCCAGCCCAGCAGCAGGCCCACTGCGAGGACGGTCAGCGCCCACACCATCATGACCATAGCCGAAACCTGTGCAAAGGGCGTCAAGGTGCGGCCTCTCAGGATTCCAGGCGTCGAGCCGTGCCCGGCCGACCGCCGGGTCGACCGACCCTCGTTCACGCGGTCATGGTAGTGCCGGCGTGAGCGGGTGTCAAGGTCGATTGCCCCCAAGCTAGGGGCCTTGCTGAGCCGGAGGGGCCGCACCGGGAGCGGGAACTTGACGGAGACCACGGGGCGACCTATCCTGCCACGTCGCATCCAAAGCCGTCCACGCTGGGCCGGCCTCGCCGGTCCGTCCGTGCGGAGGCCGGACCAACCGGCCCTGTGACCGGCAGCCAACGGGAGGAAGTGCATGAGCTGGGAGACCACGATACCGCACACTTCGGTGACGATGCTCCAGGCGCTCACGGCTGCCATAGTGCTTGTCGTGGGCTTCGTCGCCGTCAAGATCATCGTGACCGCGTTCAAGCGGTCGCTCAGGAGGTCGAACCTTTCCAACATCCTCGTGGAGTTCCTGGGTCGCTTCTTCAGCGTCCTGCTCTACGTGCTCCTCGCCCTGCTCGTTCTCGCGACCCTCGGAGTCACGGTCAGCGCCATCCTCGTAAGCCTCTCCGCGGCGGCTGGACTCATACTGGGGTTCGGAATGTCGGACACGGTGAACAACATAGCCTCGGGCACGTGGATCGCCTCCCTCCGGCCGATCGACATCGGCGAGGTGGTCACGATCAACGGCATGACCGGCAAGGTGAAGGGTGTCGGCATCATGGCTACGGAACTCCTGACGCCCGACAACCAGCTGATCACCATTCCGAACGCGCAGGTCTGGGGAAGCCCCATCGTCAACGCAACGCGGATGCCCACGAGACGCGTCGACGTGTCGGTGGGCATCGCCTACGGGGACAGCGTCGACCGGGCCGTCGGCGTCGGAATGGACCTCATGCGGTCCCACGAGCTGGTCGTCGGAGATCCGGAGCCGGCCGTCGTCATCACCGAGCTGGCCGACTCGTCCGTTAACCTGCAGCTGCGGGCCTGGGCGGCGACCGAGAACTACTGGGCGGTCAAGGGCGACCTGACGAAGGGAATCTACGAGGCCCTGCCGAAGGCGGGGCTCTCGATACCGTTCCCGCAGCTCGACGTGCATCTGGACAAGGAGTGACCGTCAGGCGGAGACCAGCAGTGGCGCTCCGCCGCGTCCCGTAAGGAGGCAAGAGATGTTCAAGGAGTTCAAGGAATTCGTGATGCGCGGCAATGTCGTCGACATGGCCGTCGGCATCGTGATCGGCGCCGCATTCGGCGCGATCGTCCAGTCTCTCGTGAAGGACGTGATCATGCCGCCCGTCGGGCTCTTGCTGGGCAACGTTGACTTCACGAACATCTTCACGGTCATCAAGCAGGGAGACGTGGCGGGCCCCTACCCCACTCTCGCCGACGCGCAGGCCGCGGGCGCCGTGACGATGAACTGGGGCGTCTTCGTCAACACGGTGATCGCGTTTATCATCATCGCGTTCGTGATCTTCATGATCATCAAGCAGGTCAACCGCCTGAAGCGTGAGGCAGAGGAACCCGCGGCCGCGCCAACAATGAAGGACTGCCCATTCTGCTTCTCGTCGATACCGATCAAGGCGGTACGCTGTCCCTTCTGTACCTCGGAGCTCGGCGCCGCGAAGTAAGGAGCATCACGTTGATACGCAGAGACATTCTCGAAGTGCCGGGACTCGTCTTCGCCCTGGTCGCGGCGTCCTGCGCGGTTGCGCCGGCTGAAGAGCCGGCCGCGGACGCTCGGGAGGGATGGATGGTCTCGTCGGAGGTCAACCTCACGCTGACCCAGAACGCCTACAGCGACAACTGGGCGGGCAGCGAGTCGGGCGCCATCTCGTGGGCCCTGAACTCCAACTCGCTTGCCGAGAGGCAGCTGGGCCCGTCGTTCCACTCGGCCACGACGCTCAAGATGTCGTTCGGCCAGACGCACTCGCAGGACGCAGAGACGAAGCACTGGAAGAGGCCCGTGAAGTCGACCGACCTCATCGACCTCGAGTCGGTCCTGCGGTTCACCCGCGGGTGGGTCGTCGACCCGTTCATCGCGGGCCGCGTGGAGACGCAGTTCCTGGACGAGAGGGACCCGGACAACACGCGCACTCTGAACCCGGCGGTCTTCACGGAGAGCTTCGGTGTGGCCCGGACGTTCGTCGACAACGAGAGGACCGGACTCACGACGCGGCTGGGCGGCGCCGTCAAGGAACACGTCGACCGCGAGGTCCCGACGGGCGATGGCGACGCGACCGAGACGGTTTCGACCACCGACGCGGGCGCCGAGTTCGTCGTCGAGTTCAGGACGTTGCTCGCGGAGGACAGGATCGCCCTCGGGAGCAGGCTGGAGGCCTACAACGCCCTGTACAACTCCGAGGACGACGACCGCGCCGACTCCAACGGCGGCGGCGACTGGAAGACCGTGGACGTCAACTGGGAGAACACGTTCACCGCCAACATCACTGACTATCTGATGGTGAACCTGTACGTGCAGGCGCTCTACGACAAGCAGGTGGACGCCGACGTGCGGCTCAAGGAGACGCTCTCGCTCGGGTTCACGTTCCAGCTTCTCTAGCGGCGCTCCGGCTCGGCCTCGCGTTCTTGCCGCCGCTCTGCAGGACTCGTGACCGGCGTTCACCAAGCCCTGCCCCAGAGGCCGGGGGACCTCCCCAGGGAGGCTCCCCGGCCGTTCCTCCGGCCCCGACGCGGCTGTTGACAGCCGCCGCCGACCGCTCTATATTCCGAGTCTATCTATGCACAAGCGCACCAGACCAGAAGTCTTCTCCCCTTCCGCGATCCTCGCGCAGTTCAACAAGCTGCCCGAGACGGCGCGGTTCTATTCCATACTGTCCTTCCTTGTGGCCGTTCTGGTGGTGGCGTCGGGGTTCGTAATCGACCGCTCCGTGAAGGGGTCGAACGTGGAGCTGAACCCGCGTTCGCCGATGCTGACCATGCTGTCTCCGTGGGGACGCGTCCTGACGGGTACCGGCACCGACTACCTGAAGCCCAGCTTCGAGGTGCTCGGCGTCGTGACGCCGGTCCCAGGTGACGCCGCGAGCTTCGACTACGTGGCCTCGCCGGGCGAGGACATCGAGACGATAGCGGCCGGCAAGGGCATAGACATGGACCTGCTCGCCAGCGCCAACAGCGCGAGCTACGCTCGGGTGCCCAGACGCAAGACGGAGGTGCGGCTGCCCCTCCTCTACACGCGCGACAGGGCCTGGGACAGGTCACTGGAGTTTCTCTATCCGATCTCCAAGGACGCTCCGATAGGCGGCAACGGAGGAGCGAACAAGGGCGCTCCGACGATAGCGCGTCACGCCGTCGCGCGGGGCGAGTGCCTCTGGAACATCGCAAAGAAGTACCACGTCAGTATAGAGACCATCGTCGCGATGAACGACCTGCCGAGCGCGCGCTACCTGCGCCCGGGACAGATACTGGAGATCCCCGACACTGACGGGACGTACGTGACGGTCAGACGCGGCGACACCATCGACGCCATCTGCAAGAAGTACAGCGTCGACATGACCGACCTCGTGAACTCCAACCCCGGGGTCGATGTGGATAAGCTGATGGTGGGACTCCGGCTGTTCGTGCCCGGTTCGGGCGCGTTGGAGCAGCTCTTCCGGTTCGCCTGGCCGGTTCACGGCCGCATCTCGAGCCGGTACGGCTATCGCAACCACCCCATCTACAGACGGCGCATGATGCACACGGGACTGGACATCGCCGCCAGGAGCGGAACGCCCATCCGCGCGGCGTTGGGCGGACGCGTGAAGTTCGTCGGATGGAAGGGCGGCTACGGTCGGACGGTCATACTCGAGCACCCCAACGGCTACGAGACGCTCTACGGCCACTGCTCGAAGATCACCTGCAGTAACGGGCAGACGGTCAAGCGCGGCGACCAGATAGCAAAGGTGGGAACCACGGGCGTGAGCAACGGACCGCACGTCCACTTCGAAGTGAAGAAGGACGGCAAGAGGGTCAACCCCGAGAAGGTCCTCTACTAGAGATCGCGGTCAGAGGTCACAGCCCCAGGTCGTCCGATATCCGCTGCATGGCTTCCAGAGCGGTCCCCAGGAACTCTTCGAGAGTCAGTCCGAGTTCGTCGCACGCGGCGATCTGCTCACGGTTCGCGCCCGCGGCGAATCTCTTCTCCCCGAACCGTCGTATCAGGAAGTCCACGTCGAGTCCCGCGAGCTTCTTCGTGGGATGCATGAGGGCGGCCGCCACGATGAGTCCGGTCACCGGGTCGCTCGAGTAGAGCGCGCGGTCCATGTCGCTCTCGCGAGGCACCTTGTCGTTGTGCGCCTTCACCGCGTGGATGATGTCGTCGGAATACCCGGCCTCGGCCAGCATTTCGGCCGAGAGCAGACCGTGCCTGTCCGGATCCTCGTAGGTCTTGTCGTAGTCCAGGTCGTGCACCAGTCCCGCCGCCGCCCACGACTCCTCGTCCGCGCCGAGCCGCCTCGCGAGGGCGGCCATGACGGCCTCCGTGGCCAGCATGTGCTTCAGCAGGTTTGCATTGCCGCAGTTCTGCTTCACGAGCTCCAACCGCTCGCCGCGATCCATACGTCGACCTCCTTGCAGTTGCTGAAACGACCGGCGCCCGCCCCCACCGGACGCCGCAGGATCAGGACTCAACCCACGTCGATGAAGGGCCCTCTCCCGTGGAACCTGCGCCCGAGCGCGTCCGCCAGGAGCCTTCCCTCGTCGGTCGAGAGATGGGGGTCACCGTCCAGGAAGCCGAAGGCGTCCTCCCGGGCCTTGACGAGCAGCCTCGAATCGTGCGCCAGGTCGGCCACGGAGAACCGCGGAAGACCGTGCTGGCGCACACCGAGGAACTCCCCCGGCCCGCGCAGCTCGAGGTCCTTCTCGGCTATCTCGAAGCCGTCATTCGTGTCCGCCATGACCTGTATCCGCTCCCGCGCCTCGTCCGACGCGCCCGCGCCGACCATGAGTACGCAGTACGACCGGTGGCTCCCGCGCCCCACCCTGCCGCGCAACTGGTGCAGCTGCGCCAGCCCGAAGCGCTCCGCGTGCTCGACGACCATGACGGTGGCGTTGGGCACGTCGACACCCACCTCGACCACGGTGGTGGAGACCAGGAGGTCGACCTCCCCCTTCTGGAAGCGGTCCATGACCTCGTCCTTCTCCTCCGGACTCATCCTCCCGTGAACCAGCCCGAGCGAGAACTCCGGGAACACCTTCGTACGGAGCTTCTCGTACATGTCGGTCGCGGCCGCCAGCTCCACCTTCTCGGAGTCCTCCACGAGCGGATAGACGATGAACACCTGCTTCCGCTCGGCCATCTCCGACCGCAGGAACTTGTAGATCTTCTGTCTTGCGGCCTCGTCGCGCACGGCCGTCCGGACCGGAGTCCTGCCAGGAGGCAGCTCGTCGAGAACGGAGACGTCCAGGTCGCCGTAGACCGTGAGCGCCAGCGTGCGCGGTATCGGCGTGGCGGTCATGACGAGCACGTCGGGAGCCTCGCCCTTGGCGCGGAGAGCCGCGCGCTGCTCGACACCGAAACGGTGCTGTTCGTCGACCACGACGAGACCGAGCTTACTGAACTCGGTGTCCCCCTGTATGAGAGCGTGCGTGCCCACGGCGACGTCCGCCGCCCCGGTCCGCAGCGCCTCGTGGGACTCCTCACGGTCGGCGGCCTTCATGCCTCCGCGCAGCAGCACGACCGTGTCCCCGAGCGGCGCGAGCAGTCCGTCGATGCTCTTCATGTGCTGCTCCGCGAGTATCTCGGTCGGAGCCATGATGGCCGCCTGATATCCGTTGGCCACGGCCTGGTGCATCACCGCCGCGGCCACGACGGTCTTCCCGGATCCCACGTCGCCCTGGAGTAACCTGTTCATGGGGTGTCCGCGCTCCATGTCCGAGCGGACCTCGGCGATCGTGCGTTCCTGCGCGGCCGTCAGGTGAAACGGCAACGACGCCAGGAAGCGATCGTGGGCGGCCTCGTCCCACACGAGGCTCACGGCCCTCTCGTCCTCCTGGACACGCAGCTTCCTGAGGCCGACCAGTACCTGAAACAGGAAGAACTCCTCGTAGGCGAGCCGGGCCCGGGCCTCCGCCGCCTCGTCGAGCGAGCGAGGGAAGTGGACCGTGCCCACCGCTTCCCGGAGCCCCTTGAGACCTCGTCTCTCCAGCACCGCGGCCGGCAGAGGGTCGACCAGGTCGCCCTGGAAGCGGTCGAGCGCCGTCTTCACGAACCGGCGGATGCGCCGCCCCGAGAGCGCCCCTATCTGCGAGTACTCGGGGACTATCCGGCCGGCGTGAACGAGCTCCGTCGCCTCGCTCTCCGACATGACCTCGAAGGACGGGTTCACGAACTCGATACGGCGAGCGTGCCTGTCGAAGCGGACCTCGCCGCTCACCACGGCACGTCCACCTTTCTTGAGAACATTGCGCAGGTAGGGTTGGTTGAACCACCGGGCGAAGATGGCGCCCGAGTCGTCCTCCAGGGCGGCGGCGAAGATCTGCATCCTGCCGCGCCGCGTGAGGTCCGCCGAGATGACCCTCGCCACGACCGTGACCCGGTCGCCGACCTTCAGATCGTCTATCCTGGCTATTCGGGACCAGTCCGTGTACCCGCGGGGCACGTGGTACAGGAGGTCCTCTATGGTCTCTACGCCGGCCTTGGTCAGGAGGTCGGCGAACTTGGGGCCCACGCCCTTCAGGTAGCGCACGTGCGAGCGCAGCGTCGTCTCAGTAGCGATCTTCAAGAACCTCCCGTGACCGCCCGCGCGGGCCCGGATGGCCCGCCGGTAGGGGATTCTAGAGCAGCCCCGCCCGGTGGTCAACCGGGCCCTCGCGGACCCCAAAATGGCTTGCGTCGCCCCGATCCCTGTGGTAATTTTCAGTATTGTCTCTCGACCATACGGAGGAACAACATGTCCAGGAAATGCGATATCTGCGGGAAGCACCCGCACGTG
>CAYNQF010000059.1:0-16805 GCA_964399265.1 uncultured bacterium | reverse complement strand
GAGTCGTGGAGTTATGGTGGGACTATGCCGGTAGGACGCACGCCAGTCTGGCATGCATGAGGGGGGGCTGTCAAGTGGAAGAGCGTGGGAATGCAGCGCGCCACAGAGTCGGCGTGAGTCTGCGGCCTAGCGGATCTGGCGCCGCACCACGTGAGGCGGGAGGCCCACCGCAAGGGCGTACCTGGAGAGGCCCGACTCGAGCGCGTCGACCCATCTGGGATCGAAGAGCGACGGCGCCCCGGCGTCGGCGGCCGGGCTCACGTCGACCGTGCCCGACACCTCGACGGCGGGCGGCTCCCCAGGGAAGAGCGCCTTTCGCTTCGGGAGCTTCCTGCCGAGAGCCTCCGCGAGCGCGGAGAGGATCGCCAGATTCGAGGCGCCGAAGGGCGGCTCGAACGCGGGCGCCACGCGCTGCACGCGCCCGTCGCTGTTGGTGAACGTGCCCTCTGAGTGCGTCGGGAGCGACAGTGGCAGCGTCACGTGCGCGAGCGCGGAGGTCTCGGTCTCGAACGAGTCGGCCACGACGAGGAAGTCGAGCTTCGAGAGCGCTTCCCTCACTGCCTCCGGGTCCTCGGAGCCTCCGACCGGGTCCTCACCGACGATGAGCGCCGCCTTGACCGTGCCCGACGTGAAGGCATCCCACAGCGCGGCATCGTCCGGGCGGCCGGCAGCGAGCCCGGCGTCCGTCAGACCCTGGCCATTCGCGCGGGCACGCAGGAATAGGACGCCCGAACCGTACCCGCCGGCCTTACCCGCGGAGGCGGCCAGCGCCGCCGCGAGCGTGGTGTCGCGAACGGCCGTTGCCGCTTCGAACGAGGTGGCGTTCGCCACGAGCACCGCGCGTTCGGCTCCCGCGAACTCGCGGGCAGCGTCGGCCAGGCTCTCCCGTGAACCCGCAACGACCGAGCCCGCGGCGAGACTGGGAGACTTGCGAAGCGCCGAGAGCCCCTCGACCCTGTAACCCATGCCGCCGGCAACCTCGCAGTCCGGAGCGACCGCGTCGACCATGACGCCCAGAGCCGCGCCGTACGAGCGGCGGGGCGCCTGTATCCAGTCGTCGCCGGCCAGCTTCGCCATGCGCGTCCTCTCGGGCGAGACGACGAAGAGCCTGGAGCCGCGCTTGACGGCCTTCCGCACGAGGAGGCCGGCCACCGTCTGCTCCTCGGCAATGTCTGCGTCCAGGAGCAGGATCACGTTCGCCTCGAGCAGGTCTGCGAACGTGGCGGTGGAGCCGTCGCGTCCGAAGGCCCGGCCCAGAGCTGCGAAGACGGGCGCCTCGCGCTCGAGCCCGAACGAGCCGACCCACTGCGTCCCCAGGACGGAGCGACCCAGCTCTCCGAGCGCCGCTGCCTCCTCGTTCGTGAGGCGCGCGCTCCCCGCGACCGCCACCGCGTCCGACGCGGCCTTGAGTCCCTTCCCGGCCGCCTTCACAGCGTCCTCGAGGCTCACCTCGACCGGAGCCTCTCCGTTCTTGCGCGCGGTCGTCCGGAGCGGCTCGCGCGACAGGGCGTTGCCGATGCCGAACTTGCCGCGAACGCACAGGTTCCCCGCGGTGATGCCCTCGCCCGGCGTGACCTCGACGAGTTCACCCGCCTTCACGTCGAGCGACACCGAGCAGCCCGTGCCGCAGAACGTGCACGTCGATACGACGTGGCTGAGCGCCCACGGCCCCGGCTTCGGCTCCTCGCACTTCGCCGAAAGGGCCGCCGTCGGGCAGCTGTTCACGCACTGGCCGCACGATTCGCACGAGGTCTCGGCGAGAGCACGGTCCAGGGCGGGCTTCATCTGCGCTACGAAGCCGCGCCTGAAGAGACCGAGCGCGGAAGCGCCCTGCACGTCCTCGCAGATGCGGATGCAGCGCGCGCAGAGCACGCACTTCTCGGGCTCGAGACGAATGAACGGATGACGGAGATCGGGCGGGTCGACCACGGCCTCGCCGCCGAACCTGTCGTACGACGCGCCGTATTCCGCGGAGTACCTGCGCAGCTTGCAGGTGAACGCCGATACGCAGCCGCACTCGAGACAGCGCGTCGTCTCCTCGAGCGCCTGTTCCTCCGTGAGCCCAAGCTCGGTCTCGTCGAACGACTTGACGCGCGTCGAGGGCTTGAGTTCCGGCATCTCGGCGCGGGCCTTGCGTTCGTAAGACTCCAGCAGTTCCTTGGGATACTCGTCCCAGCGAGGTTTGGTGATGTTGAAGAAGGGCTCCACGGCCGACACGTCGCCGCCGGCGAACATCCTGTTCATCGCGTGCGCGGCCTTGCCACCGTCCGCGATGGCCTCGATGGCCGTCGCCGCTCCCCTCACGACGTCCCCGCCCGCGAAGATGCGCTCGACCGACGTCAGCCCCGTCTTCTCGTCGGCGACGATGGTCCCCCATCTGGTCAGCTCGAGCTTCGCCTCGAGAGAGCCCTCGTCGGCCGACGCGGTGTCGTGTATGCAGGAAAGGTCGGGCACCTGACCGATGGCCGCTATGACGTTGTCGACCTCGAGGATCGACTCGGAGCCCTCGATGGGAACCGGACGCCTGCGTCCGCTCTCGTCGGGCTCGCCCAGCTCCATCTTGATGTACTCGAGGCGCTCACAGCGGCCGTCGCCCTCGATCTTGGTGGGCGCGGCCAGGAAGTGCATCTCGACGCCCTCGTGGAGCGCGGCCTCGACCTCGACGTCCCAGGCCGGCATCTCCTGGCGCGAGCGGCGATAGACGATGGTCACCTTCTCGGCGCCGAGCCTCAAGGCGGTCCGCGCCGCGTCGATGGCCGTGTTGCCGCCGCCGATGATGGCGACCCTGCGGCCGATCTCGACCTTCTCCCCCAACCCCATCTTCTTCAGGAACTCGGTTCCGGCCCAGACGCCTTCCAGGTCCTCGCCGGGCACGCGCATCGACCTGCTGCCCATCGCGCCCAGACCGAGGAAGACCGAATCGAACCCTTCGTCCAGGAGGTCCTTGAGCCTGAAGTCGCAGCCCAGGGCCTTCCCGTACCGGACCTCGATCCCAAGCCCCGTTATGAGGCCGATCTCGACGTCGAGCGTGGCCTTCGGAAGCCGGTACTCGGGGATGCCGTAGCGAAGCATGCCGCCAGGCTTGGGGAGCGCCTCGAAGACGACGCAGTGGTGCCCCTGCTGCGCCAGGTAGAACGCGGCCGTGAGGCTCGCGGGCCCGGCGCCCACCAGGGCGATCCTCTTCCCCGTCGCGGCCGCGACGGCGGGTACCCACGGGTCTCCGCTCTGCGCGTCCCAGTCGGCCGCGAAGCGCTTCAGATAGTCGATGGCGACGGGGCCGTCGATGGCGTTCCTGCGGCACTCGCCTTCGCAGGGCCGCGTGCACACACGGCCGATGGCGAGCGGGAACGGGTTCACTTCCTTCACGAGCGCGGTCGCCGCGCTGTACTTCCGCTCGGCGATGAGCGCAATGTAACCCTGAACGTCGACGCCCGCGGGGCACGTCGCCTTGCACGGGGCGATGCAGTCACCCCTGTGGTTCGACAGCAGGAGCTCCAGCGCCATCCGGCGGACGGCGATGACGTCCTCGGAGTGCGTGTGCACCTTCATGCCGGGGGCGACCTTCGTCCCGCACGACGGCACGTACCGCTTCATGCCCTCGAGCCGGACGGCGCAGAGCCAGCACGAGGCGTACGGTTCGAGCTGCTCGTCATGACAGAGCGTCGGTATCTCGATCCCGTGGAGCCTCGCGGCCTCCAGGATGGTGATGCCCGCCGGTACGTCGACTTCCTTGCCGTTCAGGGTTATGCGAATGTCTGGCACCGTCTACCTCTCCGGGAACCGTCTCTTCGAGCGAAAGCCCGCGGGTCGTTGCCGGGACGAACCGGCGTTCGGCGGCCCGTTCGTGTGAACGGACGCCATCCGGGGCCGGTCACTTGACGACGACAGCGTCGAACTTGCAGGCGCGCCTGCACGCGTCGCACTTGGTGCAGAGCGATTGATCGATCACGTGCGGCTTCTTCCTCTCGCCGCTCGCGGCGCCGGTCGGGCACGCCTTCGCGCAGAGCGTGCATCCGACGCACTTGTCGGGGTCGATCTCGTAGGTGATGAGCGCCTTACACGAGTGCGCTGGACACCTCTTCTCGTGGATGTGCGCCTCGTACTCGTCGCGGAAGTACTTGATGGTGGTCAGCACTGGGTTCGGCGCGCTCTGGCCGAGGCCGCAGAGCGACGATGAGACGATCTTCGACCCCAGCTCCTCGAGGAGCTCGATGTCGCCCTCGCGCCCGTCACCCGCCGTGATGCGGTTCAGGATCTCGAGCATGCGCTTCGTGCCGACGCGGCAGAAGGTGCACTTGCCGCAGCTCTCCTCCTGCGTGAAGTTCAGGAAGAACCTGGCGATGTCGACCATGCAGGTCGAGTCGTCCATCACGACCATGCCGCCCGAGCCCATGATGGCGCCCGTCCTCGTGACGGACTCGTAGTCGACCTCGATGTCGAGAAACTCGGACGGGATGCACCCGCCGGACGGGCCGCCCATCTGGACGGCCTTGAACGAGCGTCCCTCGTGCACGCCCCCGCCGATGTCGAAGATGACCTCCCTGAGCGTGGTCCCCATCGGCACCTCGACGAGGCCGCCGCGGACGATCTTCCCGGCGAGCGCGAACACCTTCGTCCCCTTGCTCGACTCGGTGCCGTACGCGGCGTAGGCCTTTGCCCCCTCGCGGATGATCCAGGGGATGTTCGCGTAGGTCTCCACGTTGTTGTTGTTCGTCGGCTTGGCCCACAGGCCCTCGGCCGCGGGATAGGGCGGGCGGAGGCGCGGCATGCCGCGCTTGCCCTCGATCGACGCGATGAGCGCCGTCTCCTCGCCGCACACGAACGCCCCGGCGCCCTCCTTGATGTGGACGTCGAAGCTGAAGCCGGTGCCCATTATGTTGTCGCCCAGGAAGCCGCGCTCGCGGGCATCGTTGATGGCGATCCAGAGCCGTGCGACCGCAAGCGGATACTCGGCCCGGACGTAGAAGTAGCCCTCCGATGCCCCGACCGCGTAGGCCGCTATGGCGAGCCCTTCGAGGACGGCGTGCGGATCTCCCTCGAGGACGCTTCGGTCCATGAACGCGCCGGGGTCGCCCTCGTCGGCGTTCACGATGACGTACTTGACGTCGCCCGGCTGCTTCGCGCAAAGCTCCCACTTGACTCCGGTCGGGAAGCCCGCGCCGCCGCGCCCGCGGAGGCCTGAGGCCTTGACCTCCGCTATGACCTCCTCGGGGGTCATGGTCTTGAGCGCCTTCTCGAGCGCCTCGTACCCGCCTCGCGAGATGTACTCGTCGATAGACTCGGGGTCCATCGTGCCGGCGTTGCGGAGCACCAGCCTGACCTGCCTGTCGTAGTAGCTCTCGTCCGGCAGCTCCTTCTCTTCCGCCCTCACCACCCACTCGTCCACCGGCTTGCCGCCCGCGACGTGCTCGTCGAGTATGCGGTCGACCCACTCGGTCTTGACCCCGCCGTACGTGACCTTGCCGAGCCCCGGCGACTCGACGTCGACGATGGGCTCGCGGTAGCACATGCCCACGCACCCCGTCCGCCTCAGGCGGACGTCGAGGCCTCGCTTCTTGATGCCGTCCTCGAGCGCGCGCATGACGTGGCCGGCCCCCGCCGCGATGCCGCAGCTTCCGAGGCCGACGGTGATCTCAGTAACTTGAGGCGTACTTGGCATTCTCGCCCTCTTCGGGTTCGTCCGAGTCTCCGCGCGGGACGCGGTGCCCCGCCCGCTACTCCCCGAACTCGCGAACTATCTTCCTGGCGACGTCCGGCGTGAGACGGCCGAACGTCTCCTCCTCTATCATCATGACGGGTGCGAGGCTGCAGCAACCCAGGCACGCAACCGACGAGACGGTGAACTTGCCGTCCGCGGTCGTGGAACCCTCTTCCACGCCCAGTTCGTCGCAGATCGCCTCGGTGATCGCCGGGGCGCCCTGAACGTGACATGCGGTGCCGTGGCAGACCTTGATCACGTACTTGCCGACCGGCTTCAGCCGGAACTGCGAGTAGAAGCTCGCAACACCGAAGACCCGCGCCGGCGACACGCCGACACGCTCGGCGATGCGCTCCATCACCTCGGGGGGAAGGTACCCGATCCTCACCTGCACCTGCTGCAGAACCGGTATGAGAGCACCCTTCGCACCCTCGTAGTCCTCCGCGACCTCGTCGACGATGGCGAGGTACCCCGCCATCGCATCCTCGGCCACACTCGTCTTGCCCATCTCACCTCCAACGTCGCGCGGAGACAGTTCATTCGGTCACTTCACCTGCACCGGGGCCACTCCGCCTACACCGGTATCACTTCCTGTCGGTGGCCCTGGGGCAGTCGCCGAAGTAGATGCCCGCCTCGTGCTCGACGCGCCCTGGGGAGTCCGACGCGTGCACCGCGTTCCTCCGGAGCGTGTCGCCGAAGAGCGCCCTGATCGTGCCGCGATCGGCCTTGGCGGGATCGGTGGCACCCACGGTCTTCCTGAGCAGCACCACGGCGTCGTCCGCGTCGAGAACAAGGCCGACGGTTAACCCTGACGTCATGTAGTCCAAGAGCGGCTCGTAGAAGTCCTTGCCCTTGTGCACGTCGTAGAAACGCTCCGCCTCTTCCCTCGTCATGCGCTTCGACGTGAGGCCGAGTATCTCAAACCCGGCCTTCTCCAGTTCCGAGATGATGCCCCCGACCTTGTGAGCCGCGACGGCGCTCGGCTTGATGAGCAGGAAGGTCTTGGACATTTCACCTCCCGGATACGCGGCGGGCGGCCTCGCGCCCGACCGTCAGGGCCTTCTCGTTGACCTGCTCCGTCCCCTTGGGAACGCGAGCGAGCACGGCGGAGCGCAGACTCTCCCACCTCACCGCACCCGTCAGTTCGACCACCGCGCCGAGAGCCACGACGTTGGCGAACAACTGCCTGCCGCACTCCTCGATCGCGAGAGCGGTGAACGGGATCCTCACCGCGTCGGCCTGCTCGACCTTCTCCACGAGCTTTGAGTCGACGATCAGGATGCCGCCGTCGCGGAGTGAGGAATGGTACTCGTTGTATGCTGGTTGGCTCATGGCCAGCAGGACGTCGACCCTCGTCGCCTTCGGGTAGTCGATCTCACCGGCCGATATGACGACGTCGGTCTTGCTCTTGCCGCCCCTCGCCTCGGGGCCGTAGCTCTGGGTCTGAACGGCGTTCTTGCCGTCGTAGACGGCGGCCTCGGCAAGCAGCTTGCCGGCAAGCATCAACCCCTGGCCGCCCGAGCCCGAGAGCCTGATCTCGAACCTGCCGGAATCGGCGTCGCTCACGTTCGGCATCTCCCTCTCCTCGATGGACCTCGCCGGCCACCGGCCCGAAGCTGCACCGGCTGTACGGCGCGCCGCGATCGGCCCGAGTCGCCGCTACTGACCCGACACCCTCAGCCGATGCGCGGAGTTGTCGTAGGCGCGGAGGATCTCGCGTACACGCTCGACGGCCGCCGGGGTCTGCGTCAGACGCTCGCCCAGCTCGTCATACGACGCGATGAACTCGGGTAGTTCCTTGTCCACGATCACGCCGCGCGTGAACTTGCCCTCCCGCTCCTCCGGCGAGAGCTTGTCCCACGCGTTGACAGGCACTGCGCTGTCCTTCATCCACTTGAGCATCTGGACCGGGGACGTGAACTTGTTCATCCTGCCGTAGCTCGTGTGGCAGTTCGATATGATCTCGACGACCGAGAAACCCTTGTGACCCACGGCCTTCTCGATCAAGGAGTTCGCCTCCCGGGCGTGATAGACCGAGGTCCTCGCCACGAACGTCGCGCCGGCCCCGACGGCCAGGGCGACCGTGTCGAACGCATGCTCGACGTTGCCGTACGGAGCCGTCGTGCCTCGCTTGCCGTGCGGCGTGGTGGGCGAGTACTGCCCGCCGGTCATCCCGTATATCTGGTTGTTGACAACGATCGCCGTCATGTCGATGTTGCGGCGGCACGCGTGGATGAAGTGGTTGCCTCCGATCGCGAGTGCGTCGCCGTCTCCCATCACGGTGAACACCGTCATCTTCGGGCGCGCGAGCTTGAGCCCCGTAGCGAACGCGAGCGCCCTGCCGTGCGTCGTGTGGAGCGTGTTGAAGTCGACGTAGGCCGGCATCCTGCCGGTGCAGCCGATGCCCGAGACCACCGCGACGTCGTTCTTCTCGAGCGCCATCCTCGCTGTCGCGTGCACGAGGGCGCTCTGCACTATGCCGAGGCCGCAGCCGGCACACCATACCGTTGGAAACTTCTTGTTGGGGCGAAGGTAGCTCCTGGCCTCCTCGATGGCGCGGCTCACTTCCTCACCTCCCCGAGAACGAACTCCGTGATCTCGTCGGGTTCGAACAGATGGCCGTCTACACGGCCGAGCCTGGCGACGCGGACCTCGCCGCAGAGAACTCGTTCGACCTCGAGCACGAACTGCCCGAGATTCATCTCCGGCACTACCACAAGCTTGAGCGCCGGTGCGAGTTCCCACAGTCTCTTCGGCGAGAACGGCCACAGCGTCTTCGCGCGCAGGAGGCCGGCCCTGACGCCCGCCTCGCGGAGAGCCCTGACCGACGCCTTGGCCACGCGCGCGGTGGAGCCGTACGCGAACAGAAGGACGTCGGCGTCGTCGGTCGCGTACTCCTCGTTGGAAGCTAGTTCGTCGGCGCGCGACTCGATCTTGTCGACGATGTGCCTGATCTTGCGGTCGACCTCGTCGGGGACCATCGTGGGAAAGCCGTGAACGTCGTGCGTGAGTCCGGTCACGTGGAACCTGTACTCGTCCCCGAACGCGGCCAGCGGCGCCGCGGGCTCGTCACACTCGCCGTACGGGCAGTAGTCGTCGAGTCCGGGCTCCGGCGCCTTCCTGCGCGTCAGCCTGTACGAGTCGGACGCGGGAAGGACGACGCTCTCTCGCATGTGGCCGATTACCTCGTCCATGAGAAGGACGGTCGGCGTCCGGAAACGCTCGGCCAGGTTCACGCATTCGATCGTCATGTCGAAGCACTCGCGAACGGTCGACGGGCACAACGCTATGATGGCGTGGTCTCCGTGCGTCCCCCATCTCGCCTGCTGAACGTCCCCCTGCGCGGCCTGCGTCGGCAGTCCGGTAGACGGCCCCGCCCTCATCACGTTGACGATAACGCAGGGGATCTCGGCGATGCAGGCGAAGCCCAGGTTCTCCTGCATGAGCGAGAAACCGGGACCCGACGTCGCGGTCATCGAGGTCGCTCCGGCGAGCGAAGCGCCTATGATCGCAGCGATCGATGCGATCTCGTCCTCCATCTGAATGAAGCGCCCTCCGATCAGGGGCATGCACTGCGACATCAGCTCGGCTATCTCGGAGGACGGAGTGATCGGATAGCCGGCGAAGAAGTCGACGCCGGCCGCGAGCGCCCCGACGGCGCTTGCCTCATTGCCCTGGAGCACCTTGGCGTTGCCGTCAGCCACGCTCACCACCTCCCTCGCCATCCTTGCCGGCGGCGGAGCCCTTCTCCCGCTCCTTGTAGACCGTGATGGCCATGTCTGGACACAGCTGCTCGCACAGGTAGCACGCGATGCATGCGTCCGGCCGCCCGACGTGCGGCCTGCCCGTCGCGTCGACGTCGAACACATCGACGGGGCAGACCTCGGAGCAGATGCCGCAGCTCTTGCACCAGTCCTCGTATATGAAGATGAGCTGATTGGGATGCTCTTCTCTCGAGGGGTAGCGCCACGCTCTGGCGACGGCGTTCCCCTTACCCGTTGCGCTCATTACTTCCTCCCCAACGCCTCCGTCACGAGGGACGGTATGTCGCTGGGCCTCGCCGCGACACGTATGCCGGCCGCGGACAGGGCCTCGATCTTCTCCGCGGCCGTGCCCTTGCCGCCCGCGATGATGGCGCCGGCGTGCCCCATCCGCTTGCCGGGCGGCGCCGTCCGGCCCGCGATGAAGCCGACAACGGGCTTCGTCATGTTCTCGAGGACGAACGCGGCGGCCTCCTCTTCATCGGTCCCGCCGATCTCTCCGATCAGCACCACCGCCTCGGTCTGGTCGTCCCGCTGGAACGCGGTCAGAGTGTCGATGAAGTTCGTCCCGATGATGGGGTCGCCGCCGATACCGACGACGGTCGACTGGCCGAGGCCGACTCTGCGGAGCTGGTCGACGACCTCGTAGGTGAGCGTGCCGCTGCGCGACACGACCCCGACCGAACCCTTCGTGTGTATCGCCCCCGGCATGATGCCGAGCTTTGACCTGCCCGGGCTGATGACTCCCGGGCAGTTGGGACCGATCATCCTGGTACCGAGTTCCCCAAGCCTGTGGTAGATGCGCGCAGCGTCGAGCGTCGGAATGCCCTCCGACACGGCGACGATGAGCGCGACGCCGGCCTCGGCGGCCTCGAGGATAGCGTCGGTGGCGAACCTCGCCGGCACGAACGTGATCGACGCGTTCGCGCCCGAATTATCGACGGCCTCCTTCATCGTGTCGAAGACGGGCACGCCCTCGACCGACGCTCCGCCCTTACCGGGCGTGACGCCGGCGACGACCTTCGTGCCGTAGTCCAGCATCGCCTTCGTGTGGAACGCCCCGTCACGGCCCGTTATCCCCTGAACGCAGACCCTCGTTCCCTCGTCAATGAAGATGCTCACGACGGCCTCCCCGCGAGTTCGACCGCCTTCTCGACCGCCTCGTCCATCGTTCCGGCCGTCTCAAGATCGTGCTCGGCCAGAATGCTCCGGGCCTCACTCTCGTTCGTGCCCGTGAGCCTGACCACCACGGGGATGTCGACAGGCGAGCGTCCGAGAGCCATGACGAGGCCCCGCGCAACATCGTCGCAGCGCGTGATGCCTCCGAAGATGTTAATGAGTATCGAGCGGACGTTCGGATCGCTTGTGATGATACTGAGCGCGGTGACGACCTTCTCGGGCGCCGAGCTTCCACCGATGTCGAGGAAGTTGGCGGGCTCGCCGCCGCGCTGCTTGATGAGGTCCATTGTGGTCATGGCGAGGCCCGCGCCGTTCACGACGCACCCGACGGAGCCGTCGAGCTTCACGTACGAAAGCCCTATCTCACGCGCCAGCTTCGCCTGCTCCGTCTCGGAGGTCGGGTCGCGCATCGCCGCTATGTCGGGGTGACGGAAGAGCGCGTTGTCGTCGACGAGGATCTTGGCGTCGATCGCCTTGACTTCGCCTCCCGGCGTCACGATGAGCGGGTTGACCTCCGCCAGCGACGCGTCGCTCTCCCTGAATGCCTCGTAGAGGCCTCCGATGCACTCGGCTATCCTTGCGGCGACGTCCGGACGGCTCTCGACCTTCGACGCGAGCGCGGCGGCCTGGCCCTCGGAGAGACCGCCCGCCGGGTCGACTCCCTCCTTGTGGATGCGCTCGGGCGTCTTCCGCGCGACCTCTTCGATGTCGACGCCTCCCGCGTCGCTCACCATCAGCACAGGCCTCTTCGACGCCCTGTCGACGACGATGCCGATGTAGAACTCCTCCGCTATCTCGACCGCTCGCTCGACCAGCACCTTGCGGACCGGCAGTCCCTTGATGGTCATGCCCAGTATCGACCGCGCCGCGGCCTCCGCTTCCTGGGGACCCGAGGCGATCTTCACGCCGCCGGCCTTGCCCCTGCCGCCGACATGGACCTGCGCCTTCACGGCCACGCGGCCTCCGAACCGCTCCGCCGCCTTCCTCGCGCCGCCCGGGTCGGACACGACCTCGAAGTCCGGCACCGGCAGGCCGTGCTGCCTCAGTATACCTCGAGCCTGGTACTCGTGGATCTTCACTACGTCTCCTTCCGGCTGCGACCCGCCCGCGCCGGCCGCCGAGTGGCGGCCCTGGGGCGCGCGGCCGATCACTCTAGATGAAGTCCCGGAGAACGTCGACCAGCGTGGGACTCCCCTTGACCGCGAGGTCGTACCTGGTCCTGACGCTCGGCTTCTCTATGTTGATGACCTTGCGCAGGTCGATCGGCGTACCCACGATCACGTAATCGCAATCGACCGCGTTGGTTGTCTTCTCGAGGTCCGCGATCTGCTCGGGGCTGTAGCCCATCGCCGGCAGCAGCACGCCTATTCCCGGGTACTTCGCGTAGGTCTCGGCTATCTTCCCCACCGCGCAGTTCCTGGGGTCTATCGGAGTCGCGCCGGCGGCCCTGGCGGCGACAGTGCCGGCGCCGATCTTCATCCCGCCGTGCGTGAGCGTCGGGCCGTCCTCGATGACCAGCACGCGCTTGCCTCTGAGGTCGACCTCCTCCTCGAACACGACCGGCGAGTCCGCGTGGATGAGCGTCGCGTTCGGATTCACCGACCTCACGTTGCCGACAAGCTCCTCGATCGAGCCCGCGGGAGCGGTGTCTTCCTTGTTGATCACGACGACGTCGGCCGCGCGCAGGTTCTGCTCGCCCGGATAGTAGCGCAGCTCGTGTCCCACTCGATGGGGATCGACGACCGTGATGGTGAGGTTCGGAACGTAGAACGAGGCGTCGTTGTTCCCCCCGTCCCACAGGATGACGTCGGCCTCCTTCTCGGCCTCCTGGAGGATGCGCTCATAGTCGACGCCGGCGTAGACGACGTTGCCCCGCGCGATGTGCGGCTCGTACTCCTCCATCTCCTCGATCGTGCACTTGTGGCGCTTCATGTCGTCGTAGACGGCGAACCTCTGCCAGACCTGCTCTCGCAGGTCGCCGTAGGGCATCGGATGCCTGATGACGGCGACCCTCTTGCCGTGCTCCGTCAGAATCTCGGCGACCCGTCTGGTCGTTTGGCTCTTGCCGCAGCCGGTGCGCACCGCGAGGATCGCGATGACCGGGAGCTTGGACTTGACCATCGTCTCGGTCGCGCCCAGAAGCAGGAAGTTGGGCCCAGCCGCGTTCACCTGCGACGCCTTGTGCATAACGTACTCGTGAGGCACGTCGCTGTACGCGAAGACGACATCATCGACGCCCTTCTCCCTAATGATGCTCTCGAGTTCCTGCTCCGGCAGTATCGGGATGCCGTTCGGGTACTCCTTGCCCGCCAGCTCGGTCGGGTATGCGCGCCCCGCGATGTCGGGAATCTGCGTGGCGGTGAAGGCTACGACCTCGACGTCGTCGCGCCCCCTGTAGACCAGGTTGAAGTTGTGGAAATCCCTTCCGGCTGCCCCCATTATCAGAACTCGTCTGCGCTGCATCCGTCCTCCCGTGCAAGACCGCCGGGCGGTTTCACGAACCGTCCCTCATTCAATACTGAACATCACCTTGTGGCTCCAAGAGCCCGATTCCGAACGCAAGTGAATCCCCCTGGCAGGGCGCCTTTCGGACGCCGCCTCGCGGGGGATTCACCGGATCAAAGAGGCCGGCCGACGCCCTCAGACGCTGAACCAGCCAAGACGTCCATGATACAAGAACAACGCTCCCCGTGTCCAGTCGCAAAGCCCCTAAACGGCCCCCGCCGAGGGCGGACACACTCTGCTCGCATCGCCACGGGCGAGTCACCACACCGCGAGACGGTCTCTCGCCCGGCGAACGGAGTTCACGAATCTCCGCGTTCCGCCGACTCGACGACCCTGGCAATGATGGAGCGGGTCGAGCGGCCCGGCAGTTCAGGCAGGGCCACGACCCTGCCCCCTCGAGCCTCCACCAGATCGGCTCCGACGATATTGTCCCTTGTGTATCCGGCTCCCTTCACCAGCACGTCGGGCCGGACGGCGGCGATGAGTTCCGAGGGAGTCGGCTCGCCGAAGAGACACACGTAGTCGACGGAGGCGAGAGCCGACAGGAGATACGCCCTGTCGTCCTGTGGCACGACGGGACGGGTCGGACCCTTGAGTGCCCTCACCGACTCGTCGGTGTTCACGCCAACGATGAGCACGTCTCCCTGCGCCTTTGCCTGCTCGAGGTAGTGCGCGTGCCCCGCGTGGAGGATGTCGAAGCAACCGTTCGTGAACACGATGGTCCGGCCGCGCGCGCGTTCATCCTCGCACGCCGCAACGAGCGCCTCCCGACCGAGGACCTTACCCACTGCCTTCCTCCTCGGCGATCTCGTCGAATGAATCCCCGATCTCGCCGGTTGTCACCGACGCCGTCCCCACCTCGCGGATCACGACTCCGGCGGCGTGGTTGGCGAGCGTCGCGGCCTCCACCATGGAGGCACCGGATGCCAGAGCGACGGCCAGGACGCTCACCACGGTGTCGCCCGCGCCCGTCACATCGTAGACGTCGCGCGCCACCGTGGGGAGGTGCGTCTTGCCGCCGTCCGACATGAAGAGCGTCATGCCGTCCTCGCCTCGCGTGATCACGACGCACTCGGCCTCGAGCCTCGAGAGGAGTTCCCGACCGACTCGGTCAAGTGTGGCCTCGTCCCGGATCCGGATTCCGACGGCGTTGCCGGCCTCCTTCTGGTTGGGCGTTATCGCGGTCACGCCGACGTAGCTCCAGAAATGCGACTCCTTCGGGTCGACGCAGATGACCTTCCCACCCTCTCTCGCGCACCTTATGCCCTCGGAGATGGAGGTCCCGGTGACGACGCCCTTGCCGTAGTCGGACACTATCAGGACGTCGGACTCCGCAATCGCTGAGCGCAGTCCCTCCAGGAGGACTTCCGCTTCGCCGCCTTCGACGTCGCTCGCATCCTCCTTGTCCGCACGGACCACTTGCTGCCCGTGGGCTATGATCCTCGTCTTCACCGTGGTCGGCCGCGCGTCGAGGCGCGCCACGCGGCTCACGTCGACCGCCCTGCCCTTCAGCAGGTTCAACAGCTCGTCGCCGTTCGCATCCGCTCCCACGACGCCGACGACCGACGCCGAGGCTCCGAGAGAGGCTATGTTCTCGGCGACGTTGGCGGCTCCGCCGAACCTCACCGTCTCGTTGTAGATCTCGACGATCGGTACCGGCGCCTCCGGCGAGATCCGGTCGACGCGACCCCAGACGTAGCGGTCGAGCATCAGGTCGCCCAGGATCGCGACCTTGCGCCCCTGGAACCCTCCAAGCAGCTGCGCCACTCTCGAACGCTCCATGTTCATCAGAGTCCACTCCTTGCACTACGGCATGCGAGAGCATCGCGGCCGGTCGCCCGGCGCACCCGGTCGGAGGCGGGAGCCTACGGCCGCGGGAATCCTAGTCCACGGGGCGGGGACAAGTCAAGCTCGGCCGCGAGTCCCCCATTAAGCGGGCCGGCCCGAGTCTCTCGGGCCGGCCCGTATGCCGCACACAGCTTTCCCGGTAGGCGCCCGGCGCCGCCCCCTACGACTCGGTGAGGCGGACGGTCTCGATGCGCCTGCGCTTCCTTGGCTTCCGCTTCGGGTGCTTCGGCACGAGCAGGTCCGGATAGGCGTTGTGGAGCGCCTGTATGGACGAGCCCGAGAAGCAGCCTGTGAGCATGCCACCCAGGCCATGCTCACGGAACAGGTGATACGTCACGTCCTGGAACACACGCTCTCTCGGGACCTTGAGCACGTCCTCGCAAAGCCACCTGGTCGCGCGCCTCGCGTTCGCCAGTCCCTGCTCCCCCTGCCAGAAATTCTTCGGCACGTTTCTGAACTCCCAGGGATGGAACCGGTTCGGGTACGCATTCTCGATGGCCCTGAAGAACGAGCCCTTGAAGCACACCGAGAGCATGCCTCGCAGGTTGTACTTGCCGAAAGTGGTGGCAGAGATCCGCTGGGGTATCTGATCGACGGGGACCCGCTCGTTCTCCTCGATCATCCACCTCGTGGCTTCCGCAGCCAGCCGGAACCTCTCAGGCCCCTGCCACATACCCTTGACATTGAACTGCCACTTGTGGAACTTGCCAGGGTAGGCGTTGTCGATCGCCTTGTAGGGGGACCAGTCGAAGCAACTCCCGAGCATCCACGTGAGCCCGTTCTCGTAGAAGAGCTTCTTGTGAATCATCCTCGGGACGTCGTCCACGTCGATGCCGAGCTTGTCCTCGAGCAGGTACCGCGTGATCACTGCGGCCCGAGCGCGACCCAGGTCGCCGTGGAAGAAGTTGTTCGGGAACCGCCTTCTGCGATTCGCGAATACATCCTCGTAGACCTGGATCACCCTGGTCTGGTCAAGCTCGGTCAGCTTCCCGGCGGAATCCAGCCTTTTCAGCTCCGTAACCATATCGCCTCCCGCATACAGTTCGGACAACTGACAAAGCTGTGCGCGCAATGGCGTGGTGTGTTGTCCATCTGCACAAGTTATTACACGTGTCAATCATGCAAGCTCAAGATATCACTCCCCCTGAAACCTGTCAAGTGGAATGTTCGTCAAAGCGGACATCCGTCCGCCTTGGAGGGATGGCACACGACTTGCGCGTGAGCGAGACAGAAATGGCTTGACAAGGTTCGCGGACCGCTCCTATGGTATCGCCAAACAAATACTGACAGGCGGCTTACGGGCGCGCTTGCGCAGATGACTATGAGTGGAGGAAGTGCTTGGCCGACCAACAGAAGAAGATCAACGTCGAACTGAGACCCGAGGAGGCAGAAGGGATCTACGCGAACTTCGCCGTGATCACCCACTCCCCGGCCGAGTTCGTGATCGATTTCATCAGGGTCTTGCCGGGGGCGCAGAAGAGCAGGGTCCACGCCCGCATCGTGATGGCCCCGCAGAACGTGAAAGCCCTGTCGAAGGCCCTGGAGGACAACATCCGGAAGTACGAGGAGACGCACGGTGAGATAAGATCCGCGGGCGGCAAGGACCCCGGCAAGCAGATAGGCTTCCAGTAGGGTCTGAGACGCCGGCGTAAGCCAAAGTGGCGCAAGGAGTTACCCTGCCGGCCGGGAGGGCCGGCCACGAACCACGGACAGAACCCGAGGAGATTCCTGAAGGGAGTACGGGGGGGATGCGACCCCCGAGCAACCAGAGGGAGGTGAACCGATCTAGAGAGGACCAAGACGGACTTTCGAGG
>CAYNQF010000058.1:16322-17179 GCA_964399265.1 uncultured bacterium | reverse complement strand
ACGTCGGGCTCCCTGAACGGTATGGCGTAGCGGAGTTCCTTGGATATAGGGAAGACCCTCACGGCCTCACCCTGGTCCTCCGTCATGAAGCAGCCGGTCAGTTCCCTCTCCGGCACTCCCGAGAGCATGAACTCGTAGTCGTCGAGGGGCAGGTACTCGACGCCGGCCCTGGCCAGGAGACGCGCCAGATGCGGCTCCCACACTCTCTCCGCGAGCCACATGCCTCTCGCGCGTCCGCCGAACGTGGTCTCGACGTATCGCGTCATCATACGGATCTGACCCGCGACATCGCGTTCCGGTATCGCCACCAGGATCGGCTCGTAGAACCCTCCTGTCAGCACCTCCACCTGTCCCCGCTCCACCAACGCCCTCAGGCGCTGGATGTACTCGGGCGCGTTATCCTCGTACCACTCGAGCAGCGGCCCGCTGTTGTGCATCACGAACCGGACGTCGGGGAAGTCCTCCAGCGTGCCGAGGAACGGTTCGTAGGCGTGTCTGTAGGCGTGCTCGAACACGCCCCCGAGATTGCCCACGGGCTGATGATTGTGTATGCACAGAACGAGCGAGACAGCGTTCAACTCACTCCTCCCGCAAGAGCGCCGCGACGTCCACAGGCCTCGCCTGCGGAACGTCCCTGGCCTCCAGCCGCACGCCCAGCGTGTCCAATTCCGTCAAGGCGGCGACGTCGTCATCGTCCACGTAAACGTAGGGCAGAAGTTCCCGCTTGCCCGCCGCACAAGCCTTGACCTCGCTGGTGTCGATCATGTGCGCCAACCGTTGCAGTTGTTCTTCGCTCATTTTGCCCATGTCCATCCCCACGGCGCCGCTGACGGTGGTTTCCCGGCGCTCGCTCGCAA
>CAYNQF010000058.1:0-16312 GCA_964399265.1 uncultured bacterium | reverse complement strand
CCGTGATGCATCCCCCCTATGTTCGCCTCGGGCACGGCCACGCCGCCGCGCACTATCCTGACGAGGTCCGCGGGAGTCTCCACCACCAGCAGCACTCTCTCAGAATCCCATGTGCCTTCCCGCATGCCGTTCACGAAGTCGCCGATGGCAAGGACCGACACGGGCACGCCCATCGAGTCCGTCGAGCTGTACATCTCCCGCTTCCACTCGGCGGCCGCGACGTCGTCGTTGGCCAGCACGATGCGGTCCGGCGAGAGCCAGGCCCCCCAGGCCACGGTGACCTGTCCGTGGATCAGTCGGTCGTCAACCCTCACCAGTTCTAGAGGCACGGCGGCTCCTCAGATGAGACGGATCGAGTCCCGCCCCCTGTCTATGATCAGGTCGACGAGCTTGTCCAGGTCGGTGTGGTCGCGCTTGACGAAGAACTCGAGCAACATCATGAGGTTGAGCCCGGTGATCATTCTGGTCGCGCCGCCGGACTGCAGATACTCCTGGCACGCGTGGTGGCAGCTGCCGCCCGGCATGTCGCTGAAGACGATCACCTCGTGGTCACGCTCAAGCTTGGCGACCGCATTCGAGACGGCGTCGTTCAGTTCCTTGAGCCCCAGTCCCCTGTTCGACACGGCCACCCAGCCGCTCTGTCTGCCGAGGATGCCCTGAATGCCGTCCATCAGACACTCGGCGATCGTTCCATGCGCCACTATCACGCATCCGACCCTCTTGCGCGCCTCGGTCATTCGCTGTCGTCCCTCGAGAAGCCGTGGTCGTCGGCCCCGCCGCGTCCCGCGAGGTCGCGAAGTCTCTCGTCAAACTCCTGTGCCGGGTTGACGCCGCGGAGCTTCAGCAGGTGGTTGAGCGCTATGACCTCGGATATCACGGTTATGTTCTTGCCGGTCACCAGGGGCAGTATCACCTGGGATATCTCCACTCCGAGGAGCTCGGTCTTCCTGTCCTCGATCCCCAGCCTCTCGTAGTCGTCCAGATCGGACCACGCGACGAGCTTCACCTCGACCTCGATGCGCTTCTGCAGTCGTATGGCCCTGATGCCGAAGATGGACTTGACGTCGATGATCCCTACGCCACGTATCTCCATGTAGTGCCGCAGCAGGTCGTTCCCGTGACCGATGAGGTTGTTCTGGGGCGTCTTGAACACGTGCACCACGTCGTCAGCCACGAGTCTGTGTCCGTGTTCCACGAGGTCCAGCCCGCACTCGCTCTTGCCGATGCCGCTCTTGCCCGTGAAGAGCAGCCCCACGCCGTAGACGTCTACGAGCGTTCCATGAATCGTGGTGCTTGGAGAGAGCAACTCCTCCAGCCTCGCCGAGAGGCCGCGTATGAGCTTGTCCGCCCTGAGCGCGCTCACGAACAGAGGGATGCCGCAGTGGTCGGCCCTCGCGATGAGGAAGGACGGAGGCGTGAGGCCCTCCGGAACGACAATGCAGGGCACCCCTGACATACACAGACGCCCGAGCGCGGCCTCGCACTCATCGGGCGACAGGGCCTCGAGGTAGTGCAGCTCGGCGCTGGCGAGTATCTGGATGCGCTCGGGGTGAAACCCCTTGTCGTAGCCGGCGAGCAGAAGGCCCGGAAGCGACAGGTCCGACGAGTCCACGTCGATGCGGGACTCCGCGCTTTGCGTGGCCATCGTGAGTTCCAGCTCTTCCGACAGCTTCTCGAACAACTGAGCGACGCTGATCCGATCCATCTACGCTCCCGGCTCGACGAGTCCATAGTCGCCATCGTCGCGCCTGTATATGACGTTCACGGACTGCGTCTCGGAGTTGAAGAACACGAGGAACCGCGCATCGAGTTCGGTGAGCTCGCGGAACGCTTCGTCCGGCGTCATCGGCCTGTGTGCCAGCTCCTCCGACACGATGCCGACCTGCTCCAGAGCCGCACCGTCCACGGCCTCGGCTACCTCTGAGACCGTCTCTCCGCCCTTCTTTCTGCGCAGCCTGTCCTTGTAGCGTCTTATCTGCCGCTCCACCTTGTCGATCGCCTTGTCGAAGGCCGACCGCATGTCGGTCGCCTCCTGCTGGCTCGATATGACCGCCCTCGAAGCGTGCACCGTCACGTCCACCACGGCCCTGTGTCCTTCCATCTCCAGGACGACGTGCGCTTCGTCGACGCGGTCGAAATAGTGCGACAGGTGCTCGACCTTCTCCTCGATGTACGACTTCAGTGACGACTCGAGATCGAAATGGCGTGCAGTGACGTGGATGTCCATGCCAGCTCCTTTCACCGACTACGACGCCCGAGCGGCTTCACTCCGGTCCAAGGGCGCGGCGCCTGCCGCGCGCGCAGCCCGGTACGAGCTTCTCACGAGCGGGCCGGAAGAAACCCAATCGAAACCCAGAGACAGAGCGTGGTCCCCGATCTCATCGAACTCCTCCGGAGGAACGAAGCGCTCCACGCGCGCGTGCTCCGGGGATGGCCTCAAGTACTGCCCCAGATAGACTATGTTGGCGCCCGCGTCCCTCACGTCGCGAAGCGTCGTCTCCACCTCTTCGCGGGTCTCACCGAGCCCCAGCATGATGGCCGACTTGACGTTCGCTACGAGCGCGCTGGCCGCCGAGCGCTCCAGAACCTCCAGAGAACGCGAGTACTGAGCTCCGCGCCTCACCGCTCCGTAGAGCCTTGCGACCGTCTCGACGTTGTGACCGATCACGTCGGGCCGCGCCTCCAGGACCTCGACAAGCGCCTCTCTGCTCCCACCGAAGTCCGGTACCAGGAGTTCGACGCCCGCCGTGGGCACGGCCGCCCGAAGCTCCGCCACCGTGGCGGCGAACTGCGAAGCGCCTCCGTCCGGCAGGTCGTCTCTCGTGACCGAGGTCACGACGACGAAATCCAGCCGGAGGTCGCTCGCGGCGTCCGCTACCCTCGCCGGCTCCTCCGGGTCCGGTAGCTCCGGTTCGCCATGGCTCACGGCGCAGAACCTGCAGTCCCTCGTGCAGGCGCTGCCGAGGATCATGAAGGTGGCCGTCCCATCGGCGAAGCACTCTGCCCGGTTCGGACACCTGGCCTCGTCGCACACCGTGTTCAGACGATGAACCTTGAGCGCGCGGCGAACACCGCGGACCCGGGAAGGGTCCGAGAGCGGTCTGGTGAGCCAGCTGGGAAGCCTCTCGGCGTCGGTCACTCGACGTCGATCCTCCCGAGAAGGTCGCCGGGATGGACGACCTCGTCCTCCCCCGCCACTATCTCGACAAGAACGCCAGCGTACGGCGACGGCACGGCGAGCGCAGTCTTCTCATCCACCGACTCGATCACGAGCAGGTCGGCGCCCTCCGCGATACCCTCGCCCGTTCCGTTCTTCCAGTACGAGACCCTGAACTCGGTCGAATCGGTCTCGGTGGTCCTGAGCTTGAAGTCTTTGCGCAATCCGTCATCCCCGGCTGCCGCCGCTAGATCTCCTTGCGTAGTCCGGCCCTCAGAATGTGCATCTGGTCCCTGTACTTCGCAACGGCCCGTCGAGAGATCGTGAAGCCCATCCTCTTGAGCTCCTCCGCGATCTTCTGGTCGCTGAGCGGCTTGCGTTTGTCTTCCTTGCTTATGATCTCCCGCATCGAGTCGCGCACCGCTTTGGATGCAACCTCGTCGCCGTCGCGAGTTCTGATGCCACTCGAGAAGAAGTACTTCAGCTCGAACGTCCCGCGCGGGGTCTGCACGTACTTGCCGCGCGTCACCCTGCTCACGGTCGACTCGTGCATTCCGACGTCGTCAGCGATCTGCTGCAGCGTCAGAGGCCGCAGTGCCGACACGCCCTTGGCGAAGAACTCCTTCTGTGCGTTGAGGATACTCTCGGTGACGCGGATCATCGTCCTGCGGCGGTTCTCGATGCTCTGCACGATCCAGCGGGCGGCCTTGAGCTTCTTAGATATGAACTCGCGCTCTTCGGCTCCCGCGTCGCCACCCAGCATGCGCCGGTAGGTCGGGCTGATCCGGACCCTGGGCACGTCCTGGTCGTTCAGGTAGACGACATACTGACCGTCGATCTCCTCGATGACGAGGTCCGGAGTGATGTACGCCGCGTCGGCCAGCGTCGGGTCGGTGCGCGGCCTCGGGTCGAGCTTCGCTATCTCGTTGATCGCGTTGCGCAGGTCCTCCGTGGTCACGCCGAGGCGTCTGCGTATCTGGTCGTACTTGCACGTCTTGAGTTCCGCGAACGACTCTCTGACAACACGCGCGGCCAGCGTCTCTCCCAACCCCTTCCTCTCGAGCTGTATGAGAAGGCTCTCCTCGAGGCTCCTCGCGCCGATGCCGGGCGGCTCCAGGGACTGCACGATGCCGAGTGCCTCTTCCACCTCCTCTACGGTGACCTTCAGCGTCCGCGCCATCTCCTCGGCCGAGTCCTGGACGAAACCGTCTCCGTCGAGTTCGTCGATGATGTACTCGGCGATGCCTATGAGAGACTCGTCTGAGCACTCCATGTGAAGCTGGCTCTTGAGGCCGTCCTCGAAGGTGGCCACCGCCACCGGGACGCGTTCGAACCTCTCGTCGTCCTCGTCGCGTTGCAGGTTCTGTCCGTAGGCGTGCGCGTAGATGTCGTCCAGGTAGTCGTCCCAGTCGAGCGCGTCGTCCTTCACCTCCTCCTCCGCCGCCTTCTCCTGGTCACGCTCCTGCTCCGCCACGGGTTCGGGGGCCGCCTCGGCGTCGGCGGATGGCTCCCCGTCCGTCGACTCGTTGGAGTCGGCGGCCTCCTCGGACGTCTCGGCCTCGGCCTCTTCGTCCTCGTTGCGCTCCAGGAGCGGGTTCTGAAGCAGCTCCTGCTTGAGGAACTGCTCCAGCTCCAGCGTGGACACCTGGAGGATCTTCAGGGCCATCTGAAGTCTGGGCGTCATCACCAACTGCTGGTGGAGCCCCATGTGCTGCTTCAACTCCATGGATGCGTTTCCTTGTCACTGGGGGCGTCTGTTAGTGCCCGGGGTTGGTCTCAACGCGCCGGCAGCCGCGGCCGGTCGCCTACAGCCTGAAGCGTTCTCCGAGATAGAGCTTCTTTGCCTCTTCGTTGGTCGCCAGTTCGGCGGCGCTGCCCGTAAGGAGAATGCGACCCTCGTACATGATATACGCTCGGTCGGTGACGGACAACGTCTCGCGGACGCTGTGATCTGTGATGAGTATCCCGATGCCCCTGTCGCGGAGACGTTTGATGATGGCCTGAATGTCCTGCACGACTATGGGGTCGATGCCCACGAAGGGCTCGTCGAGCAGGAGGAACGCCGGGTTGGTCACGAGTGCCCTCGTGATCTCGACCCTCCGTCTCTCGCCGCCCGACAGCGTGTCCGCCCTGCGCCCGCGCAGCTCTTCGATGCCCAGTTCGGCGAGGAGTTCCTCGAGCCTCTCCTCGCGCTCGGACTTCGACAGGCCCAGAGTCTGAAGAATGGCCATCACGTTGTCGCCCACCGACAGCCCCCTGAAGATCGACGATTCCTGCGAGAGGTAGCCGACCCCGCGTCTCGCCCTCCTGTACATCGGAAGGCGCGTCACGTCGTCGTCGTCCAGGAAGACGGAACCCGCGTCCGGGACTAGGAGACCGACGATCATGTAGAACGTCGTCGTCTTGCCCGCGCCGTTCGGCCCGAGCAGACCGACCACCTCTCCTCTCTCCAGCTCGACGTCGACCTGGTCGACCACGGCTCGCCTGCCGTAGCGCTTCACCAGCCCGACCGCGCGCAGAGTGTGCGGGGCTCCGGATCCCGTCGCTGCATCTCGGGGCTCAGTTCTCTTCAATCAGCTCTCCGTCCGACGTCCGCACGTAGGCCTTGAACTCGCTCTTCACCCTCAGGTTCTTGAGATCCGGGTCCGCTTCGATGCCGACTCCGGTGAATTCGTCGCGCCCCTGCACGACGCGTACGAACCGGTCGGATTCGATCTTGCCGGTACGTTCGTTCCAGGTGAGCCTCTGTGTCGTGAGCGTGGTGCCGTCATCGGCATAGACGACCACGTCGCCGAAGGCCTCCATGTCGTTGGTGCGCTGCTGCAGAAGACCCTCTTTCGCGGTCAGCGTGGATCTGACCTCACCCGACTCCCTGAAGAAGTCGACGCGAAGGTCTGTCATCTCTACACGACCGGCCTGCTCGAACACGAGAGCGCGGTCGGCCTTCAAGACCCACACCTTTGTTCCGTCGTGCGTCTGGGTGAGCGCGAAACCGTCGATCTCCTGGTCGGGAACGACGGAGCCTTCCTCGCGCTCGCTTGGTGGTTCGCTGCTCTGACACCCGGACAGGGCCAGAAGCGCGATCAGGACGAGGGCCGCAGCGCGGCCGCGAGCAATCCCCATAGACCGCTCCGTTCGGTAGCACGAGTCGTTCCAGCGGGCCGCCGTCTCGCTCCGCTGACATCCGTCACGGACCGGGACCGCCGCCGCGCACGAGGCGGAAGCGAGCACCAATATACTCGACACACGCTCGTCTCTCAAGAAGCGCCGTGGCAGGATAGCAGAGTCATGAGGGAACGGTCAAGAAAGGCACGGCGCAGCGCCTCCGGAGCTTCCGGAAGCGTTGTGCGAGCGATCGGATCAGCGCTCCGCCTTCAGGCAATCGTGGATGTGGATGACGCCCCTCGGGCGGTCCTCCGCATCCACCACGACGAGGGACGTGATCGGCGACGGTACGTTGGTCTCCATGAGCTCCAGGGCCCTCGCCACCAACTCGTCTCCCTCGACCGTCCTCGGGTGCCTGGTCATCACCTCGTCGACGGGCGCCTCCAGCGGGTCCTGTCTGCTCATGAGTATGCGTTTGAGGTCGCCGTCGGTGATGACGCCGCACAGCACGCCGCCCTCGTCGACTACGGTCGTAACGCCGAGCCTCTTGTTCGCGATCTCGACGATGGCCTCGCGTATGGCCACACCGCGGACAACGACGGGCAGTTCCTGCCCCTCATGCATCACGTCCGAGACGCGGAGGGCGAGCTGGCGCCCGAGGAGACCGCCGGGATGGAAGGCGGCGAGGTCCTCGCGCCCCACCCGTTTCTCGCGGAGCACCGCCATCGCGAGAGCGTCACCCAGCGCGAGCGCCGCGGTGGTGCTGGCCGTAGGCACCAGGTCCATCGGGCAGGCCTCGCGCTCCACGTGCGAGTCGAGCACCACGTCCGCCTTCGCGGCGAGCGTCGACGAGGTGTTCCCGGTTATGGCGATCATCGTGATGCCCATGCCCGACAGCAGCGGCAGTATGCCGAGCATCTCGTCGCCCTCGCCGCTCTTGGAGACTACGACGGCCACGTCTCCAGGCGCGGCCACGCCGATGTCACCGTGCGCGGCGTCGGCCGGATGAAGGAAGACGGCGCGGGTGCCGGTGCTGGACATCGTTGCGGCTATCTTGCGGGCAACTATGCCCGACTTCCCCACGCCCATAACGATGACCGTACCCCGGGTCGCGAGTATCGCCCTCACCGCTCGCGCGAACGACTCATCTATCCGCTCGCCGAGCTGTCGGACGGCGTCGCCCTCGATCTCGAGAACCTCTCTGGCAGCCCGAATGAGGGAGTCGGCATCGGGTTCCGCGGAGTCTGTGCGTCGCTCCGCCGAACCTCTTGACCGGACGCCGGCGCGCTTGTCATCGACGGCCGCGTCGTCGCGTCTCTCTCGTCTCCCGTCACGCATTCTCGAAGTAGCCTCTCACAGTGTCTTCCCAATCGCCCCTGGCTCTCAGGATCGCCTCGACCACCTCGCGGACGGCGCCCGTCCCTCCGCACGCCGCCGAGACGTGCGAGGCAGCCTCCAATAGGTCGGCGCACGCGTCGCACACCGCCACGCCGATGCCGACGGCCTTGACCGGCTCCACGTCGACCAGGTCGTCGCCGACATAAGCGATCTCGGGAAGGCCGACGCCGTAGTCCTCGGCGATCTGGCGGACGACCGGCAGTTTCCGTTCGAAACCCAGCCTCAGGTCCTTCACGCCCAGCATTCTCGCGCGCTCACGCACGATCGACGGGGATCGCGCCGAGAGGAAGACGACGTCGATGCCGGCGTACTGCGCCATCTTGACGCCGATGCCGTCCCTCGCCGAGAAGGCCATCATCTCCTCCCCGGAAGCTCCGAGCACGATCCTGCCGTCCGTCAGAACGCCGTCAACGTCCAGGACCAGCACACGTATCAGCCTCGCGGCCTCGGGTTCGATCCGCAACACCGTCTACTCCCCCCTCACGACCCGCGCGATCTCGACCGGGACCTTGAGAACACCCTCGAGATCGGAGAGCGCCACCATCGAATGCGCATCAGACAGCGCCCTCGCGGGCTCGGGGTGCGTCTCCACGAAGAGCACGTCGCATCCCGCCGCCGCGGCGGCCCTCGCCAACACCGGAACGAACCCAGGCTGTCCGCCGGAGACGCCTCCCGCACCACCCGGAAGCTGCAGGCTGTGCGTCGCGTCGAAGACTACCGGGTATCCGAGGCCGCGCATGATCTCTATCGACCGCATGTCCACGACGAGGTTGTGATACCCGAAGGTCGTACCGCGCTCGGTCAGCAGGATGTTCTCGTTGCCGACCGCCGCGGCCTTCGCGGCGATCCTCTCCATGTCCTCCGGCGCTAGGAACTGCCCCTTCTTGATGTTCACGGGCTTTCCTGTCCCGGCGGCCGCCTCCAGCAGCCTCGTCTGCCTGCAGAGGAACGCCGGGATCTGAAGTGCATCGAGTGCTTGAGCGGCCGCCTCGACCTCCTCGCGGCAGTGCACGTCGGACAGGACCGGTACGTCGGTCGCCTCGCGCACCCGCTCGAGCAGGCGCAGGCCCTCCTCGAGACCCGGCCCGGCCGGCGAGCCAGGCGACATCCTGTTGTCCTTCCTGTAGGACGACTTGAAGACGAATGGAAGCCCCAGCCGTCCGGCCACCTCCTTCACGAACAGGGCCACCTCGATGGCCATGCTCTCGCCCTCAAGAACACACGGACCCGCGATGAGACCCATCGGCTTCCCGCGACCCAGCTCGACGCCTCCGATGTTCACCACTCGACCTTGCACGTCTTCACTCCTCGCACTTGTGCTCGAGCGCCGCCCGAACCAGCTCGCGGAAGAGCGGATGCGCGCGTGTCGGCCTCGAGAGGAACTCCGGATGGAACTGACATGCCACGAACCACGGGTGGTCGCGCAGCTCGACGATCTCCACCAGGTTCTGCTCGGGGTTGATCCCCGCCGACACGAGCCCCTTCGACTCCAGAAGCTCCCGGTATTCGTTGTTGTACTCGTACCTGTGGCGGTGCCTCTCCTCCACCCTGTCTGCGGCGTAGGCCTCCGCCGTCTTCGTTCCCGGAACGATGACGCACTCGTAGGCGCCGAGCCGCATCGTGCCGCCCATGTCCTCGACCTGCTTCTGCTCCGGAAGCAGGTCGATGACGGGGTATGGGCTGTCCGGCGCGAACTCGGTCGAGTTGGCGTCCTTGAGACCGCAGACGTTCCGCGCGAACTCGACGGTAGCGACGTGCAACCCGAGACAGATGCCCAGAAACGGCAGCCCGGCCTTGCGCGCCTCGCCGACCGAAAGGATCTTGCCCTCTATGCCTCTCTCCCCGAAGCCACCCGGCACCAGGAGTCCGTCGCAGTCCGCAAGCGCCTCGTCCGCGCGCCCCACCCTCTCCACTTCTTCCGCGTCGACCCAGACGAGGTTCACCCTCGCGTCGTTCGCGGCCCCGGCGTGAACGAAGGCCTCGACTATGCTCTTGTACGCGTCCTTGAGGCCTATGTACTTGCCGCAGATCGCGATGTTCACCTCTCGCGACGGATGTTTGATGCGCTCGACGGTGCGCTCCATGGACGACAGGTCGGGCATGCCGTCCTCGATGCACAGCTTCTCGAGAATGATGTCGTCGAGTCCATCCGTGTGGAACCGCAGCGGCACCTCGTAGATCGACGGCACGTCGCGCGCATCGATGACCGCCTTCGTATCGACGTTGCAGAAGAGCGCGATCTTCCTCTTCAGGTCCTCCGTGAGAGGACGCTCCGTCCTGCACACCAGCACGTCGGGTTGGATGCCGATGTCCCGCAGAGCCCTCACGCTGTGCTGCGTCGGCTTCGTCTTGAGTTCCCCCGCCGTCTTGATGTAGGGCACCAGCGTCAGGTGGACGAACAGAGTGTCCTCCGGACGGTTGTCCAGCCGCATCTGGCGAATGGCCTCGAGGAACGGCAAACTCTCGATGTCGCCGACGGTGCCGCCGATCTCGGCGATGACGATGTCGGCGCCGGTCGACTCGGCAAGGCCGGTCAGGCGGGACTTGATCTCGTTGGTGACATGCGGAATCACCTGGACGGTGCCCCCCAGGTAGTCGCCGCGCCGCTCGTGACGGATGATGGCCTCGTAGATCTGCCCGGCCGTCACGTTGTTGTCCTTCAGGAGGTCGGCGTCTATGAAGCGCTCATAGTGGCCCAGGTCGAGGTCCGTCTCCGCGCCGTCGCGCGTCACGAACACCTCACCGTGCTGGAACGGGCTCATCGTGCCGGGGTCGACGTTCAGGTACGGGTCGCACTTCTGTAGGGTCACGCGAAGCCCGCGGCTCTTGAGCAGATATCCGATGGAGGCCGCCGCGATGCCCTTCCCAAGCGCGGAGACGACTCCGCCGGTGACGAAGATGCACTTGGCCATAGCGGTCGGTCCTCCGGAAGTGCGGGCCTGCGGCGGCACCCTCGAGCGCGGGCGCTTCTAGCCGCCGAAGAGTTTATCGACCCTTCCGAGGTCGGAGGGTCTGTCGACGTCGGGCATCGAGTGCTCTGAGACCAGCACGGCGATACTCATCCCGGCCTCCAGCGCTCTCAGCTGTTCAAGGGACTCCCTCTCCTCCAGGCGCCCGCGAGGAAGCTCTGCGAAGCGCGCAAGCGAGACTTGCCGGAAGCAGTATATGCCAACGTGGTGCAGAAACAAGGGGTTTCCCTGCTCCTCGCGCTTCGCGGACGGTATCGGCGCCCGGGAGAAGTAGAGCGCTCTGCCGGAGCCGGACGTCACTACCTTCACGACGTCGCGGCTCTCGAACGCCTCGGGGTCGCCGTCCTCGAACGCCAGAGTGGCCATGTCGACGGACGTGTCCTCCTCGAGGGCGTCCACCACTCTGTCGATGTCGTGTGGCTCGATCGCGGGTTGGTCGCCCTGCAGGTTGACGACGATGTCGAACGTGAGCCCGTCAACGGCGCGGGCAACACGGTCGCTCCCGGTGTGGCAAGACTCGTTGACGCGCAGCACCGGCGCACCATGGGCCCTGGCGGCCGCCTCGATCTCGTCGCTGTCGGTGGCAATGAACGCCTCGCCGACGCGCGACGCCGCGGAGAGCCTCTCGAAGGCGCGCACGACCAGCGGTCTTCCGCCGATCTCCTGCAGCATCTTGCCGGGGAATCTGGTGGACCCCAGCCGTGCCGGCACCACGCCGATGACGATGGAGGCCATTCTCGGTGCAGTCTCCGGGGCTTGGGAAGGGCCCGGCCGCCGGGCCCGCGTCAGAGGGTCTGCGCTACTTGTAGTCCAGAACCATCACCTTGGGCGGGTCGGCGATGTCCTTGCGATCGATCTCGACGGTCCTGCCGCCCACTCGCTCTACGTGATCCATCAGCTTGAGGAAGTCGTCGACCGGCTGGATCGGAAAGCCGAGCGCGTCGGTCTTGTAGTGCATCGGGATGATGACCTTGGCCCCCACTCTTTCGGCGACGGCCTTCGCCTGCTCGGGCCCGATCGTGTAGTAGCCGCCGACCGGCGTCATGACGACGTCCACCTTGCCCAGCGCCGCAGCCTCCTCGTCGTTCAGGAGGTGGCCGAGATCTCCCAGGTGTCCCACCCTCATCCCGTCGACGTCCATTACGAAGATGGTGTTGCGGCCCCTGTCCTTGCCCTTGCTCGAGTCGTGGAAAGTGTCGAACCCCGTTATCGACACGTCGCCTACCGTCCGGGACTCCGCGCCGCGGACCACCACGGGCTCGCCCTCGATCGCCTCCACGTCGTTGTGGTCGGCGTGATCGTGACTGACCGTGACGACGTCGGCCCGTTCGTGGATCGGCGCATAGCCGACCGCGCCGTCGTATGAGCCGGCCTCGTACGGATCTGTGATGATCCTGGTTCCGTTCTGCGATTCGACGAGAAACGACGCGTGCCCGAGCCAGGTTATCTTCATTCCGGAAAACACCTCCGTGTGATCTGTCGGTTCCGCGCCGGGAGAGAGCGGCTGGGCCGTGTCCGCCCGTCCCGGTGCAACCCCGCCATTCAACAAGAAAGGGGCGCCATCGTGCGGCAAGTGCCGCCCATGGTCACCCCTTCAAACGTGTTTCGCGAACACACGACGATCGGGAACCGTCATCGTCGTCCAAGGGCACTCCCTCTTCCCGATCGGTTCTCTCTCGTAACACGAGGACGTTCGTCCCTTCCGCTCTACTCCACGTTGACGCGCTTCCTCGTCCTGCCCCAACGCTCGAACTTGACGTGCCCGTCCTTCGTGGCGAAGAGCGTGTCGTCACTGCCCTTCCCCACGTTCTCGCCGGGGTAGAACTTCGTTCCGCGCTGTCTCAGGATGATGGTCCCCGCGCGCACGAACTGCCCGCCGTAGCGCTTAACGCCCAGGCGCTGCGACTGAGAGTCGCGTCCGTTCCTGGAGCTTCCGACACCCTTCTTGTGTGCCACTTCTCAACACCCCCAGATCTTCCGCCCTACGAGGCGATACCGGTGATTCGGAGCTCGGTGAAGTCCTGCCGATGCCCCTTCTTCACCTGGTAGCCCTTCCTTCTCTTCTTCTTGAAGACGATGACCTTCTTGCCCTTGCCGTGACGCACGAGTTCCGCTGTCACGGAAGCTCCTGCCACGAGGGGCGTACCCACGGCAAGCTTGCCTCCGTCGCTCACCGCCAGGACCTCGTCGATCGTGACACTCTGACCGACCTCGGCCCTCATGCGCGGCACGCGAACAACGTCCCCCTCCGAGACGCGGTACTGAAGGCCGCCGCTCCTGATGATGGCGTAGCTCAAACCGTCCTCCACTTCGGTCCACATCCATACCAGCGTACGAGGTTCGCCATGTTTGCTTCAAACCACTAGATTATAGGCAATCCTCGCCGCCTGTCAAGGCACAAGTGAGCCCGCCTGGGTACGGAGCCGGACGCCACAACGCCCGGCTCCGTTCCAGGATTCCTCGCGTCGCGGCCGGGCCGTTCACGCCCAGAGCACCGCCCCGGTCGCCCGCTCTCGACTACTTGACCCCCACGGCCTTCGGCGGCTTCGTGGCGATGGTTATTATCGCCGCCACTATGCACAGGGCGCCGCTGATCATGAACGCAGGCAGCCACGCCGCCACGTCCCCGGCGGCCGCGCCCTGGTCGCGGAAGTGGCCGGCCATGATCGGGCCGACGATGCCTCCCACGCCGTACGCCGTGAAGATCCAGCCGTAGTTCTGCCCCACATGCATCGGGCCGAAGAAGTCGGCCGTGGCCGTCGGGAAGAGCGAGAAGTTGCCGCCGAAGTTGAAGCCGATGATCGCCGCGCCCAGGAACAGGAGCGCCGGCGTCCCGCCCATGTAGTAGAAGAGCAGCATCATGATGCCCTGCGTCAGCGTCATGATGAAGATCGACAGCTTGCGCCCGAGCTTGTCGCTGAGCGTTCCCCAGACGATCCGGCCGATGCCGTTGGCCAGCGAGTAGAAGACCGCCATCGCGGTTCCGGCTATCGCGCTGGCCTCGACCGCCGTCATCCCCCCCGCTTCGAGGGCGTCGATCCCGAACAGCTTGATGATGCCGATCGTCATGAGACCGGCCATCCCGCTGAAGACGAACACGATCCACAGCAGGTAGAACTGAGGCGTGCGCAGCATCTGGTTCGGCATCATCTCGTGGCCGCTGATGCCCTTCTTCGCGTCTCCGCCCGGCGCGGGCGGCGTGTACCCGGCCGGCAGCCAACCCTTGGGCGGGTTGACCATCGTGAAGCTCGCCAGGCCCACGGCGATCAGAAAGATGATGCCGTAAAGCCCGAAGACGTTCAGCACGCCCATCGAGTCGATGAGGTGTCCCCACGAACCCGCGAGCTTGATCCAGATGAGCGCTCCGAATCCGAAGCCCGCGACCGCGAGGCCGGTTATCATCCCCTTCTTGTCGGGGAACCACTTCATACCCACCGCGATCGGACAGACGTACGCCAGACCGATGCCGGCGCCGCCGATCAGACCTATGCAGATCACCTGTCCGGCGAAGGTCGTGCCCAGGAACTTGGCCAGGATGTAGCCCAGGCCGAGCAGTATGCCGCCCGTGAGCGCCACCGTGCGCGGGCCCGCCTTGGCCTGCCAGCGTCCGGCCAGAACCATGACGACCGCGAACGTCGCCAGACCGACGGAGAAGACGACCTGCGTCTGCGTCGCGGTGAACCCGAAGCCGCCCTGTGACACGGCGGCGTTCAGTTTCGGTGTGAAGACGCTCCATGCGTAGATCGCGCCGAGGCACAGCTGGATCACCAGCGCGCCGAGAACGACCAGGCCGCGATTGATGGTTTTCTCTCCTGCCATTTCATCTCCTTGGCCCGAAGGCCGCCGCGGCGACCGCCGCGGTCGCCCGAGGCTCGCCTTCTGCCGCTGGGACCGCCTACGGCTCATGGGCCGTCCCTGCTACCTCTTGCCTGGAACGGGGGTGGCCCCACGCGGAGGCCACCCCCCTCTTACACCCAACCGCTAGTGAGCCTTGCCGATCTCTTCCACCGCCTCCGGGTTGGCAAGCGTCGACGTGTCGCCGACCTCCTCGCCGATCGCCTTGGCGCGGATGACACGGCGCATGATCTTGCCGGAGCGCGTCTTCGGCACGTCGTGCACGAACCAGATCTCGTCCGGTCGCGCGATCTTGCCGATCTCGACGCCGACGTGCTCTCTGAGTTCCTTGCGGAGCTCATCGGTGGGCTCGACGCCCTTCCTGAGCACGACGAACGCGCAGAGCGACTCGCCCTTGAGCTCGTGCGGCTTCCCGATGACTGCCGCCTCCGCCACCCTGGGATGGCTGACGAGAGCCGACTCGACCTCTGAGTTCCCGATCCTGTGGCCGGCCACATTCAGCACGTCGTCCGCGCGGCCCTGGATCCAGAAGTAGCCGTCCTGGTCCATCCTCGTGACGTCACCGGCCAGATACGTGTCCTTGTACCTGCTCCAGTAGACGTCCTTGTACCGCTCCGGGTTCTTGTAGAGACCGCGGAGCATGCCCGGCCACGGCTTCTGTATCACGAGGTTACCGCCGGCGTTCGTGATCGGCTTACCCTCTTCATTGTAGACCTTGGCCGCGATGCCCGGGAACGGCTTCGTCGCCGAGCCCGGCTTGAGCGGCGTGATGGGCAGCGGAGTGATCATGAAGTGGCCCGTCTCGGTCTGCCACCACGTGTCCATGATGGGGCAGCGCTCGTTGCCGACGTACTTGTGGTACCACATCCACGCCTCGGGGTTGATGGGCTCACCCACGGAACCGAGAAGCCTCAGGGACTTCATCGGGTGCTTCTGCGGGTGTTCCTCTCCCAGACGCATGTGGGCGCGCACCGCGGTCGGCGACGTGTAGAGCACCGTCACGTTGTGGCGCTCGATCATCTCCCACCACCTGTCGGCCTCGGGAAACGCCGGGGCGCCCTCGTAGAGCACCGACTTGGCGCCCAGGATCATCGGGGCGTAGACGATGTAGCTGTGGCCCGTCACCCAACCGATGTCTGCCGCGCACCACCACGTATCGCCTTCCTGCAGGTCAAAGACCCACTTGAGCGTCGCGGCGGTCCCGACGGCGTACCCGCCGTGCGCGTGCTGGATGCCCTTGGGATGGCCCGTCGTGCCGGAGGTATAGAGAATGTAGAGGAGGTCGTTGGCATCGAGCTGCTCGGTCTCGCACTCGTCCGACTGCTTCCCGCAGATCTCGTGCCACCAGTGATCGCGCCCCTCGGTCCACGGAACCGGATCGCCGGTGCGCTTGAAGACGATCACGTTCTCCACGCTCGGAGACGCCTTCACGGCCGCGTCGGTCTGCGTCTTGAGATCGACCTTGGAGCCACGGCGCCAGAAGTGGTCGCAGGTGATCGTGAGCTTGGCCTCGCAGTCGTTCAACCTCTCGGCGAGCGCCTGCGGGCTGAAGCCTGAGAACACCACCGAGTGGATGGCGCCGATCTTGGCGCACGCGAGCATCGCTATGGGAAGCTCGACGAGCATCGGCATGTATATGCCGACCCTGTCTCCCTTCTTGATGCCCAGGCTCTTCATCGCGTTGGCGAGCCTGTTGACCGCGTGGTACATCTCCTCGTACGTCCACTCCTTCGTCTCGCCGGGCTCGCCTTCGAACACGAAGCAAACGTCGTCCTTCTTGCTCGTCTTCATGTGCCTGTCGAGGGCGTCGTGCACGATGTTGTACTTG
>CAYNQF010000057.1:0-17233 GCA_964399265.1 uncultured bacterium | reverse complement strand
CGAGCGCGCTTATGACCATCGCAAGGTCGCGCTCTCGTATCCCGCCCATGTGCCCGATGCGTATCACCTTGCCGGACAGGTCCTCCTGTCCGCCGGCTACACGGACTCCGAACTCATCGTCCAGGACCCGGACAAGCTGATTCCCGTCGACGCCCTCGGGACAGACGGAGACCGTGAGCCCGTCGACGGAGTTCGTGGCCAGAACGCCGAACCCCAAGGCCTTCACCGCCGCGCGGACGGCAGCCCCCATCGTCGCGTGACGCCTGTATACGTTGTCCCAGCCTTCCTTCTCCATCATGGCCAGCGCTACCTCGAGGCCGTACACGAGCGAGACTGCGGTCGTGAACGGTGTCTGGCCCTTCTTCTGAAGCCTCTTCCATGTCTTCGTGAAGTCGAAGTAGAACGTCGGGAGGTCGGATTCCGACACGAGCGCCCACGCTCTACCGTTCAGCGCCACGAACGCGAGCCCCGGGGGCGTCATGAGCGCCTTCTGCGTGCCCGCGACGATGACGTCGATCCCCCACTCGTCCATGCGTATCTCGTGGACGCCGACGCTCGATGTCGCGTCGACGACCATGACGACGTCGTGCTCCTTGGCCATCTCGCCCAGGGCCTTGACGTCGTTCAGGGCGCCGGTCGAAGTCTCGCTGTGGATCGCGAATACGACCTTCGCGTCGCGGTGCTGGTGCAGCAGCAGTTCGAGATCGTTCGGGTCGACGCTCTCACCCCACGGCACGGCGTGGTTGATCGCGCTGACGCCGTACGCGGCACAGATATTGGCCCAGCGCTGTCCGAAGACGCCGTTGTTGAGACAGATGGCCTTGTCGCCCCTGGAGAGCAGGTTCGCGACGGCCGCCTCCATCATGCCCGTACCGGAGCAGGTGAAGAGGAGCGTGTCGTTGTGCGTCTGCAGGAGTCGTCCGAGTTCGTCCTGGACGTGCCGGACCTTCTCTGAGAACTCCGGCGACCTGTGGTGAAGCACCTGCTTCCCCACCGCATTCAGCACCGCTCCCGGGATCTTCGTCGGTCCCGGCGTGAACAGCTTCGACTTCATCTCTTGCCTCCGGTGAAGCGCCGGCCTGCCGGACTTCTCAGACAGCCCCGGCTGTCGCCCACACCCACTTCCAGATCTCGCCCACGCCGTCGCCCGTTACGGAGGAGAAGAGCACCAACTGGGTATCCTCCGCCGGGTCGAGAACGCTCCTGATGGTGGCGAGGGAACGCGCGCGCTTGGACCTAGGTATCTTATCAGCCTTCGTTGCCGCAATCAACGCCGGGACTTCGTAGTGTCTTATCCACTCGTGCATGCTCACGTCGTCGGCGCTCGGCTCATGCCTGGCGTCGACCAGATGCACCACGCCGGCCAGTTCCTCGCGGCTGTTGAGGTACTCCTCGATGACTGCGCCCCAGTTCCGCTTCATGTGCCCCGGGACCTTGGCGAACCCGTAGCCCGGCAGGTCGACGATGATGAGCCGGGAGTCGATGTTGTACAGGTTCATCTCACGGGTCTTGCCCGGCGTCTTCGAGATGCGCGCGAGGCTCTTGCGCCCCATGAGCTTGTTCAGGAGCGAGGACTTGCCCACGTTCGAGCGGCCGGCGAGCGCGACTTCCGGTAGACCGCTCCTGGGGAGCTGGTCCAGTCTTGCCGCGCCCAGCATGAACTCTGCCTTCTGGATCTTCAACTGCTGTCCCCCGCTCAGAGTCTCGCCCGTTGAACGTCGTCCTGCCCGCGCACCGCTGCCGCGCGTCCGGGAAGCCCCCGGGTCGGCAGGCGACGCTCCTGAGCGCACAAGGGTAGCAAAGAAAGAGGCCCCGCGCATCATCCGCGGGGCCTCTCGTTGAGTCCTTCTCTGTGCTAGTTCGCCGGAGGTGGCGCCAGAGGAGGCTCCGCGTGCGTGGTGCCGCTGCGTTCCTCCTCGGGTTTCGGACAAACGCGCTTCCAGCCCTCGAACGCAAGGTCGAAGACCTGGTCCAGGCGCTCCACCAGCTCGATGTTGAGGTCGCGCCTGACCTGCTTCGGAAGCTCCGTAACGTCCTTCTCGTTCCTCGACGGTATCACCAGGGTCTTGACCTCGGCCCTGTGCGCGGCGACCGCCTTCTCGTTGAGACCGCCTATGGGCAGCACCTTGCCGCCGAGCGTGATCTCGCCGGTCATTGCGACGTCAGACCTCGTGGGCCTGCCGGTCAGCGCCGACACCAGCGCGGTAGCCATGGCCACGCCGGCGGAGGGGCCGTCCTTCGGGATGGCGCCCTCGGGAACGTGAATGTGTATGTCCAGGTTCTCAAGCTTGTCCTCGTCGATGCCGAGTTCGCAGGCGTGCGCCTTCGCGTAGGAGAGCGCCGCCTTCGCGGACTCCTGCATGACCTCGCCCAGCTTGCCGGTCAGCGTGAGCTGGCCGTCGCCCTTCATCGTCAGCACCTCGACGGTGAGTATCTCGCCGCCGACGCTGGTCCAGGCGAGCCCTGTCGCGACGCCCACTCTCTGCTCGGTCTCGATCTCCTGCGACAGGAACCGCGGCATGCCCAGCAGCCTCGCGACGGTCTTGGCCGTCACGCTCTTGCTGGTGCGCTTGCCGCTGGCCTGCTCGCGGGCGAGCTTGCGGCAGATGTTGGCGATCTCGCGCTCGAGGTTGCGGACGCCCGCCTCGCGTGTGTAGTCCTCGACGATGCGGACCAGCGCCGAGTTCGTGAACGTGACGCCGAGGCTGTCCAGACCGTTGGCCTCGAGCTGCTTCGGCACAAGGAACTGCTTGGCGATCTGGATCTTCTCATGCTTCAGGTACCCGGGGAGCCTGGCGACCTCCATGCGGTCCTCGAGTGCCGGCGGTATCGTGTGCAGCACGTTCGCGGTCGTGATGAACATCACCTCGGACAGGTCGAAGTCGACATCGAGGTAGTGGTCGTTGAACGTGCAGTTCTGCTCGGGGTCGAGCACCTCGAGCAGCGCCGACGCCGGGTCGCCGCGGAAGTCGGAGCTCATCTTGTCGATCTCGTCGAGCAGGAAGACCGGGTTCTTCGAACCGGCCTTCTTGAGCCCCTGGATGATGCGGCCGGGCATGGAGCCGATGTAGGTACGCCTGTGCCCCCTGATCTCGGCCTCGTCGCGCACGCCGCCCAGCGAGACGCGAACGAACTCGCGCCCGAGGGCCCGCGCGATCGACTTGCCCAGCGACGTCTTGCCGACGCCCGGAGGGCCGACGAAGCACAGGATGGGTCCCTTGACCTTGTTCGTTAGCTTCAGGACCGCGAGGTACTCCAGGATGCGCTCCTTCGGCTTCTTGAGGCCGTAGTGGTCCTCTTCGAGGATGCGCTCGACCTCGGCGATGTCGTCCCTGTCCTTGGTCCTCTTGTCCCAGGGCATCGATGTCATCCACTCGATGTACGTGCGGACGACGGTCGCCTCGGGCGACATGGGAGACATCTTCTTGAGCCTGTCCAGCTCGGCCAGGGACTTCTTCTCGGCCTCCTCGCTCATGTGAGCGTCCTCGATCGCCTGCTGTAGCTCGGCGACCTCGGGAGTCCCGTCACCTTCCTGCCCCAGCTCCTCCTGGATGGCCTTCATCTGCTGATGGAGGTAGAACTCCTTCTGGCTCTTCTGGAGCTGCTCCCTCACCTGATGCTCGATCTTCCTCTCGAGCCTCAGGATCTCGAGTTCGCCGGAGAGAGCCCTCGCGAGAATGCGCAGCCTCAGGGTCACCTCGGCGGCCTCGAGGACCTGCTGCTTCTCCTCCATCTTGCCCGACAGGTGCGTGGCAACGGTGTCGGCGAACCTCGCGACGTCGTCCATGTTCGACACGGAGACGAGCACCTCTTCCGGGATCTTCCTGGAAAGCTGCACGTACTCCTCGAACTGGCTCGCGACGCTCCTCATGAGCGCCTCGGTCTCGACGGTCTTGTCGACCTCGTCCCTGAGCACCTCGATGCGGGCCGAGATATAATCATCGCTCTTCGTGAATCTCCGCACGGTCGCTCTCGCGAGGCCCTCGACAAGGACCTTCATGGTCCCGTCAGGCAGCCTCAGGAGCTGCAGCACCCGCACCACCGTCCCGACCCTGTACAGGTCGTCCGGTTCGGGGTCCTGCGTCTCGACCATGCGCTGTGTGACGACGAACATTATCTTGTCAGCGTGCATGACCTCTTCGAGCGCGTTCACCGAGCGCTGGCGCCCCACGAGAAGGGGCACGATCATGCGCGGGAAGAGAACGAGGTCCCGAAGAGGCACGATCGGCAGCTTATCGCTGAACTCGATGATCTCGTCGTCGTGCTCTATGTGAAGCATCTCTTCTCCTAGTGCACGTTGCCGGCGGCCGCCTCCGTACGGTTCGACGGTCGTCGCGCGGTCCATTCTACCGGAAAACTCGCTCCAGGCGAGTCTCCGGGCTTCCTTCCTACGCTACGGTGAACAACATAACCGCGCCCGCAGCCACCGCAACAGACCCCGAATTGGTCACTTCTTCTTCGGACCTTCCTTCTTGCGGACGATCACCTCGTCGATGAGGCCGTACTCCTTGGCTTCCTCCGCCGACATGAAGTAGTTCCTGTCGGAGTCGGCCTGGATCTTCTCGCGCGTCTGCCCCGTGTGCTCCGCCAGGATCTCGACCAGCCTCTCCTTCATGAGGATGATCTCCTTGGCGTAGATCTCGATGTCGCTGGCCTGCCCCTCGCTGCCGCCGGCCGGCTGGTGGATCATCACGCGCGTGTGCGGCAGAGCGGAACGCTTGCCCTTCTTCCCGGCCGCGAGCAGGACCGCGGCCATGCTGGCCGCCTGTCCCATGCAGATCGTGTGGACGTCGGGCCGGATGTACTGCATGGTGTCATAGATCGCGAGCCCGGACGCGACGTAGCCGCCGGGGCTGTTGATGTAGATGTAGATGTCACGCTCCGGGTCCTGGGCCTCCAGGAACAGGAGCTGGGCGATCACGGTGTTGGCGACCTTGTCGTCGATCGGCATGCCGATGAAGATGATGTTGTCCCTGAGCAGCCTCGAGAAGATGTCGTAGGACCGCTCGCCGAATCTCGTGTGCTCGATCACAAAAGGTGTCAGTCCCATCTGATCGTGTCCTCCGTTCCGACCGCCCCACGCGGCCGGCCCCCTGGAACTGCTACTCGTCAGCGGTCTTCGCTTCCTGGCCCTCTTCCTTCGGGACCTCCACCTCCTCGGTCGTGACCTTCGAGAGGCTGAGGGCAAACTCGTGGACCTTGGACAACCACAGGTCGTCCCTGAGCTGGTCGATCAGCTCGCTGCCCTCGAGGTCCTTGATGAGCTGTTCCGGGTCCCTTCCCTCGGACTCGGCTATCTCCGTGATCCTCTTCCTGACGTCGTCCTCGCTCACCTCGAGTCCGTGCTTCTCGGCGATGGCACCCAGCAGCAGCCCCGCCTTGAGCTGATGTACGACGACCGGCTTGTAGACCTCGTCGAACTCGCTCTGGTCGATGGGCGGCGCTCCCTCCGGCCTTCTCGACTGCATCCTCTCGCGCATCAGGTCGAGGCGCTCGCGGACGAGGCACTCAGGAAGCTCGAACGGATTCTTCTCCAGGAGCGTGTGTACGAGTTCCTCCTCGAGCCTCCTCCTGGCGTACGCCCGAGCCTGCGACTCGAGGCTGTTGCGCACCTTCACGCGGAGGTCGAGCACCGTCTCGGCGTCGGCCGCCTTCTTGGCGAACGCGTCGTCGACCGGAGGCATGCGCTTCTCGCGCACCTCCTTGACCGTGACGTCGAAGTTGACCGTCTTTCCCGCCAGCTCCTTGACACCGGAGTCCGCCGGGAACGGGATCGCTACCTTCTTCTCCTCACCTGCCGCTGCGCCGACGAGCGCCCGTTCGAGTTCCGGCGGTATCTGCTGGGCCCCAAGTTCGTACGGCGCGTCCTCGACCTTCGAGTCCGGAACCTCGTTCCCCTCTTCGTCGAGCCTCACGTAGTCGATGAAGATGAAGTCGCCGTCCACGGAGGCGCGGGACACCGGGGCGAGGTCGGCGTTACGCTCGCGGAGTTCCTCGATCGCGCGCTCGACATCCTCCCCCGAGACTATCGGTACACGCTCGATGAACTCGAGCCCCTCGTACTCCTTGAGTTCTATCTCCGGACGCACGCCGATGGTCGTGGTGAAGTGGTAGTGACCGTCGGCCGGCGCCGTCTCGATGCTCTCGACCACCGGATCACAGATCGGCCGAAGGCCGTGTTCGCGCACGGCATCCGCGATGGCATCGGGCATCATCGACTCGATGGCCTCGGCCCGCGCCATGTTCCCGAAGCGGCCCTCCACCATGTTCATCGGGGCCTTGCCCTTCCGGAAACCGTCGGCCGCGAACTCCTGTCTGTACTGGTCTAGACGCTCCTTGTACTTCGCGTCAACGTCCGCCTCGGGAATGCCGATCCGAAGCTCTCTAATCCAGTTGTCAAGTTCCTTCACCTGAACCTTCAACAGGTGCTCCTTTCAGTGCACATACTGTGCCGCGGCCCCCGTTACGGGCCGCGCCGGAGGCCGTTCCGACCTCCTGCTGTCCATCCTGTGCGGCGCCGCGCGCCGCCCTGGAAGAGTGGTGCGAGAGGGGGGACTCGAACCCCCACAGGTTGCCCTACTGGATCCTAAATCCAGCGCGTCTGCCAGTTCCGCCACTCTCGCTGTCGGGCGCGCACAGGACGCAGCCCGGCGTCACCGGCCGGTCTCCTCGTGCGGCCAACCCGGTCAGTCCGCCCGCGACGCGTATGCTACGACGGCGCCGACTGCTATCGCGTTGAGCTTGGCGTCGGCCCCGTCGGACCTCGAGACCATGACGATCGGCACACGTGCGCCGAGAAGCACGCCGGCGGTCCGCACGCCCTCGGTCATGAACACGAGCCCCTTGTAGAGCACGTTGCCCACTTCTATCTCCGGGACGATGACGAGGTCGGCCTTGCCGGCGATGGGGCTCTTGACGCCCTTGCGCTCGGCGGCGATCTCGCTGATGGCGTTGTCGAACCCGAACGGGCCGTCGACCACGCAGCCCGTAATCTGCCCGTTCTGGTTCATTTTCGCAAGCTCGTCGGCGTCGACGGTGCACGGCATGGCCGGGTTCACGAGTTCGAGCCCACAGATCACCGCCACGTTCGGGTTCTCCCAACCCAGCTTGTGCATCGCGTCGACCGAGTTCCTTATGATGTCGGCCTTCTTCTCGACGTCGGGGCTCAGGACAATGCCGCCGTCGGACAGCCCGAGGATGCGCCCGAACGTCGGGGTCCACAGGAGCGCCAGGTGGCTCATGAGCCGGCCGGCCCTGATGCCGGTCTCCCGGTTGAGCGCGGCCCTCATGAGGTCGGCCGTCTGTATCTTGCCCTTCATGATGAAATCGAGGTCCCCGCTCCTGACGAGCTCTATCGTCCTGCCGGCCGCCCCCAGCGGACCGTCTGTCTCCACGATCTCCCACGAGGAGATGTCGAACCCGAGTTCCGCAGCCGCCGCCTCGATCATGCCCCGGTCGCCGATCAGCACCGGTTCCACGAGCCCGAGGTCGCAGGCGTCCTTCGCCGCCTCGAGCGCGCAGGGATCCCACGCGGCCGCTATGCCGAGTCTGGCTCTTCCGCGCTCGCCCGCCAGGCGGAGCGCCCGCTCTCGTATCTCGTCGAACGTCCTGGGGGGACCTGCTGCCGCCATCCGTTCCTCCTTGGGGATCTTGCCGTCAGCTCGTCACGAACCCGTCACTTGCTCGCCGACCGTCGGGCCGTGGGAGCGCGTCAACCGTTGGGATAGGTTCTGGGCTCTTCGTCGCCGCGAAGGACGAGCAGCGCACCCATGGCGAGCGACTCCAGCTCGTTCTCGCCCGGCATCACGAGCCTGTCGGCGATGAACCCGACGCGCGCGTGCACGAGGTCCACCAGACGTTCCGAGTGCGCCATGGCGCCGGAGTAGACGATCGCGTCGACCCGCCCGCTCAGCACCGATGCCATGCCCGCGATCTCCTTCGCGATCTGGTAGGCCATCGCGTCGATGACCTCGGCGGCCTTCGAGTCGCCGCCCGCCGCCGCGTCGGCGACCGCCCTGTAGTCGTTCGTTCCCATGTAGGACGAAAGCCCGCTCTCACGCAGGATGATCCGTTTCATGCGGTCGATGCCGACGTCGTTCTCCTTCATGTAGTCGAGCATCTCGATCAAGGGCAGTCCGCCCGAGCGCTCGGGCGAGAACGGCCCCCCGGACGCGGCGTTGTTCACGTCGACCATCCTGCCGTCGGTGAGCGGAGTGATCGAGATTCCGCTCCCGAGGTGCGCGACGACGAGGTTCACGTTCCCGAGCGGCCGGCCGAGGGCCTTCGCCGCCTTGCGCGCCGTGGCCTTGGTGTTCAGCGCGTGCCCCAGGCTCTTCCGCTCGATGTCCTTGTGCCCCGAGTACCGCGCCAGCGTCTCGAACTCGTCGACGGAGACCGGGTCCACGATGAACGCCCTCCCCCCCAGGTCGCGCACCAGCGCGTCTGCGAGCAGAGCGCCCAGGTTCGACGCATGTTGCCCCTGGTAGCCGGCCGTGGCGTCCTCGAGAAGCTGCGCGTTCACGTCGTACGTCCCGCTCGGGATCGAGCGAAGGAGCCCTCCCCGGCCGACGACCGCATCGAAGGGACGGCCGAGCTGGCCGGCGTCGGCCAGGGCCTTCTTTATCGCGTCCTTCCGATAGTCCAGCTGGCATGCATAGTCGAGGAGCTTGCCCTCCGGAATGAGGGCGTCCAGCTCCTCCTTCGGATGCTCGAGCGACGCGTCGAGGACCCGCTCCTCGCCCTCGTACACGGCGATCTTCGTGGTCATGCCGCCCGGATTGACGGCCAGTATCCTGTAGATGTCGCTCATCGCTCACCGCCGTGATGTCCGGAAGACCCCGGCCCAGCTGCGCACCGGGGCTGGGACGGGCCGCGTGCGGCCCCTCTCGCGCGCGGATGATAGCACACAAAGCGCCCATGCTGAAGGCCGTGTCCCGACGAAGCCGGGCGGCGGAGCCCAGTGGGTCCCGCCGCCCGTCAAGAACCGCCTCGGTGGGCGCTAGCCACCGTGAGGGCCTATTCCAGCACGTCGATGTTCCGCTCCGCGCAGATCTTCTTGAGCTGCTCCGGCCACACCGTCACCGTGACCTCGCCGAGATGCGCCGTGCGGAGGAAGTACATGTAGGTCCTGGCCTGCCCGATGCCGCCTCCTATGGAGAGCGGTATCTCGTCGTTGAGGATGGCCTGGTGGTACGGGAGCTTCAGGAAGTCCATCTGCCCTGAGATCTCGAGCTGCTTCTTCATGGTCTCCTTGGTCACGCGGATGCCCATGGACGTCAGCTCGTGGCGACGCTTGGTCACGGGGTTCCAGACCAGGATGTCGCCGTTCAGGCCATGCATCTTCTTCCCGTTCTTCTCGATCGTCTCGGTGATCCAGTCGTCGTAGTCGGCCGCGCGCATCTCGTGCGGATAACCGTCGTCGAGGACCCATCCGATGCCGATGATGAAGATGGCGGGATGCTCCTGCAGTATCGCCGTCTCGCGCTGCTTGCGCGGGAGGTCCGGGTACATCTGCAGGATCTCCTCGGCGTGGAAGAACTCGAGTTCATCCGGGAAGTCCGGGTACCTGCTGTCCCTGAGCTCCGGAAACAGCTCCTGTGCATGCCTGCCGGCACCCACCAGGACCTTCCAGATCCTGCTGACCGTGTCCTTCAGGTAGTCGAGGTTGCGGTCCTTCTCGGTTATGACCTTCTCCCAGTCCCACTGGTCGACGTAGCTCGAGTGGTCGTGGTCGAGGAAGTAGTCCTTGCGGACCGCGCGCATGTCGGTGTTGATCCCCTCGCCTACCGAGCACCCGAACTGCGCGAGCGCCATGCGCTTCCACTTCGTCGCGGCCTGGACGACCTGGGCCCGGATGGGCGTGTCGAGTCCGAGGCCGCAGTTGAACTCGACCGGCGTGCGGGAACCGTCGCGGTCGAGGTAGTCGTTCACACCGCTGTTCTTGTCGACGATGAGAGGAACCTGTACGAGCTGCAGGTTGAGCTCGCGCGCCATCCCGTCCTCGACGTACCTCTTGATCTCGTAGAGCGCCTTCATCCTCTCCATCGGAGGAAGGACCGGCTTGTAGTCCGTGGGAAGGATCTTGGCGACTTCCTCGTACGTGCTGACGCCCGGTCCCGCAAGGTCGGCCTTCTTGTCCAGCTGCGGCATTAACTCGACTCCGTTTCTGTGGGCCCTCAAGGCCCTTCCTCTTCCGTGTCCGCCGGGCGCGGGACGCACAGTGCGGCCGGCCCGCCCGCCGGCGACGACCCGCGGCGCCCTAGGGCGTCACGAGTATATCGCTCGACGTCTTCTTGACCCTGTCGTGCTCTTCTATTACCTTGGCAAGCCGCTTGATCCCCTCGACGATGTCCTCGCTGGTCGGGAACGAGAAGTTGAGGCGCATCGAGTTGCGGCCGCCGTTGTTCGCGTAGAAGGCGGTTCCTGTCACGAACGCCACGTTCTGCTCCACGGCCTCGAAGAACAACTCCTCAGTATCCATGTACTTCGGAAGGGTCACCCAGAGGAACAGCCCGCCCTGCGGCTTCGTCCACTTGAGCCCCGGCAGCTTCGGCATGTGCTCCTCGAGAGCGTTCAGCATGACCTGCCGCTTCTCGCGGTAGACGACTTTCACGTTGTCGATGTTCTTCTGAAGGAGTCCACGCGACGCGAACTCGGCCACGATCGCCTGAGTGAACGCCGGAGTGCAGAGGTCGGTCGACTGCTTAGCGATCGTGAGCTTCTGAATGACCGCCTCCGGCCCTATCACCCAGCCGAGCCTCATGCCCGGGAAGAGGATCTTCGAGAACGTGTGCAGACCGACGACCTGGTTGTCGCCGTCGAGGCCGAATATCGACTTGACGCTCTCGCCCTCGTACCGCAGCTCCTTGTAGGGGCTGTCTTCCAGGATGAGCACATCGTAGCAGTGCGCGAGTTCGATCAGCTTGCGTCTGCGTTCCTCGGTCATCGTGATGCCGGCCGGGTTCTGGAAATCGGGCACGACGTAGATGAACTTGGGCTTGCGTCCGTCCTTCTTGAGTCTCTCGAGCTTGCGCTCGAGCGTGTCCATCTTCATTCCCTGCTCGTCCAGCGAAACACCCAGCATGTCGGCGCCGTACGCCCTGAATGCCCCCAGTCCCCCAACATACGTCGGCAGTCCTACGATCACCGCGTCTCCGCGGTCGATGAATATCTTCGCGACAAGATCGAGTCCCTGCTGAGACGCAACTGTGATCAGAATGTTCTCAGGAGATAGCGTGATGCCGTCCTCCCGCTCGTGGTGCGCGATCAGCTCGTCTTTGAGCCTCGCGTCACCCTCGGTCGGGCTGTACTGCAGAGCGTTCACGCCGTCGCGTTTCAGCACGTCGACCGTGACCTGCGACACCTCCTCGACGGGGAATGCGCTCAGATCGGGAAGTCCTCCGGCAAAAGAGATGACCTCGGGCCTCCGCGTGAGCTTGAGAAGCTCCCGGATGACCGACTTCTTCATCCCCCTGGCGTTCTCCGAGAACATCCTCTCAAGGTCGCTCACCATAAGGGCCTCCAGCGGAAAAAGGGACCAGAGAAAGGCGGCGATTTTGGCCAACAGCAGAGAGTATCAGGGCCGATGTCTGGCGTCAAGAAAGAGAGGCCGGTGCAGGGGACGAACAGGCCCGGAAGGGCTCCCGATGAACCCGCGCCGACCGGGGTCCGGACGGCCGCCGGTCGACGGCGTACCCAGTCTGAACCGAGCGACTATCAATCACTTAGGTGCCTATGTCGGATTCCGGTGAATGATTGCCCTTGACCGAAATTCGGTGCCGGACTATCTTAGTCACTGTGAATCGGCCCCAGGGAGTCTGGGAAGAAGGCCCGCCATTAGGGACAGTTCCAGAGCGCATCCGGAGTCGCACACCGTCGCCGGACCGGTGTAATGGTCCGCAAGGTGCCGACGTGTAAACGGAAAGGACGCATCTATCGCATGCCCAGCAAAGAAGAACTAGGACGTAGGCTAAGGATAGCCCGCTTCGACCGAAACCTCACCCTCAAGGAAGTCGCGAGCCGCTGCGGCATGTCCGCCACGCACATCTCCGAGGTCGAAAGGGGCAAGACCTCTCCCACCATTGGAGCGCTGCAGAGGATAGCGGCTGCACTGGGCGAGAGATCATCGTACTTCGTCCGCGACGACGAGCTGCCTGAGGTCCGGCTGACGAAGCTAGGCCAACGCTACGACTTCTACATGACTGACGCCACGGGCAAGCCGGCGTCCCTTCAGGTCGTCGCCAAGGGGCTACCCCGAGGCTATCTGCAGCTGTTCTCCCGACACACTGAACCCGGCCAGGTGACCGCGGGACACGCCGTCGTCGGGGAGGCCGTCTTCATCGTCGTCAAGGGAACCTTGAGAGTCACTGTTGGTGACGAGTCTCACGTCCTGCGCGAGGGCGACACGCTACAAGCGCGTCTGGACGGCGGATTCACATCCGAGAACGTCGGAGAAGATGTGGGCGAGGTCATGCTGGTGCTGGCCACCCCAATGGTCCTCCCACTGTAGGGACGAGCTTTCCACACATGAGGAAACGCAGGAGAAACTGATGCCGACGAAGCAGGAAGTTGGCGAGCGTCTAAGGCTCGCACGTTTCAAGAAGGACATGACTCTGAAGGAGGTCGCGGCTCGCTCCGGCATGTCGGCGACCCACATATCCGAGATCGAACGCGGCAAGACCTCCCCCACCATTGGAGCCCTGCAGCGGATAGCCAAGGCACTGGGCGAGCGCCCGGCGCACTTCGTGGAAGAGCGCGCGTTCTGTCCCGTATGCCTGGTAGGGAAGCACGACCGACAGCGCGCCTACACGGTAGGAGCCGACGGAAAGACCTACGACTTTGAGCGCCTGACGTGTGACTGCCCCTGGGGCAACACGCACGTCAACAACAAGAGGACCAAGCCCGGCGAGGTATTCAAGCGCGCTCCGATCCTGGCCGAAATGGTAATACTCTGCGTCGATGGGATGTACCGCACGACGATCGGGGATGAATCGTTCGTCATACGTGAGGGCGACACCATCCAGTTCTTCGTGGACGGCGGTGTCACCATCGAGGACATAAGCGACGAGGGCGGCGAGCTCATTGTGATCGGCGCCTACGAGAGCCGGGTGGCCTGGTAGCCGGCTCTTCCGCAACGCCCGCAACACCCTGAGTCACCTAGATTGCCGAACGTCCACTCACCAGAGTGGGCGTTCTTCCATCTGTCAACCCAACAACAACTTACGAGCAGCCTCTGCCGGCAATATACTGGCCGCGTGGCACATTCTATGCACATCAGCATGCTGGCCACTCGCAGAGTTCCTGTAACGCCAGCCGCATGGGGCGCCGGGCGCCCTCACGCGGCAGGAGGGGTGTCACTATGATGAGGCACGCTACGCTGACTTCGAACGAACGCGGCTCGGCGCTTATCGCCGTGACCGTCGTCGCCTTCGTGATGCTCCTCACGGCGGCCGCGGTATTCGAGTTCGCCGCAAGGGACGCGGCCATGGCCGCGCACAGCGAGGACCGCTCGCAGGCCCTCTACCTCGCGGAGTCAGGCATCGCCAGAGCTCACACGTGGCTTGAGGCACAGAACGACCCCCCGGCGGGCCTGAGTGCGTTCTCCCCCTTCGGCGCTTCGCCGGAGACCCTCGCGCAGGGCACCTACACGGTCACCGTCATCCCGGACTCCAACAACCCCTGGAGGTCCAGGAAATACTACACCATTCGCGGCACGGGTAACGCGGGAGGCCAGACGCGTACTGTGGAGCGCGACGTCATGACGCAGTCGTTCGCTCAGTTCATCTACTTCACAGAGGATGAACACCTTCCGGGCTCGATCACACCCGTATGGTTCTGCTCGGCCGACTACCTGAACGGCGCGCTGCACACCAACGGGCAGATGCACATCATGGGAGACCCTCACTTCGCGGGACACGTCTCGAGTGCTTTCGGTGGTCCGGACGACCCCGATCCGAGCCACGACCCGTCGTTCATGTACTACAACGGCGATTACTGGAACCACGTGGAGTCGTCGGACCCGGACAACGCGCCGCACGACGAGCCCACGTTCGAGCAGGGCTACGAGCTGGGCGCGAGCGGCATTGAGCTGCCGGAGTACCTCGATGACCTCGAGTCGCTTGCTCACAGCGGCGGCATCTACGTGAACGGCAGCACGCAGATCCAGCTTAGCCGCGTGTCCGGCGGGACGACGCTCTGGGGATACGTGAGCTACACGGAGGACGGCGTCTGGCACGATGTGCCGATATCCTCGTTCAACGGCGTCTTCTACGTGGACGGATCGGTGTCGGTGCAGGGGACGCTGGACGGCGCGCTCACTCTTGGATCGTCCGGGGACATCACTATCACGAACGACCTCGTCTACCGCGACGCGGATCCGGTCAACGGTCCGAACCAGGGCTGTGACGACCTGCTCGGTCTGGTGTCGGAGTCGAACGTGATCGTCGCGGACAATTACGCGAACCACACCGACTGCAACATACACGCGCACATCATGGCGCTGAACACGTCGTTCTACGTGGAGAACTACAGAGAGGGTACGCCGAGGGGCACGCTCACCGTGCACGGAGGCATCATCCAGCGCTTCCGCGGCGCCGTGGGCACCGGCTACCTCTACAACGACGAGATCGTGGTCCAGAACGGATACGCGAAGAACTACTGCTACGACCCGCGCTTCGAGACGCTCCAGCCGCCGGGGTACCTGCTCACGGGCAAGTACTACAACCTGCGCTGGAGAGAGGTATAGGGCGGGACGCCTGACGCCGTGGCCGGACCCCGCGTGGGGGCATCGGAACGGGTGGCCACGGAGGCCGAAACCAGGAAGGCTCGAGATGCAGCGCAACTGGAGAAACTCACTGAGTGATGCCGCGCGGCCCCGTGGCGAATCGGGGTTCACGCTGATAGAACTCATGATCTGGGCGGGCGTCGCGATAAGCGTGATCATCGCAGCCACGGCTTCCTACGTCGGGACGACGAGGTCCTGGGACGGAACCGCTGCCCTCGCGCGCATCCAGAGAGATGGCTCTCTGGCCGTGGAGATGATGGCGCGCGGGATCAGGAGCGGCAGCACGGCGACGGTCGGGAGCGCGGGCGACTCGCTCAACGTCTACTACTGGACGGGGAGCACCGACAGCCTGATCGCCCGGTACTACCTCGACGGTCAGGGCAACATCAGAGACCTGGACGGATTCGAGGTAGCCACCGACGTCGATTCACTGCGCTTCGGCGTGAGCTCGGGCAAGGTCGTGAACATCGACATCTATCTGAGAGACGACAGGGAGACGGAGGACCACGCGGGCGACGACTTGCCCGTCTCCTTGTCGTCCACGGCGGTCTGCAGGAACTGAAGGCCGCGCGAGGGACTGCAATGCTAATGGACATTCTTAGAGGACGCGCGACCTCCGCTGACGTCTTCCGCGCCCGTGGACGAAGGCACGGAAGAACAAGGGCGGGCGGAAACCTCGCGTCCGAGAAGGGCACGGGCCTCATCGAGGTGCTGATCGCCGTCGTGGTCCTGGCGATCATCGTGGTGCCGGTCTTCAACGCAATGGTGGCCGGCCGCGTGATGACCTCGCACCGCGGCCAGAAACGCATGGCTCTGCGCCTTGTGGAGCGCAAGGTCGAGCAGCTCATGAGGGCGGGCTACGGGTCCATCGGCTCGGACGCCGACGTCTCGAGCGTGTGCATGACGTCCGGCGCGCACCCAACGGACCCGACGATCATAGTCAGCGAGGGCTCGCCCCAGGACGGTACGGACGACGTGCTGGGGAGTCTGTCCTGGACGGTGACACCCGTGTCGCACTCGAGCCCCGGCGATTCGGTGCGGCTGAAGTCGGTCGAAGTGAAGCTGCGGTGGCCGGACGCAAGCCCTCGGGACAGCGTGAGCATGGCTGTGGTGGTGGGATCCTAGGAGGGCAGAGGAGAGAAGCGCGGTCCCAGACGGCAACACGGTCCCAGACGGCAACACCCTCCGCGACGGCAACGTGAGAATCAACTGAGTCAGCAGCGAGTCACAAGCAAGAGCCCTCGGTCTCTCCGACCGGGGGCTTTCGGCTGGGCGTCCTGCCGGTAACTCCGGCGGCGCATCGACATCGTCCGACGTGCGACGCGCCGGTCGTGACCACCGGGCCGGGCCGCCGCGCTCCCCTAGCCCAGCAGTTTGAGATACCAGGCCAGCAGAGACTCGCCCCAGACCATGGACACGAAGGAACCCAGAGCGAGGAACGGTCCGAAGGGAATGGTGTGGTCAGCGCGCTTGCCTCCCCTGGCCATGACCGCGATGCCGGCGACGGCCCCGACGAAGAACGCGATGAACAGCATGAGCAGTACGGCCTTCCACCCAAGGAAGGCGCCCATCATCGCCGCGAGCTTGATGTCACCGCCGCCCATGCTCTCCTTGCGGAACGCCGCCGCGCCCAGGAGACCGATCAGGTAGAGCACACCTCCGCCGACCACCGCACCTATCAGCGATTCTGGAAGCGTCGTGAGCCCCGCCAGGGGCGATACGACCAGTCCTGCCACGAGGCCGGGCAGAGTCACCTTGTCGGGGATGATCTTGAGGTCCAGGTCTATGAAGGCTATGACGAGGAGCGCGCAGGCGACGGGCCAGTAGACGGCCAGCGCGGTTCCGACCCCGTAGACCGAGTAGATGAGAACGGGAATGAGCCCGGAGAGCACCTCGACCGCCGGATAGCGAACAGGTATACGGACACGGCAATCCCGGCACCTTCCTCTGAGCAACAAGTAGCTCAAGATGGGGATGTTGTCCCACGGCCTGACCGGCGAACCGCACTGAGGACATGCCGAAGGGGGGCGGACTATCGACCGCCCCCGTGGCATTCTGTATATGACGACGTTGAGGAAGCTGCCGATGATCGCACCGGCGATGAACAGCAGCACTGCCATCTGACTACCGCTCCCCCCCGCTGCTATTCCTGCAGCCTGGCGTCGAAGTCGGACTCCATGCGCTGGCTCAACTTGCTGAGCTCCTCGGCCCCGACGAGTCTCGGCGTGAGGAAGAGCACGACCTCGCTGTCGGTATCACTGGTGATGCTCTTGCGGAAGAGAGCACCCAGGAGCGGTATGTCGCCCAGGATCGGCACCTTGAAGTGGGTCTCGACGACGTCCTTGCGCAGCAGCCCCCCGATCACCACCGTCTCACCGCTCTTGGCCATCACCGTAGTCTTGGCCTTGCGCTGCTTCGTGTCAACGGCCTCGTCCGGGAAGTAGGACGACC